>NZ_CP097150.1:334604-669209 GCF_023370075.1 Deinococcus sp. QL22
GCACTTGGACGGTGAGCGGCTGATGCCAGACGATTTCACCCAGGATCTCCCCGAGTTCTCCGCCCAACAGCCAGGGCAAGGTGATGAGCTGCCCGAGCTGGTCGGCCGCCAGCGTCAAGGGAACGGAGAAAGTGAAGGAAGGGTCGTCCGGGTTGAGGGTGCGGCGGTGCGTGCCTTGCGGAATGAGGGGCAGGAGGCTGGCCCAGACGGGGTCGTCGTGCGGCCAGGGGCCGGCGCGTCCGGTCATCAGTTGCAGGACGCTGCCCATGAGGAGCTGACGGTGCTCGGGGTCTTCGCAGTGTCCGGAGAGAGCGAGGGGATTGAGCAGGTCGCCCAAGCTCAGCATGGGGGGAACTCCAGTGGGGCGGGATCGGTCATGGCGGGCCTCCTGTGTCTAGAGTGGATCGGCTGGGGGTGACGCGGATGGTGCCCTATCGCTTGACAGTCACCCCGGCCCACCCCGAGGCTAGAAGAGATGACAGTTTCTGCTGCGCCACCGAGCTTCAGTTTGCACAATCAACAGACGTTCGAGACGTGTATTGCGTTGACGCTTCAGGCGGTGGCGGCCGTTGAGTTCGGGGCGGTGCTGAGTGCCGAGCGGTTGTCTGGGCCCGTGCTGGTGGAGTTCGCTGAGCAAGTGGAACGGCACGCCGTAGATGTGGCCGCGCTGGCCGGGGAGCGGGGCTTGGACTTGCCGGGCTTAGGGCAGGGGTATTACCAGCAGTTAGCGGCTGGGCGGGATGAGCCGTTGCAGGCGGCGTACCACGGCCTGCATGCTGCTGCATTTCTGGGCTTGGCTGGTGGGGCGACCACCGCGATGTTGCTGTCCATGGTCGGGTATGCCTTGCGGGTCTTAGCGGGCGCCGAAGATCGGGTGTGCAATTGACGATGTGCAACCGAAGGTCGACGACGTGTGGGAGTAAGATCGGGTAGAGTACTCGGGCGGCGGGAGATCGACTGGGGAGTTGATCTCCCCTCCAGGATTTCAAGAGTGCACCCCCGACTGGAATGGTCGGGGGTGTCCTTTCTACGTGCGCCGTTGACTGTTCAACTGTTGAAGGAGAAGCGACATCCCGCACTGGGACGCCGCTTTTGCCCTCACCGTGTTGCTGACTTATGCAGAGATTAAGAGAGAAGTCAATGACCCAAGGACGATAACGACGTCAAGGCTATTGAGTTCAAAATGGGAGGATATCACTCAAAAAATAAATACTGCCATTCAGGAGGTTGGTGTCAGGATGCTCTGAACATATCCTGACACCAACACCGTTAAAGACTGAACGGCATGGAGATTCATCTACAGTGATCGTCACCTGCTTCCCAAGAAGATTTACATACACATTCGAAACTCTTATGTCAACTTCTTTGGTCAGAAGGTGATTTCTGACAAAGTCTTTGCCCTTTGACGATGAAGCAAAACTCTCTAAGGTATGTCCGGAGTTTTGCATGATACTTTCAATACTCTTATTGGGTGGAATCAGGGCCGTAAATGCTTGTGATGCAGGTATTTCGTCCCCAACTTTGCTTGCTTTGAACAAGCGACCGAAGACTGTTGGCGATGCTTCTACGGCCGCTCGTATCACACGTTTTATGTCCTGCCCATCCTGAGACGGTGGGGAACAAGACACCAGGATACTCATCAACACGACACCAGACCAGGTGTGAAGCATATGCATCTCCGAAGTCACCTCCCCCTTGCTTAAGATCTAAGGTTGCTCTGATCAGCGGCACATCTCTCAAGTATGTTTCAGACGCTGTTATTCGGCTCTCTACAGCTGAGTCACGCCGCTTGACGTTCTGCGATCACTGAACTCAGATGTATCCTGAACGCGGGTTCCTTCAGGAGATGTACACGTGAAGTGGTCTGGGTGCTGTTGCATCTGACGGAGGCAGTGAGTCTGCTGCCGCTTGGAGAACCAAGTGCCTCGAGAGATCCGCCAGCAGCTCTGTCCATACACTGGGCCACTCCGGACATCTTGCTGAGGTTCGTGATGTGAGCGTTGTTCCTGTTACATTGCCCAGCGTCTTTCTGTGCGCTCTCCCTCCACGTGAGACGGTTCGTGTGGCGGACAGCTGGAGCGTGCGAGCTGGAGCTTGTATCGATACACGTCTACAACGACATCAGGACGCCGGTCATTGTTGACATCTTGCTTGCGCCAACTGCCCAAGTGCGTGAAGATGACTTCGTTTGACCCACAGCCCTGAAGTTCCCCATCCAGCAACGTCTTTTGTGTGGCGTGGGTCGCATTGGCCGTGACCAGATGGAGCTTCACGCCGAACATCACAAATTCATTCCCACGACAGGCCAACTGGTCACGCCTATCGAAGCGGCGAAACGTTAAACAGTCGCGGGGCGTGACGCCTTCCGTATGGTATACGGCCTTCCATTGCCCACGCTCACGGCGGAGCAGGGTCACACCATCACAGGCGTCGCTTTGTGCAAGGCACAACGTCATTAAGACTTCCTGCACATTGGGCCGCGAGAAGCTGCCATAGGCGAGACTGACCGGGACGCGGTTGTTCATCACTGGAATTGTTTTACCCGCAACACCGATGGGTTGAAACTTCACTTCACAGTTCGTGCGCCCGACGCAGTAGGCCGTACCGAACACCTGAGCCTCGTGGGCATCTGGGGCCCGGGTATCGTGTTTCACGATTGGCGAAGAAGCATTCCAAGTTGGAAGGGCAAGAGCTGTCATGGCTAGGAGCGAGGCGATCATAAATATTTCCAGAATAAGAGTGGAGGCTGATGGCGAACTGAATCGCAGGCGGCACTGATATTGCAAATACTGTGGGTTGTCAAGTGTGAGCAGTAAGGCGCTGGTAGAGTGCCCCCCCAAAAACTGGACGGCGTGGCGATCTCATCGGGTCACGTCTAAAACTTTTTGTCGAGTTTGCTGATCAGGAATAAAAGCATTGTCTTGCACAATCCAAGTGAGCTTTTCCCTCTGCAGTTGGGAACTCTGCGCCTCAAGTTGCTGGCACTGCTTCGCATCTGCAAAGACCAGATCAAACTGACGGAGCTCCATTGTCAAGTCTTGATGTCCATCACCATTAACATCCTGCCGTGCCCATTCGCCAAAGCGGAAGAAGGGCGTGGAACCTTTTGCTTTACGACAGTCAAGGGAGAGCTGAGGAAATAAAACCTTACTGTAGGTTCGCCTGCCCCCAACAGCCACAAGATTCAAGCTCAGACCCAAGTCAGGAAGAAACCGCACATTGCCTCGGCAAGCCAAGAAATCCCGCCCATTTACGCCACGAAATTTTAAACAGTCACGAGGCGTGATTCCCGGAGTGCGGTGAATGATCTGCCATTGATTGCGCATCCACCGGAACAGGGTCGCCCCGCTACAACGCTCGCTCTCAGCTGCGCATATGGTTACCAACGCTTCCCGGCTATTTGCCTTGGCGAAACTACCGTACACGATACTATCGGATATTAGATTGGCGTAGTAAACATTTCGCCCAACTATCTCTGGATTGCATTCTGGCATAGGGAATTTATCGCAGTAAATCCGTGCGAACACCAGTTGTTCATGAAGATCGGGCTTACGGCTATCCTTAGAGGTAAAGTGTGAAGGTTGAAGCCAGTCAGAAGAGATAGCCAAACTCTGACTGGTCAGAATTTCTACAATAATTGTGAAATACAGCAATCTGCGGCTCATAGATGAACAACACCCTCTTTCAAAAGGTAGACATGATGGCTGATTCTTGACTGACGCAAGAAGTCTGGATGTGGACGGTTGAAAATTGTCCACATCCACTCATTTACTTCCTCAACACGGATTGGCAACAAACTCGTATTCTCGAAGCAGAACCCAGTTGTTGCTATAGATGTTGCATCCGGCGCGGGTAGGATCACGACCGCGGAAGCCGTAGACATCACCCTGAATTAGCGCGATGTGCAGATGCTTAGCAGCTGCTCCTGTAGACCCAATCAAACCCATTGCTTGGCCTTCTGAGACAGGCTTGCCATCGGTAATGCCATAGCTGGCAGGACTACCTGTTTCGAGATGACAATAGTAGGTGTCAGCAGTTGTTGTCGTGTGGTCAACCTTCAAGTATACGCCGCAGCCACTCTGGTAAACATTCTTGACGACGCCACTTGAAATAGCACGGGCTGCCTTCGCCACGTCTCGTGGGCGCGGACCAAAGTCAAGTCCTATGCCCCACGAATACCCACTCGCCATTCCAGTACCGTGAAACGTATCTGTCAAGGCTGCAATACCCTGATAGGGGAGTCGGCCTACAATTCCCAAATCTTGGGCCTGAAGTGCGCCTCGTACTTCCGCAGAGACTTGAGTCGTCTGGTGAGGAGACTCTATTAAACGGCTAGTTTCGTCGAAGTTCGGATAGGGTAGGTTTCCCGAGCTTTGAACATTAATTTTTGTGAGCCTATTAATATTCTGCGCGCTGATACCACTCTTGAGATCGATAGTATAAATTGCATTGGTGTGCGAGGTTTCATCGGATCGTTCGTCATTATGAATCGTATAACCTCGGAATGCGAGCGTCTCGCCATTTGGTGAAACGATCAGTGTTTCGCCTTCTACTTCGGTCAGGCCATTTTGCTTTGCCGTGCTGCGATTAAGGAGTGGAATGACCTGTCCACTCTGTAGTTCAATGGAATAAAGGATCCAGTCGCCGTTTGCGTTGATGACAGTGTATGCAGTGCGGTTGTCGGAAGAGAGTGCACCTCCATCCGCGTAAAAATGTTCTCCAAATTGTGTTGTAGTCGTGACCGGACGATATGTATCTTTCTGTTTATCATGGACATACAAACGTCCGTCAGGAACCTGCGCCTTATCCTCCTCGGTGAAAGCGCTCCCAGAAACGAGACGCAACTGCGCAGCGTCTGTAAAGATGTAGAAGGGGATGATAGATACATCTGCGGGTTGCTGTACTGCAGGGGGAGTTAAATTTTGGGACTGTGCAGTTTCGTTGCTGCATGCGGCCAAGATAGTCGAGAGTGACAGAATGGTCGATATAACAGTGAGATTGCGCATACAGTAACTCCTTAAAACAGAGAGGCTTATTGAGATCTACTGCATTTGAACAGCAGAAACCGACCGAGATCAGGTCTTACCAGAGGTAAGACTTGGGCGTCACTACCGGAGGTGACCCAGCTGCAGGCTTCAGACTGGGTTCATGCCCGGTGCTGGGATCAGCTGCGGCATAGCCAGCCGCGAAGAGCGCACAACACAATGAAAGGAGAACTTGTTTCAGGGTTTTCATCGTATGGCTAAGGCTAGGCTCCCCCCGGTTTGGTTCCGTTTAGGAAACGGTTTGGGGCGTCTCGTACGAAGAAAATGAGGGAGATCAATGTAGTTTCAGGAAGGCAAGAGGCTGGTCAATTCTGCACCACGGTCTTTGGTTCCTCACCTATGCTGGGCTATGGCTCAGGCCCTCCTCAAAACCGTCCTGGCCGGTCAGTACCAGCAAGGTGTCCAGCTTTTTGACGCTCTCAAGCGCCCGAGCGCACAGGACTTCCGCTGGAGTGGAGTCTGTCACCTGCACCTCGGCAACGTACTGATGGCCCGCCGGTTGCTGCTCACAGCGGTGGTGAAGGGCGATCAGGGGGCACGCGTGGATCTGGCCACCTGTTTACGTTTCGAGGGGGAGTTCACGGCAGCACGTGCACAACCCAGCGCTCTGAACGTAGACCAGTTGAGCGCCAGAGATGCCGCCCTGGCCCTGCGGGAAGGGGCCATTCTGGAGCAGCAGTGCGGTGAGATTGCCCGAGCTGCTGCATTACTCGACGAAGCGTGGAGTCACGCGGTCGGTGCTGACTCGCTCGTGCAGTCCGCTGTGGCCCAATCCATCGCGCTGGTGGCGTCACACCAAGGGAATGGCGCGAAAGCTGAGGCGTACCTCCAGTTCGCAGAGGAATATGTCAATGCCATGTGCCGCGTGTATGTGCACCTAGCGCGCGGCCAGTGCCACGTACTTGGGGAAGTTCAGAGACGCGGAGCAAGCTCTCGCTGCCGCTGAGAAACAGGCGAAGGGTGGCCTCCTGTCCTCCCCGCTGCTCCCCTACCGCTGGGGAATGTGGTTCTATACTCAGGGCCAATGGCAACCGGCCCGTGAGTCATTTGAGCAGGCGATCCGCTTAGCATGTGAACAACAACAACCTGAAACTGAGTTCTATGCGCAGCTTGGATTGACCGCGCTCGCGACGGCCCTGGGGGACGAGGCGGCTGAGCGCGGCAGCTTGGCACGGGCGAAAGCACTCGTGAAAACGCCCCGCGTGTAGGCTTACCTGGATTGGCGGCTGGGGGCGGCGCTGATCTGCCAGGCCGATCCCCGTGGCTTTGAGTGGCTGGACGCGGCTTCAAACTATTTCAAAGTCAATGGGTGTACCCTTGAGGTGGTCTGGGTGTTGTTTATTCACCTAGTACAGCGTCAGCCGATCATTTTAGGGTACAGGCGGCAAAGTTTGATACGCGCGTCTGGGGTCGTGAATTGCCAGCGGATGGGGATGGCCGCCGCACAGCGGCGGCCGATCCAGTGAGTCACGGTGCTCTCCAAAGCGGCCTGATCGCCGACCCGTTCCTGAAGCGCTTGGCGAGCGAGCGCCGAGAATTCCAGTTCCTGCATGTTCAGCCAGGAGCCGTGCCGAGGCGTGAAATGAAAGTCAAACCGCGCGGCGAGCCGCCGCGCTTCGGGGGCGGGAAAGGCGTGATACAGCGCCGCCTTGGAATGCGTGGAGAGATTGTCCTGCACCAAGACAATCTGCACGGCATCGGGGTAGGCCTCTGACACGCGCTTCAGAGCGTGGGCGTAGTCGATGCTCGTGCGCCGCGCGGTCACCCAGGCGTCGCGGCGGCCAGTCAGCGGCTCGACCCAGCCAAAGACGTTGGCCGTGCCACAGCGCTCGTACTCGCTGTCCTGGCGCTGGAGCCGTCCAGGCTGCGCCTGGACAGGTTGCCGCACGTCCCGGATCAACTGGCAGGGCTTCTCGTCGAAACAGATCACCGGGAAGCGAGCGTTCACTGGACGCTCGTAGACGTCCAGCACGTCCTCCATGGCGCAGACGAAGGCCGCGTTCTGCTCGGGTGGAATGCACCACTGCTGTTTCAGGTGCGGCCTGAGCGAATTTTTTTCAGCGTTTTCCGCACCGTCTCGCGGGAGATGCTGTCCACGAGCTGTAATCTGACCAGCTCATCGCTCAGCATCTGCAGCGTCCAACTGGACTCGCCGTTCGGTGTCTGACTGCAGGCCAGGCTGATCAGCTGGGCTTCTACTCGCCCGTCCACTTTCTGCGGGATGCCCTTGTCCTGGCGTGGCGCCCGCTGCAGCACGGCCTGCAGGCCGTGCTGCACGTACCGTTTGCGCGTGACCTCCACGGTAGGCACGGTGATCCCCAGCGCCTTGGCGATGTCGGCATCATTGCGGGATTCGCCCTGTTGGTCAGCCATCAGCAACAGTCGCGCCCGCGTGATGGCCTGCGCGCTCCGTGTTCCACTGCGCGTGAACGCCCGCAGTTCCGTCCGTTCAGCCTCTGCCAGCCTGACCAGATGCTTCTTCATGCCTCAACGTACCCGAATTCATAGGTTATTCGGTTGACGCTGTACTAGCAGACATTTAAAAAACGACCTTGCCACTGAGGTGTCGTGGTGCCGCTGAAGGAAGAAGTCGAGCACGGCATCTTGATCAGCGGCAGCCAGCCAGAGCCAGATGGCATAGCCGATGACCGAAAGCGGGAATTGCTACCCTGGGAGCTTCATTTAGGGAGGACAAGCAGAATTCAGAACCACCTTCGACATGGCCACCAGGGTGACTCTCCGATTCAATCTGGCGATCCAAGCACACTATGAACCACTGCTCCACCGAGAGAAACCGGAAATGGTTGCCTTGATCTCTTGTGCGCCCAAGTTGCTGATCTGCCTCAATGTCATGCTCAAGATCAATCAAAACTGGGGAGCAGGAAAGCATCCATAGACCAGTGTTGGCATCTTTGGCTCAGAACTCAAGCCCATCAGGGCACCTGGTGCATGCGGGATGCGGAAGAACCGCGGGTAGCCCAAATGAGCGAGCGTCTGCGACAGTTATCGTCACGATCATTTCTACCTGTATGAGCTCTGCAGTGCTAGTTCGATCATGTTGCTGATGCCTTCAGTCGTCTTGGCTGTCACTCGAATGCCATTCACATAGATCTCCGGCGTACCTCTAACATCATGATGCTCGGCCAGCTTCTGGTCTGCCGTTACATCCTGTGCAAAAGTATGCTGCAATAAGCATGACCGCAACTCGGAAACCTCGATCCCAGGAATGGTGGCGGCTAGTTCACCAAGCGAGTCTGGTGTGGCCCAAATCGTCGTTTCGTTTCCCTGATGATGGTAGACCTTCTCGACAAAATCCCAGAAGAGTCGTGACTCTTGCTTGTTAACGCATTCACCAGCTTGGGCCGCCGTGATGGAGTCGGGGCCAAGGAAGGCAAGATTGACAAAGCTATATCTTACTTTACCTGTATCTATGTATCTCGACTTCAGTTGTGGAAAAACGTCGTGCTCATACCTAGCGCAAAAAGGACACTTAAAATCCTCGAATACCACGACCTGAACAGGTGCATCAGCCTCGCCAAGTGTGGGTTGCCCTGTAATGTTAATTGGACGAAACGGTTCACTGCGCTTCGTTAACAAGAGTCCAGCTGAGAAAGCACCACCAATTGTTGTCAGCACCAGCAGTGATGGGAAAAGCCGAAATTTCACGCTGCTCACCTCCTATCTCCATGATGTCTGTGTTCTGAGCAGGCCTAAATGTGGCAGGAAGGACGGTCTTCCGTCCCTCCTGCCTGCTGTACCTGCCTTACTCGAAGCATGAAACTGAACCGTGTCCTAAAAAATGGAGTTAGTTACTTGGTGCCTCTGAGACAAGGTCGCGCCCATACTTGACGTGTAGGACTCGTTGAGTTGGATCTCCAGGTGGTGACGACACATCGTTCGAGAGGGTGAAGCGTCGCGCTCTGTCTACGAGATGGAGTGTGACGCTCAGGGGGGAGTTTGCAAATCCTTCGACCCTTGCAGCCGTCAGTTGTGTGTGCAGAGCTGCGGAGAAGAACGACGCGGCATGCTTTGCGCGATAAGTCCAGGTATCCGTCAATGGAAAGATGTATGCGGCACCGATAGCCTCGCTTCCCAAAAAGTACACCCGCAGTTCTACATCTCGAGCACTCGTCAGAGTGTAAATTCTTACTTCGCGATCCTGAGCAAGTTCTACACTGCCCTGACTTACGCAAACTGCTTGGCGGCAGTACGAGGAGTCAAGAAAGGAAGTGCGGTTAGCGGTTCCCCCAAGTGCATGCGCCATGAGACCCGAGACACCCAAAGCAAGCAGCAGTGACAGTCGAGAGGCCATACTGAGCAGCTTACAGGGTGACCTTAAGAAAGTTGCACGCATCCGAGGTATCTGTACTGAAGGTGGTATTACAGGTGGGTACGCCATTTGGTCGATTTTTGACGCTAATACCATGGTAAGAGATCTTCAGGGGATAGGATCCCCAGTTCTGATCCTTCACATTCATGGTGCTTGCACTGTAGCCATTGAACAGCGCTACGTGCCCATAATAGCTTGTGCCACTGAAGGTCGCTACGGCATCACCAGCGTAGACGCCAGCTTTCAGGGTGGGGTTGGCACCACGTGTCAACACGGATGTACCTAGCTTCCAAGTGCCCGTGGTGTTGGTCGGCCCAATCTGATTGCCGAAAGCCTTTGCAAAAGCTGTGCATTGCCCACATTCAGCATCGGTGGATGTGGAGCAGCTGTTGCCCTGCACGTTCACCGTCTTTCCCACCCACGTGCTGTCTAACTGGCTGAAGTTGCGGCCGGTCGCTGCTTGTCCGGAAAGCCAGGGGGTTTCAGACAACATCGGCGAGAGAGGGTTCGACTGGGCAGTCTCCAAGTATGTGGTGTAGGTACTGTTGTTCGCCGTTCGGACGCGTAGGTTGACCGCCTCATTCGATAATGGCGTGATGAGTCCTGGACCGTCGATACGCAGCTTCGTGGAGTCCTCGCTCTCCCAAACCAAATCCTCAGCAGCAACGGCAATGCGACGGCCCGCTTTGTCGAAGGCGTCCACTTCCACTTTAATCTGCTGGCCTACCACAGCGGTCTCTTGGCGAAGCAGAATTATGTCCACTTGTGACGTGGCGTTGGAATTTGGGGCTGCCTCAGGAGCTGTCAGTGGCGTTTGGTTACAGCTCGCTAGAGCAAGAGCAGCCAGAACGGGAATGGCAAGCTGGAAGTGTTTCATGTTGAACTCCTTGTGAACGAGAGGTTTTTTGCTTCATCCGCCACTCTTGAGCGGCAGAAACGAATAGAGATCAAGTCCCACACGAGGTCGTGCAGACGGGAGGGGGTGGGGGGCTGGCGGGTTTCAATCCGGGACCGTGCCCAGTGCTGGGATCAGCTCCGACATATCCAGCCGCAAAGAACGCACAGCACAACAACGAAAGGAGAGCTTTCTTTAGGGTTTTTGTCATTTGTCCTCGCAAGGCCAAGGCTAGACCCCCCCCGGTTTGGTTCCGTTTAGGGAACGGTTTGGAGCGTTTGACACAGCAAAAATGACGTAGGCCAATTCAATTCTCAGGAAGACGGAGGGCTGGTCAGTTCTACACCACGGCCTCCTGTTCCTCACATATGCTGAGACTATGGCTCAAGCTCTCCTCAAAGCCGTCTTATCAGGTGAGTACCAGCAGGGTGCCCAGCTCTTTGAGGCTCTCAAGCGGCCAGCGGCACAGGACTTTCGCTGGGGTGGTATCTGTCACCTGCACCTCGGGAACGTGCTGAAGGCCCGGCGCCTGCTCCTCACGGCTGTGGCGAAAGGAGATCAGGGGGCACGCGTGGATCTGGCCACCTGTTTACGTTTCGAGGGGGAGTTCGCTGCTGCACGCTCGCAACTCAATGCACTGGACGTGGATCAGATGGCTGCTAGAGATGCTGCCTTGGCCTTACGGGAAGGAGCCATTCTGGAAGAGCAATGTGGAGAAGTCGCCCGAGCCGCTGCGCTGCTTGACGAGGCCTGGAGTCACGCGGTCGGTGCCGATCCGCTCGTGCAGTCAGCGGTGGCCCAGTCCATCGCCCTGGTGGCGGCGCACCAGGGGAACGACGTAAAGGCCAAGGCGTACCTCGAGTTTGCGGAAGAACACGCCAACGCCATGCGCCGCGTGTATGTGCAATTGGCACAGGCCGCCAGTGCCACCTGTCTGGGAAGGTTCAGGGATGCCGAGCAAGCCCTCTGTGCTGCTGAGAAGCACGCGACCCGTTGTCCGCTGTCCTCTGCGCTGCTGCCCTACCGCTGGGGCATGTGGTTCTACGCACAGGGTAAATCGAACCCAGCACGCGAGGCGTTCAGGCGAGCGGTCCATTTGGCGCACGAACAGCAACAACCTGAAACCGAGTTCTACGCGCAGCTTGGATTGACTGCGCTCGCCACCGCCGTGGGGGACGGGGCGGCTGAGCGCGGCAGCCTAGCCCGGGCGAAAGTGCTCGTGACAACGCCCCGAGCACAGGCATATCTCGATTGGCGGCTGGGGGCGGCGCTGATCCGCCAGGCCGATCCCCGTGGCGTTGAGCGGCTAGACGCGGCTTCAAGCTATTTTCAGGCCAATGGGTGTACCCGTGAGGTGGTCTGGGTGTTGCTACATCTGACCGAGGCTCACGCCGTGTTCAGCTCATCCACGGCGGCACGCGAGGCGTTACGTCAGGCGGCAGATGCCCACGTCATGTTGGGGGGCCAGCAGCACCTGGCCCTGGAGCTGGGGGCACTGGTACGCACGCGCCAGCTCCTCGGCACGCTGGCAGCACACGAGTATGAGCGGGTCTTATGCGGGCCTGCAAACCTCGCTCCTCCTGTCGCTGAAATTCACCTGGTCACGCTGGGGAGTCCGGCAATCCTCGTCAACGGGCAGCGTGTCCGGTTGCAGCTGAAGAAGTTCGTTGAGACCCTCGCTTTCCTCCTTCATCAGAGGAAACCACGCTGCGGACATTGCAGACGGAAGTCTTCGGAGGGGTCTCTTCAGCACGTTCGAAGAACTATATCCATCAGGTGCGTCATGAACTCAAGCGGCTGGTTCCCGGACTGTGTGTGCCGTATGACGCGGTGACCCAAACGTACCGGGTGCACTGCGAGGGGGTACACCTGACGTGGGACTGGCAGCAGACGCGAGATACCTTGCTGAACGGTGAACGAGATGTCATGCTAACGGCTGACTTTAATGTTAAACATTTCTTTCAGGACTCGGACAGTGAATGGGTAGAGACGGAGCGTGAGCGCATGAGCCGCTGGATCATCCGGGTCGGTTTGGAAACGATGGATGCTTGGTATAGCGCGGGCGATTATGCCAAGTGCGTCCAGCTCGCCGGGCGGCTCATTGAGATTGATCCGCTGGACGAGGGACTGCATGACTTTCTGATTCGCGCGACCGTGCAGGTGAGCGGTGTCAGTGCGGCGCGAATGGTCTATTGGGAGAGCCGAACCCTCTTCGTCCGGGAGGTTGGGCATGTTCCAGCGCTGCTGGACACCGTAGCCCAGCAACTGCTGCAGTCCCATTAACACCTCGAAGAGAGCGCTGGCTTGGGTGCTGCGGCCGCGCTTCTGGGCTTGCCCGGCGTGGCAGCGCTGTTGTCGTCGATGGTGGGGTGTTGGCGGCACACGAAGAGCGGCGTTGAGGTGGGCAGATCAGGTAGAGTGAGCGGGCGGCGGTGACTCGACTGGGGAGTTGAGCCACCATCCAGGATTCCGACGTCACCCCCAGCTGGGGGTGACGTCTGTTTTCAAGCGGTCTCAACTCAGGGGTTTGAGGCGTGCGTTCTTGGGTGTCACGAAGTGGACGAGGTCCAAGTCCAGGGCAGCGAGGGCGGCCGCGACGGGGAAGCGGTAGAGCTGCCAGCGCTGGCCGTCTCGATCTTCATGGCCGAGGTGAATCATGGAGATGCCTGGAGCGAACCACCGCAGGGGGCGTTTGGGGGCTTGACCCTGGACGGAGACGAGGGTTTCGGTGTCACCAGCGGCGAGCGCGGCTTCCAACCAGGTGCGGTAATACTCAGCGGTACTGATGAACCGTCCGGGGCGGAACTTATGGCCGGGAGGAGTGCGCCAGTCCGCGGGCAGGAGCGAGAGCAAGTACGGCTCGTGGAGAGACCGAGTCATAGGGCGTCAGCTGGCGCGAACAGGGTGAGTACGTGGAGTTGTGCCGGCTGTCCGGGTGGGCGGTACAGA
This sequence comes from Deinococcus sp. QL22, assembly GCF_023370075.1. NCBI lineage: Bacteria > Thermotogati > Deinococcota > Deinococci > Deinococcales > Deinococcaceae > Deinococcus > Deinococcus sp. QL22. The sequence continues at coordinate 347,824 of NZ_CP097150.1, forward strand.
ACGGCGACGTGCGTGCTGCGCCAATTCGAGGTCTGCTGAGGTTGCCGGGGATCGACCGCAGGGTGCTCCAGATACAGGGCGGCCAAGGAGAGCAGGGCGTCGAGATGGTCTGGGCCGGGGACATGCAGTTGGCCGGCGCTGAGTGCGCAGGTCTGGCGTGTCCAGCGGTGTTCTTGCTGGATCAGGAGGGTGTGCGTGGCCCCAGGGCGGTGCAGGAGTTCGCGCGTCAAGCTCCAGAAGTCCACAGCACACGGCGAAGCTGTGGTGAGGTCGGTCGGGCTGAGCAAGAGCATCCACTGAAACTCAGATGCAGTGGGCGTCATCGGTGATCTTCCGGCACGTACGGGATGCCGCCGAAGCGTTCCTCGCCGTGCCCGCCGAGGAGGAGCAAGAAAGCTTGGAGCAAGCCGTCTTCGGGGGCTTCGGCATCGCAGGAGATGTATTGCGTGCCGCGAGTTCCGGTCACGCGGTAGCGGGCAGGCAGTTCGAGCGTGGGTTGTCCTTCAAAGGGATCGTCGTACGAACTGGTGGCCCGCGCCAGGCCCAGGCCGAGATGCACGCCGAGCCGTCCGGCGTCATGCATCAGGGCAAAGAGGAAGTTGTTCCGGCGCTCGTCATAGCCGCAGTCACGCACGGTGAGATCAACGGAGACGCAACTGAAGTTGATCTCGACATGCCAGTGCTGCGGCGCTGGATGGGAGTTGTAACCCGCAGCGGCGGACAGACTCCAGTTGCCGAGGGGCTCCAAGTACGGCAGAGCGAAGGTGAAGAGGGTGGAGACGGGGGCGTGCCGGATTTCGGCGGCAGTGGGGGGCATGCCTTCAGAGTGAGGGGGCTGGGGTGACGCGGGGTTCGGGAGGCGGGCCAAACGTGGTCGGTGCAGCGCCTCTCCCGGATCAAACGTCTTGTTGGTGCTGCTGCCGGGAGGCTAGGACAACCGCGCCGATCGGGCATCAGCAGCTTTAGTTCGGGATGCTGGACGCGGTGGACGTGGGGTTCTGCACGGCGGCTGAGGCAGGGATCGGCGTATTGATCTGATCCGGGTGGATGCGGCCTAGGGCCACAAAGTGCCACAGGTGAGGCCACTTGGCGTCCATGCTGATGCCTAGAGTGGGCTTGTTGCGGTGTGTTGTAGACCGTTCAGCGCACTCCGAAGACGGTGATACACACGCTCGAAAGCGTGCTGTAAGTGCCTTCTTGGCGGGGCCGATCCTGCATTTCCAGCAGATACGTGAACCGGGGGGTGCTCTGCGCCGTGTATTGCCGACTCAGCCACTGTCCGTCGTTCCAGGGAAAGGGTACCTGAAAACCGACGTTCGTTATATCCAACACGCTGCGCTCCAAGCTGGCGTTGACCGTACCCCTGAAGCCAAATGTCTTGATGAACTTCAGCTTTGACGTTGGTTTTTGAGGATAAGCAATGGTCGCGTTGGAGGCAGCGCGGTTCCGGCAGAACACATTGTCTTCGAGTGTCCAGTTCCGCTTCACTGCGAGGCTGTTCACGAGTGTGCTGGGCGTGTGGGCATTGCCGACAGAGATGGTGGGCGTTACTTGAGCCGTCAGTGACAGCAGGGAGGCCAGAACGAAGGACATGCTTCCTTGTAGCACGGTCTTTCCTGGAGCAAGCGAAGATGTGATGCTCAGCATCCACATTGTGTAGGGGGGTCTATTGGTACTCCGTTGACTTCTGGGAAGGCAGTGCCCTACACGTGGTTCTGGGCTATTCAGATGGTGGCTGTGCTTGCGTGCTGCACATCTTTTTGTTCAAGAGTCAACGGAGTACCGTGGTACTCCGTTGACTGCGGTAAGCAATGCCATGAACAAGGCGTCCTCTTGGTGTTCAGCTGGTCTAGCTGATGGTGTCAAATCCCAGAACCACCGCTGATAGGGGGTAATGAGCCAGCAAGTCAACCGATTACCATAGCAGTCTCTGCACACAATCTCAGTCAGCCTTCAAGCGGGTTTCACAGCGGATTTGATTTTTTACGCTCAGCCGCAGTTAAGGTATAATAGAGGTGTGGGGTTAGATTAAATCTAACCCCACACCTCTATTATACTAAAGATTAGTAATCATCGTATATACGTTCTACATGCTCGTATAAATTTTTTCTAGGCTTCGTATGGGATTCCCATTCCCGCTCAGAATCTGCATTCCACAACACATTTTTAATATACGTATTGTAATTTTCGTCTAAGGCAACCTGCGCATATATGTAACTCTCGATTCCATCAATCACCATGACACGTTTATCTTGCCAAAATGGTAAAATATGGCAACTAGAAGAAGGGGACAAGTCGTCTTCAATTGAGACCGAACATACTCCCTCATACAGATCAAATGGAAAAGAACCTTCACAGTAAAACGTACACGCGATACTTTTTGCTCTCGCATCAACAAAATAAATAAAAATTTTAATAGTATGTCCAGTTATTTCAGAAATCTGGTTGGTAAAAACTTCGCCTATTTTAGTAAGGTAGTCCTTACGGGTCTCAACGTCGCTACTTACAATAAGCTGGATGAGGTCTTTGATGCTTTGATTCACCTTGAGAATCCCCAGTACCACTCTCCTGGTTTTATATTCTTATAGTCATTGGAAAACCGTATCAAATCTACATAAGCCGTGTAGGGTGGTCCATAAGCAGTAATAATTTTGGTTTTGTCTCCAAATTGAGTTATGACCACTGCCCCCTCCTTCCAATAAATATCTACTGGCCTACCGCTCAGCACCTGACACTTCGGGAAATTGACGTCTTAGTGGGAGGCAGAGGCGCTGAAGCGCCTGCATGTTGCGGTGGAGCAGACAGGTGTTCAGATCGGTGGTCAGCCTACTCACATACTGCAAGACGGTTTCAGACCTTGTCACAAACTTTGATACTCCCCTTCGCACGGCACCTAACGTTTCAAGTGGTACAGGGAGGCAGCGCTCATTGAAATTCTTCCTTCGGAGCATGGCCGAGCAAAGTCTGGAGCACGCGATCTATATCAGACGTCTCTGAGATGACTGCACGAACCGCCTGCTCCTGAAAGAGCTGCCACGCCCGGTTCACCACATCAGGCACGTGTTCCCGAAAGGCCTCAATGAGCGGAGACGTCAGCGCCTTTCCGTCTTCAAAAATCGAGACCAGCAGCAAGAGAGCACTCGCTTCTTGCACCCAAGTCGGCGCACGGGTCACCATCAATGATTTTCGACGGAAGTAGGGGTGCGAGGTCAACAACTCTGTGCAGCCTGCCCACGGGTCAAGCGCGGCAAAGGCCAAGTGACGCACAGGAGACATCACGAAGGCCCCCAGACACTGAGGGCAGGGCTCCACCGTGGTGTACAGCGTATGCCCGTAGACCGCGGGTCGTTGCGTGTGGGTCAGGGCCAACAAGGCATTGATTTCGGCATGAGCCAAATCGTTGCCGGCAATGAAGTGCTGGACGGTTCGGGGCTCTGAGAGGCGGTTGCGTCCACGGGCTAGCACCTCACCCTTAGCACTAACAATGACTGCGCCAACAGGCACGGATCCCTGTCGGTAAGCGGCCACTGCTTCTTCAAGAGCGAGCAGCCAAGGGTCTATCGCCACCGGAGCATTCATGGGTTGTGAGTCTACCGATCAACGGGCAATCAAGTGCGAGAAAATGACGCTGCAGGCCAACTGAACGAATACTCAGCACTTGAAACTTTGCGGGAAATGGCGTCCTAGACGCAGTGTGGCAAGGCCAAGGGCGATATCAGAGTCTGTGACGAACACCGAAACCGCCCAACTCCATGCTGACACGCTGGCCGCCCATCTGAAAACCCGCCTCCCGCACCGCCGCTTAGACGCTTTGAAGCGGCTGGCCGAAGTACTTCTGGCGCTCCTCCAAGCCGAATCCACACTGCATCGCAAGATCGCGCTCCATCTGCCTCGGGAGGCCACCCTGGAGTCCAAAACTCGCGTCGTGGCACGGGTGTTTCATGATGCTCAACTCACCCCGCAGGACGTCTGTGACGTCCTGCTTCCCTTGCTGCCTAACGGCAAACTCACCCTGATCATGGATCGTACAACCTGGCATTACGGCCAGACTCCTCTGAATTTTCTCGTCCTCGGGCCATTCTTGGCGGTGCTGTGATCCCACTGGTGTGGAACGTCCTCCCGCATCAGGGGAACAGTTGCACGGCGGCCCGCATCCTCCTGGTAGCCCGGCTCCTTCGGGTGCTGCCCGCGAAACGTTGGGCGGTGCTGATCGCCGACCGAGAGTTCGTCGGACAGGAATGGTGCCGTTTCCTGCGCTGGAGACGAATTCGGCAGTGTCTGCGCATCCGAGAAAACACTCGCATTGACGATGAACTTGTCCGTGACCTGTTTTCGGACTTGAAACCCGGTGACGTGCGGACGCTCTTCGAGCGGACGTGGGTGTACGGCGGCTGGATGCACGTCGTCATCACTCTGTCCCCCATGGGGGACAGAGTGATTGTCGCTTCGGATTTGCCCGTCAGGGACGTTCTTCACACATACCGGCTCAGGTGGGGCATTGAATCCGCGTTCTCGGCCCTTAAATCGAGGGGGCTCAACTTGGAAGCCACGCATATGACAGCTGCCGACCGGATTTCCAGGCTGTTTGGATTGCTGTGCATCGCGTTGGCGTGGATGGCCCGGGTTGGGGTGGAAGATCAGCCTCAGATCTCGAAGAGGTTTGACAACCGAGGGCGACTCATCAGAAGTCAGGTGCGGACTGGGTGGATGGCGCTCAGTGAGGCGGTTCGATGGGGTAGGGATGCCTTCTGGATCCACATGAAGCTCTTGAGTACCCCATTTCCGCCTACTGGGACGTCAGTTTCTCGAAGTGTCAGGTGCTGAGGTGCACTACACCATCACTGGTACAATTGGCACAGAACTAGACACGATTAACAACACGATTGCCAACTGGAATGCGGTCGTGAGCAATAAACCGAAATGGGTACCCGGTACAGGTGGAACAACTATCAAAGTTGTGAACAGTATTCCATTCGGCCCCTGTGGTTTTGCGCCGATTGGCTACTCACAGCAACGGCTGGTGCCTCTGTTACTGATCTCCCGCGACAGGGACTGTTTTACGCCCGGATTGATCCTGCATGAAATGGGGCATGTTGTTGGACTGAATCACGAGCATCAACGCTGTGATCGTGACACCTTCGTTGATCTGAACTACAGTTGGTGGGACTTCCTCAACTACAATAAATTGTGTGCAATGGGTCAACATAACGACATATACGATTACAGCAGCCTCATGCACTATGGTGGGAATATCTCCGCTAAGGCAAGCCGTCCGTCCGGACGCTGGGTCGGCAATCCAAATTCTCTAGGCGGTGCTACGCTCACGCAAACCGACATCAGCGATGGCCTGCGTGTTCTGTACCCTGTCACACCTTAGGCGGAACTCTGCATGACACCTTTGACACCGCACCGCTCCTCTTCTGCTCGCAAGCTGGTTCAGACTACTGTGATTGCGGCGGGACTCCTCGTTTTCACCGCTTGTGAACGCTACTCGTTGGTTCCACGAACCGCTCAGTCAGAACTTAATGGATGCCTTCGTGAGGCTTGTAAAATCTTTCAGTTGGTGGGGAACACTGGGTCACCACGCATCTACCTAATCACGAGGGACGACTTCATGCGTGCTTACCTTGCAACGCTCAACATGACGGGTGAGCAGTTCGCAGCGTCTGCCGCAGGCAAAGCTTTTGTGGCTCAACATACTTTTATTGGGTCTGAAGTGAGCAGTGGGATGTATCAGAATTTGGCGGGCCAATCGTATATGTTTACCTGTGCCGATCCGACGCCCACAAACCCATACAATTGTGTCATTGGTGAGAAACCTGCCAGGTTTGATTTTCCACCCGTTCCCATTCCAGACGGTGCCCTCATGATTCTTGACGGCATTCTCGGCAGCTAAGCAACAATCCGCCTTGCCCTTCTCGTTCTAGATCTCAGGGGCGCTCGGCAGAACTGCTTTGAACTCTCGCCACCGCAGCAGCCGATCCTGAGCGAGTGATCCCAGCAACAGCTAAACTCATGTTTGCAGTATCGCTGTGTTGCACCAGCCACGGCGTTGTGGGAAATGAATAAAACTTTTCCTCACAAAGGAAAAAGTGCCGACGGGAACCTCAATAGGGTTCCCGTCGATTGCTCGTTACGGATACGGAGATGCATAGCAAACTATTGGTAGTCCGTTGATTTGCTCCAATGCTTCCTGAAACATGCAGTTCTGTGCAAGTTAAATTGCTTGACTGCCGCGATAAATACAGCCTTCTACTTGTCTACAGCACTCAGTCAATGGAGTACCGAGAAAACTATTTTCAGCTTCCTGGCACACCTTCCCGCCCACTGAGACGTCAATTTCTCAAATTGCTAAGTGATTGGTCTGACCACCAGCTTGGGTCACGGGCAGGGCGGCGAGTCGTCGTTCTTCGAGCTGGGCGCGGGTGTACTTGGAGGGGTGCCAAGGAACCATACTTCATCCAAGATAGCAACCCGCATTTACGCCGTCATCAATAGTGGTACTCCGTTGACTGAGCCGGTTGAACGAGTGAGAGGCCGTGTTCATCACTGAGGTCGATTGATCCAAACTGCGAAAAACAACGTGTTTCTGGTAGCATCGAGACAAGTCAACGGAGTACCAGTATGGATCTCGGCATAAGTTGGCAACTCGATGAGGGCAAGAGCGTCGTCCCAGTGCGGAACTTTGCTTCTCCTTCAACAAGTGAATAGCAGAACGCGTTGCCAACCTTGGCCGAGATTAATAGGCAAGCAACAGCCCTCTAAAATTTGCCAGGTGATCAGGGTTTTCTCAGGGGGGTCACGGCAGAGTGTACCTGACGAATAAAATTGATAAGGGTGATCGAAATTCCCATCAAAAAAATGAGTGTGAATACTATAAAAGACCAGGGTATTGGGTTCAATGCAACCGCTCGTGATGGGTTCTTGGAATCATACCTGACATTAATCGGCTGACCTACGACTAAATCTGATTCAACCATTTGGCAAAGCGGCGTTTTATAGTTGGAGGAAGCCAGCAGAAGCTGTTCCCCCACTGAGTCAGATGTGTACTGATCTCCAAGAACTGTGTACGAAAACTCAATCTTACAATGTTGTGGCAAATTAACTTCAAGGCGCGATATATTTCCCTCTGTCTGTTTATAGGAGAGTGTTTCTATATAATCCATGAGTGGTGGAATAAGACCTGGCAGAAACAACCATGCAAATCCACTTAAAGAAATCAAAACGAGAATCAACTGAAAGATGTGCAGATGTATACCCTCCTGAGTGAAACAAATCACACTGGCCTTGCCCATCAGACGTCGCGACACCTTGGTGTGCTTGCCTCACATGAGGCGATGTACACCGGAAGTCCATTCTACTTTTTGGGAGAAGCGTCAGCGCAAAGGCTTCTTCCTAAGCGGTTGTCAGAAACGCACACAGATCAGAACATCAGGCACATCACTCTTTCGGCGTCCACTTACCGCTGTATAAGGCTGAAGAACAGGTTGCGGCTGGAAAAACACCACTTCATCGTCCATCCCCAGCAAAAAATATTGATAACGTCACAAGTTTAAATCATCCTTTTAAAGACGGTAGGCTACGAAGAAGAAAACTTTGACTCTCATACACGCTGCCCAACGTTTTCAACTTCAGACGTTATCAATAGGTCGCTTGCATGGCCCAGTTCAGCACCTGGTGGGTGGGGAGCCAGTCGGCTCCATACCGGGCGTAATGTGCGTGCTCGATCTCTCCGGTGCGGCTGATGAGGAATTCGGCAGGCATGCGGAAGCGTTCATCGTGCAGGGTGATGGGGTTCAGGTGCCGGAGGTGTGGTGCGAGGGCATTCAGATGGCGCAGATCCAACACCCCTTTGAGACTGTGGCCTAAGCCGTAGCGGGCGTAGGTGGCGTCGGTGGGATCGGCCAGCACCGGGTAGGGCAGCGACACCTGTCTCAGGCCATCTTGCAGCGCACTCACTGAACTGCTCCAGACCGAGACGAGTTGGATGTCCTGCTGGGCCAGGAGGGGCGCGAGGGCCGCCAACTCGACCTGCCGGGCATGGCACACGACGCAGCTGCTCTGACGGTTGAAGGTCAGCCAGACCCGTTGTCCTCGCAGCCTGTGCAGTCGGAGCTGGCTGTCATAGCGATCCGGGAGGATGAAATCGGGCGCGGTCTCCCCCACCTGGAGTCGGGGCTGGAGGACGGGTGCGTGTTCGTGATTTCAATCCCATTGAGATGCTGTTCTCCAAGATCAAAGCCTTCGTCAGGGCAGGGAATCGACGAGCCCTACAAGACGTATAACAAGCTATTGGAGACGCACTTGATGCCGTCTCTTTAAAAGAGATCTATGGCTGGATCAAGCACACCTTCCCCAATGCATTATAATGTCAAATGTTTTATTACTAGCCCCCGGATTTTTGGTGCCCTCCAATGCCACTTTGTAGATTCCCGCGTAATCGCTGAACCAGATGAATCAGCTCCGACGCTTCGATAATACTTTCGTGTTCTCCAAGCTTAATCGGCTTGGCCAAGTCGTCACCGTAATATCGGGGAATTAAGTGACAGTGGATATGGGGAATCATATTACCGAGAATACAATAGTTTATTTTCACTGCGCTGCACACAGTATGAATTGCTAAAGCCGCTTCAGCGACGTCTCCCCAAAACTCGCAAAGCTCAACTGCATTTAATTCAAACAGCTCGTTAGCGTGACGTTCGAGGATGATTACACACGCTCCAACAACGCTTTGGTTTCTCAAGAGCCTGAAATAGCTCCTCCTCATCCGCGCAATTAAAATGCTGTGCTGATTGTTCTCAAGATGACCATCGGAACACATGGGGCAGTCCTGACCAGCCAACAGACCCTGCCACTCCTCTGGACACCACCACGGATGAACTTCCCAGCGCATGATTGACAACTTTTTATCATTCATACAAACCCTTTGCGCGTTAAGCCCTTCCTCAATCGAGGGTTTGAAGGTTAGAGGTTGTTGTACCGCCCTTGTAAATGCTCCTAGAGGCTCAAAGTCTTCGCATTCACACTAATACATCAAGTGGATCGGCTAATATATAATCAGACGGAGCATCTTTCGCACTGTTTGGCTTAACATGGTCAAAGTTTAGAACCACTCTTTTGATAACATGCTTGGTAATATCAGAAAGGCGCACAGTTTCGTTGTAACACTCCTCGCGTGTGACTGGTTTAGGATTGAGCCCAGCGCCCATATTCACGACCACGGCAAGCGATCCATACGAGATACCGGCTTCACGGGCCATGATCGCCTCGGACACTCCGGTCATGCCAATGACGTCGCCACCCAGCCTTCGGAACATCTCAATCTCCGCTCTGGTTTCGAAACGGGGCCCATCCACCATGACATACGTACCTGTCGACCTGTGCGGGTAACCTCCTTCCGTCAATGCGGAAATAAAAGCCTCTCGAAGCTCTGGTGTGTAGGGGTCTGTCATGTCGACAAACGCGAATCCTTCAGAACCAAAAAGTGTGCGGTGCAGCTTTGAGAAATCGAGAAACTGGTCGAGCACTACGAAAGTACCAACCGGAATGAAGGTGCTCAGTGAGCCGACCATGGCCGTCGCGAGAATGTACTCTACGCCGAGTTCCTTGAGCGCGAGAAGATTAGCTCGGTAATTTACGCGATGCGCGGGTATACCACTTCTACCATTCGAGCGGCTCAAAAAGAACAACTGGTGGTTACCGATATCCCCTCGAACCCCTGTGACGAGTCCATCTGCCGTCTTTACCTTCCAAGGTTCCTCAGATTCCAAAAAGTCACCGGATGTTAAGCCTGTGCTGCCAATAATCGCAATCTTACTCATATATTCCTCGTTCTGTCCGACTGGAAATAGCTGCGATGAACGTGACTGCTCAGCAGGGGGCCTGGACTGGGTGGAGCAGGTAGAGTAGGGACATCTCCGACGACGCCTGCCCGAACTGCAAAAAATTGGAAGCTCAGCTGGCCAAAGTGCTTGCTGAGTTACAGGAGATCAAAGCGCGTCTGGGGCTAAACAGCACAACCTCGCATCAACCTCCGAGCCAGGACAAGCCCTGGACGCCGAAGAGTGAGCGCCAGAAGACCGGCCGGTCTTCTGGCGCTCAACCGGGTCACCCAGGCAAAACGCTGAAGATAGTCGAGCACCCTGACGAGATCGTCACGCTTCCTGTCACCGGGCACTGTGGTTGTGGTCAAGCCTGGGACACGGTGATCGTCAGCGATGAACTGGCGCGGCAGGTTCTGGACCTGCCAGAGATTCGACTTCATGCCGTGGAGTACCGCGCCCAGGTCAAGGTGTGTCCGAGCTGTCATCACCGCGAGCAGGCTTCTTTCCAACTCACGTTCCTGGTCAAGTGCAGTATGGCCCCGCATCCATGGACTGGCGGTTTACCTCAACGCGGTGCACTTCGTTCCGCTCAAACGTACAGCAAACATTCTGGAAGCCGTCTGTGGAGCAAAGCTCAGTGATGGCACCATTGCTCTCAACCTGAATGTGGCTGCTGGGCGTCTGGCTGCTTTTGAGACTGAACTCAAAGCTGCGCTCCTCAGCGAACCTGTCCTGCACGCGGATGAGACCGGCAGCAAGGTGAATGGGACGTTGGCGTGGATGCATGTGGTGAGCTGCAAGCAGCTCACGTTGTACGGGCATCACCAGCAGCGCGGGTACGCGGCTTTGAAGGACATGGACGTCCTTCCCCGGTTTAGGGGCACCTTGATGCATGACGCCTGGAGCATCTATTTCCAGCTTCCTGACAACATGCCCTGTGCAACGCCCATCTTCTGAGGGAATGGCGGCACGGCAGAAGGGTATGGACAAACTTGGGCAGGGGAACTACGCCGCGCCATGCAACGCGTCTACCACGAGAACAAAGCAGGTACCCTGACCTTGGCGGGAAAAGCAGCGTTCCTGGCGCGGTTCGACGCGTTGGTACAAGCTGGGTTGGCATCCAACCCAGCAGCGGAACCCATCCCTGGACAGCGGGGTCGGGTGAAGCAGACCCGGGGACGCAACCTGGCACTGCGGTGTCAGAGGCATCGCGAAGCAATTCTGCGCTTCCTTGACTATGAAGAGGTGCCGTTTGACAACAATCAAGCGGAGCGGGACATTCGGATGGCGTGCGTGAAACGCAAAGTCTCCGGTGGGTTTCGCTCAGTGAGAGGTGGCATGAATTTCTGCCGCATTCGTAGCTATACTTCCACGCTTCACAAGCAGGGATGAATATCTGGCACGGCCTGGTCAGTATCTTTCGCAATGACGTCCTTATGCCTACCTTCGTGTGCTAAGTGGTCACAAAATTTACTGCACGGTACGAGTAATCTTCGAGTAATTTTAGTTTTTAGAAGTGACGCAGGAGTTGGTTATGAATAATAACGAATTGGTTGCAAATGTTAGGAGAGAAGCTTTAGCTGGGATTGAGACGCTGCAGCTCCTGAGAAATCTGGCAAGCGGTGAATATAGCCGTTCAAATCCTGTTATCTTTGCAGGAACGTTGTCGCAAGCTTTTAAAATACCTAACGCAGTTACAATGAAGCTAAGTGAATGGAATCAAGCTTTTGGCCCTCTGCACTTCTCGGAGAACGAAGTAGATGAACTGATTACGCCCTATATAGAGACTTATATTTCCTCTGTTACCGTTGATAAGTCTGTGTAATTAACAGCTTACGGTGCTCCCGGCTCCAGCCGGAGCATTTGCAGTATTGTTGAGGGTGTAAGTTGGTTCCAAAGATTTTTCATCGCAGACAACACCCCATGAGAGCCGACTTCTGCTGACTACTTCCGACTTTTGACCCCTAGAAAGCCAGCGTGAGTCGAAAAGCAGTAGTTATCTTAGCAACCATTGTGATTGTTGGAATTGGCATATTTACTTAATAAATTATTCTCGCCCTTAAAGTTGATTGACCAAGCATATCGTAACTGTCTGGAAAATCCGAGAGTAGTGGTCAAATGGAGAGAAAGAGATGGTCAGGTTTGGATTCACCCTATTGATGAATCGAATATCTACACACAATGTGGTTAAACGAAATCATTTTGAATTGCTGTTAAGTAACCACTCATTACAAAACTTAACTTTGTAACGAGTGGTTACTTAACATCTATTAGTCGGTGTTAGTATAACACTTCTTAAGTATTAGTAATTTGCCGCTAATTTTTAGTGCTAGCCGTTTTTACCATAAAATCAAGTAGAAATTCCGGCGTTAGAGTCAATCCATCTTCTAGATCTTCTTCAAAAAAAGTATGAAATAATACGTCTATAGGCTTTGGGTGTCCTGTGATATACCCTAGTTCTACAGACATTTTATAAACTTCTTTATCTGATGCGTCCTTAAGAAAGGATGGATTCGAGAGATGTCTAATCAGCACGAGAGCTCTTTCCCTATCCATAGGACTCCAATCTATTACATTTCAAGAGCGAAAATAAAATTCCTGTACGCGAATTAGATGTAGTTTTCACAACTGCTTTTTTCAAGGTCGATAGGTTCAATATTCAGACCTTTATCGTAGTGATAGTTATATGTCAAAACCTCGTAGTGAAATTTTGGTGAAGCGATCAAAAGATTGTCGTAACTACTTAGCACAACAGGTCGTTGTGTGCTGAGCAGTTACCGATGAACAATCTAAATTTCTGTGCATGAGACTTTTGAACTCATGCGATAACGGTTCTGTACATGTTGAGCCGATCGATCTACACTATTCCTGTTATTTCACCTACTTACTACACATTGGTTAGATTTTGTTCCAGATTGTACCAAGAGGCCTCAAATTTTATGAAACCAGTGCGCTTTCCTTTGAATAGATTCTAGAAATTTCACCTCCGAAGCGATGAGATTGACATCTTGCACTAGTTCTCGTCGTAACGTACTTTGATTTCTCTGAGCGTCGATCGACTGACGAACAAAATGTTCCTTCCATAAAGTGCAGAGAGCCAACCCGTTCCGTCTAAATTCCTTCACTTCTGATTCCGGAACGCCCGCGACGTGCATTAAGTTGGCTGTCGCGCCTACGAGGATACGTTGGCTTTTGACTTGAGCCAGCCCTAGACGGTTCCCGAGGTATCGTGGGGATAACAATGTTTGGCTTTTCGCGGCCAGGAGCTCGGGCAAATTCTGTTGTGCCTGTTGTGCGAGCGTGACGAGACGCAGCAACGCAGATCGCACATCAAGACGCAAGCCACTTTCAAGTGGCTTGAGCACGAACACTTGATCCACAATAGTAGGAGCGGCTACGCGGCAACGCTCGTGATCGTCACGCAATTGTTGTTCGGGAATCAAGTGTTCGGTGTATACGCTTCCAGTGATCCAGTGCAGCGGTACACCTTGGCCACGATGATCGAAACGGTACTCATTGCCGTTCGGGGACCAATCGGTTCCCAACTGGCGCTGCAAATCCGCTCCATCAACGGCCGTCAGCCAGCCTGTCTCTGCATTCTCGGCGTGCTCGACGCCAGCGGTAGGCACGAACACTTTGAGGTGTCGGAAGAAGTCCGTAGTACCGCCATCGTGAATCAGAAAAGCGCCCCCTCCTAGTAAATAACCGCTGACGAGAGTGATTTTCATGACATCGTCTGAATTATTCGACACGTATTTTTCAAACAGATTCACCATGTGAGGAACTAAAACGGGGAGACCCTGGTCAATATGGTGCTGAACCACATCACTCAAGCGTCCATGGCATGTAACTGCGCATAACTCAAGGCCCATTTCCTCCAAAACGTGCTGATCGAGTTGGTACGTGAATGGCAAGCGGGGATAGTGGCGCACGTTATGGTCTACGAGGGCGTAATGCTCGTAAAAGTACAGTAAGGCGTAACAAACGTCCGATAAATGCGGCGCTAAGGCGTTTGCAGCATGTGCTCGCGTAACGCGAAAGCAATCTAAACCATCGCGGTCGTACGTCAATCCGTCCGCGTGTACCGAAAGTCGGGGAACCCGCCGAAATTCCATTATTCCTCCCTTACTGCGCAGGTGTGCCCTGTACGCGTTGCCCTACTCTTTTCACGTATGCTGCCGTGACATGGTGCGGCCAGAAGTGTTGTTGACTTACGCTCAAAGTTTGGACGGAAGCATTGCTGGGCCCGATCGTCGACCTCTGCTACTGAGTGGCAAGGAAAGCATGCGATGGACCCATACGTTACGGTCGCAACACGATGCCATCTTGATCGGTGTCGGCACCTTGATCGCGGATGACCCACTGTTATCCGTGCGCTATGTCGAAGGCGACCATCCGCAGCCGGTGGTGCTTGACAGCCGTCTACGTTTCCCTGAGCAAGCAAGATTATGGCAGCACCCGTCGCACCGCCCTTGGATCGTGACGACGCCGTCCGCGTGCGCAGCAGCCCAGCGACGGCTTGAAGACGCGGGTGCACGAGTCATTCGGGTGATATTGCAATGCCTTCGTGGAGGATCAGTTCAGTGTGGCGCGGTGTTGCTCAAAGCGAGTCGGTGAGCGGTACCCCAAGCTAGAGTGACGACGCTCGCGGTTGTAAAACACCTCAATCCACTCAAAGACCAGATTACGTGTGTCAGCGCGGTTTCCTTGTGCTGTGTCGAGTTCCAGTTCCAGCTTGAGGGTGGCGAAGAAGCTCTCCATCGCCGCGTTGTCCCAGCAGTCTCCCTTTCGGCTCATACTTTGGAGCGCCTGGAGGCGCTCCAGTGCTTGTCGATACTCGCGACTCGCATATTGAATTCCCTGGTCCGAATGATGGAGCAATCCTTGTCCAGGACGCCGAATCTGCTGTGCCATGTCCAGCGCAGCGACGACCAACTCGGTCTGCAGGGTGGCCCGCATGGCCCAACCCACGATTTTGCGAGAGAACAGATCCATCACCACAGCGAGGTACATCCAGCCCTCAGCCACGGGTAAATAGGTAATATCCGTCACCCATTTCTGATTGGGTTGTTCGGCAACAAATTCGCGATTCAGTAGATTTTCGGCCACTGGGTGCGGGTGTTTTGAATTGGTGGTCACGCGAAATTTCCGCTTGCAGCGAGCCTTCAGTCCCGCTGCCTTCATCAGCCGAGTAATTCGTGCTCGGCTGACCTGTTTTCCCTCGTCCACGAGTGCGGCTTGGACACGAGGGGCACCGTAGGTGCCCCTACTGACTTGATGAATGGTTCGAATGGCCTCGGTCAGAGCGACGTCTTCCACCCGATAGCAGTTTTTGGGCCTTCTCCACCACGCAAAATAGCCACTGACCCCGACACCGAGCGTCTTGCACAGCCGCTCAATGCTGTACTCATGCCGATGCTGCTCAATGAACCCGTAAATTAGTGGTCTTTGGCGAAGAAGGCCAGTGCTTTTTTCAGAATATCGCGTTCCTGACGGGTAATTTCCAGCTCTCGTTCTAGCTTCTTGAACCGCGCTTCCTGCTCACTCAACGCGGCGACGCCGCGTCCGGTGAATTGGGGGCGGCCCACCGCCCCTTGTTGCTCGTGATGCTGTTTCCAGCGTACGACTAAATACGGTGGAACACCCAAGTTGCGGGCGATCTCAGCGCAGCTTTTCTGGCTGCTGATCACCAGACGCACGGCTTCTTCTTTGAACTCGGCGGTGTAGTGGTTTTTACTGGCGGTCATGTCAGTCTCCATTGTCGGTCAGACTGAACTCCTCCTCCACAGAACCCTAGCAAGATCAGGGTGAGTACCGACTCAATTGGTAGACCCGACGTGCACGCCTTGCTCGACGCCCTATGGCACCGGAATGTCCGAAAACTGATGGTTGAGGGCGGGCAGAGCGTGCTCGTGTCATTCCTGCAAGCAGGCGTGGTCGACCGCCTCGCTGTAACGGTCGCACCCCGACTCGCCGCAGGAACAACAGCGTTGGGGGGCAATGGCGGAACCTGGCCGGAGTTACGGAACGTACGTACACGTATGTTGGGAACCGACATGATTGTAGAAGCAGATGTGCTCAGCTGAATGCGGCTCACGCGGGTTCCTGCGACGCCATCAAATCGGTAAGCCACGCTTGCGTTGTTCGTATCAGATAAGCAGACGCTTCAGGACTGGCATACAGATGACCTGCGGCGCGCACCACGACTTGCCTCGAAACGAGTTCCGCCGTTAGCAGGGTTTCGATGGAGGCTACGACGTCGGCGTCCTCTGAGCCGGAAAGAACGAGTATGGGCGGGCGAACGCGGGGCGCATTCCACGCCTGCGTTTCTCGTATGTAGGCATGCCCTAACCAATGACCCAGAAATGGCCGCACAAACGCACGAGATTGATAAGGATGGCGTTGCCAAGGTGGTATCGCGCACGGCTCGCCGGAAGCCTGCGCCGCTTGGAGAATTGGGCTCCACAGCACCACAGCGTCGGGATTGACCTCGTCTGCCGCCAGCAAGGCGCTGCGACAGCCATCGCTGAATCCGAGCAGGACTACAGGAAGCTTCGGGTGTTGCAGGCGAGCTCGAGAAACTACAGCCTGAAGGTCTTGAGCGCGGAATGTGGGCAGCGAGGTAAAGAACTCCCCATCGCTCAAGCCGCACCCTCGGTGATCGAACCGCCAAGTGACGAAACCTGCCTGTGACCACGTTCGCGCTGCAGTGACCAGAAGACGATGCGTATCCACACGTTCGCCGTTAAGGCCGTGCGAGATGACCAAAATTGCTCGAGCTTTCCGCTTGGACGGCTCGTGCCACACACCGCGCAAGGCGGACCCGTCAATCACTTCACTAAAGAAATGCTCTCCGGCGGGTCCGCTCATGCGCTGTGGTACCGCGCCAGCAAGTAAGCTCGGGCAGGAAGGTCAGGGGTGAAATGCGGACGTTGACGCAAGGCAGCTCGTAGATCGTCCGGAGCCACTTGTGCAGGCATCTCGAGGCCACGGAGCACAGCACCCAGCGCGCGTTGGAAGCGGTCTTGCCAGATGTGACGGTATTCTTCCTCAGTCACCGCGAAGGAGAGCAACGACAAACTGCTGAGCAGCGTGACCCGTTGCGCTACCGCCCAGCCCGCTTCCCCCGCGGCGGCGTCAACCCGCTGCAATTGTTCGTGATAGCGGCGCTTGGCAAGACGTCGCGTGCTCAGCAGCTCCCGAATGCTGTTTCGCAGATCGTTTGGCTCTTGACCGCTACTCAGCTCAACCGCCTCAATCCGAACCACGTCTGGATTTTCAAGTGGGTGTCTGAGCACGCTGTCGGTTCTTGGGTCGAGGTAAGCATGATTGGCGATGAATGCGTACACGTCCTGCTCGGTTAATCCGATTCGAAGGTACCGTTCTGCCAATCGCAGCTTGGCGACTCGAAGTCTTATGCGGTGCGGCGTAACTTCCGAGTAAGCGAAGTCGTCGCGTTTGACCGGGGTTTCGGTGGGAAGTGTAGCGAGCTGCTGCTCGTACCACTCTAGAGGCAGCACCCCGTTGAATTCATTCAGGCTGAGCGCGTGGACATAAGCTGACCAGGCGCGGTCGAAGACTGCAGGGGTAACTTCGGCACGCGCCACAGCACGCTCGAAGCAGAGTACTTCCCGCGTAAAATCACGCAGCAAGGACCAAGCGAGGTGGCGCAGGCGGGTATTGAAGGCCGAGTCGGATCGCACGCGTTGCCGTAACGATCCGTGAACGCGCATGAATTGGTCTTTGGACAACCGCAAGCGCGAAAAGCTAAGGGGCACGCCGTATGGTTGCTGCTCGTCAAGGAGCACTTGCGGGACGGCATTCAAGCCAGCTTGATACAGGTCGTACATCACCCGAGTGCCGAAAGTACCTTCCTCGGCGATGACGGTGTCACCTTCAATGCGCCAACTCATAACGCGCCTCCGTTTGCTGTGTACGTGCTGCATGGACGAGACCGATGGCGACGTTTTTGACTTGCAGGTCAGACAAATCGTTGATGTACTCCTCCACCCCGTTGTCATTAAGATCAGTCGCGGAGTGCAGCAAGTCGCGGAGTGCGGCGAGCTGAACAGCGCGACGTTCAGGCCGGGCATTGACTTCGTCGACTGCGGTAAGTAGCCAAGGAAGCAGCAATGTCGATGACCGCTTGGTTGATGCTGGAGCGGTGGCCGCCTGAGGTGCGCCCGTACTGCCTTCCTGAATGCGCCCTGAGTCGCCACTAATCGAGTACATCCGCCCTTCAGCAAGCAAGCCAAAGGGAACACCGCCGACGCACGGAATGCCCCACTCCCGCGCGATGATGGCGCAATGACTGAGCGGCGTGGCGTCGGCGATGACCAAAGCGGAGGCACGATTTAAGGCACTGAGATAGGAGTCATGAATCCAATCAGTGACCAAAATGTCTCCAGGACGCAGGCGCTCGAGGTCTTCGTCACTGCGTATGACACGCGCAATACCGCTGCCAACTCCTGGTGAAACGCTCAATCCTCGAAAGACGTCATGTAACGTATCCTCGCTTGTGGCTATGTTCTCCATTGCCATCGCCACGGTGACAGGCCGGGCTTGCAACACGTGCAGGCGCCCTTTCATGTCCACACACCATTCGAAGTCCACAGAATCCTGCCTGAGCACGTCGTGGGCGACGCGGTATAATTCCCCAATTAGCGCCTGCAGGGCGACGGGCGTTAAAGCGGGTTCGTTTATGGCAGGTTGCGCGCCATGCAATTGGCAGTGCAGCACAGCGTTTCGCGCGTCGACTCCTTGTACGGTAATGCCGAGGAAGGTGTCGTTGACCCAAGGCCAAAGGGTTTGCCGACCTTCGGGGTAAACCCACGGGTGCGTGTTTGCCAATCGGCAGTGTGTCTTCGCGGCCACTTGGACGACTGGGGGTTCTCCTCGTCCAGAAACTCGAATCGTGTCGCTTGGCACGCGACCACTCACTACGCCTTCGCAAAGCCCGTAGGCCATCGTCGCCATAAGTTGATGCCCTTGCACGAAAGCGACACCAGAGACGGCGGATTCTACTAAAGGCTGGACAAGCAAAGCCATGCGCGGCAGGGTTCCACCGACGCGACTGACGTACGATACAGCCCGTACGCCGAAGGCGCTGCTCCAGCACTCCCGCACCGCAGCGAGAAACTCGCCGAACGTGCGAACGTTCACGCTGGACAGGAAGATACCAGCATAACTGGCGTGCTCACCATCCTCACTGACAGCGCTAGATCGCACCACGACAGAACCTTCGAATTGTTCGAACACCCTGCGGAGTGCGTGGAGGGTATCGTCTGGCCATATGGCCTCGTGTAGCGCTTCACGGACGGCAGCGCAGGCGGCTGCGTCGCCGCGTCGAGCGCTGTCGACGGGCGCGGCGACGCTAGTCAGGAACGCATCAAGAGCCTCGGTGGTGAGCACCATGCCGTCAAGCGTTTGGACGCCCGCTTGCAACAGTCGGGCGAGTGTTGCCGCCTTGCCGCCGCAGATTGATATGTCGAGGGCTTCATTCAATACAAGGGTTCGAAACGCGGGTAGAAGCATATCTCTCCTTTTACGACCCGGTACCTTGATACCGCCGCAGGCCAGCGTGCCAAACGAGCAGCGATATACTTAGGGAAACTAGGCCAATGCACGGGCCGCTCAATGCCATCCACCAAGGCAGCTCAGTTGAACGACCGACGATGAACTGCACGGGAACGTAGGCGACAAAGGCGACGGGAAGGACGGTGAAGAGCACAGTTCGAACGGCAACGCCGTAAATATCCAAGGGATACCACAACAGTTGGCGTGTGCCTTTTCGAGTGATCTCGTAAATGCTGTTTGAATCGAAAGTCCAAAACGCGAATGCTGCCGAGAGCACCGTGAAGCTACTGAAAATCAACGCTCCTCCAAGAATGCCGGTGAGGAAGATTGCGACGTTCACCCACGTCCACAGTTCTAGGGTTTCGTGCAATGTGAACGCCAGCGCCGCGATGCAGAACAATGGCATCGCGATAGCATCTACAGAGATTTGCCCGATCAATTGCAGCAACGGATGCATCGGCTTAAGCAGCTTGAGGTCAAGGCCGCCGTCCACGAGCTCGCGGTCGAAATTTCGGAGATTGGACACGAAGACGACCTCAAGGGCGGAAGCCAGCAGGGTGCCCACGTACAAAACCGTCAGCTGTGCCGGCGTCCAGCCGTGAATCGCGCCAACCTTCTGTCCAAGGAAGTACACCAAGGAGAACTCTGCGGCAAACATTAGCAGTGTGGACATCACGGACAGCGTGAACGTCACCTTGTATTGCCTGCGGGCGCGAACGCTCATGCTCATCAATGACAATAGTGTTGTGACGGGACGCACGTCAGCCTCCCTGCATAAACACGCGGCGTACTGCGGCACGGTGTAGGGTCATCGTTAGCATGACCAACGACACCAACCAAACTCCGGCACGCACCAGGAGGCCCAAGTAGTCTTGAGGTGAAATCAGGCCGGTGAGCACCGCGACTGGATCGTTGAAGACCAAGCGAGTGGGCGTGAACAGTGAAACCGTACGCATCCAGTCAGGCAGCAGAACCAGCGGCACGAATTGCCCGCTGAATACCGTGAAGATGGCTTCAAAGAAGTACCGAACGTGCCGTCCTTGGAACACCCAAAAGCAGAGATAGCCCACGATCAAGTCGAGTAGCAAGGCGACGATGATCGCCACCACCAGCAACAGCGCAAACATCCCCCACACCTTTGGGTCACGAGGCAGTGCAACCCGATCGATGAATACCGGTGTGACGGCGAGCAATGGGACGGCGCGCAGCACGAACGAAGCAAGTGATGTGCCCAGCGAGGTCGCCACACTGGACGCGGCAAACGACAGAGGGCGGATGAGGCGCTGTCCAATATCGCCGGACGCTATATCACGTTCAATCAAACGCGAGATGACGTCACTCGAAATGCACAGACCGAGCACAGCGGTGACGAGAGAGTACGTTACAAGGCTTTCGAGATTCACATCTGGCGCGGCACCTGCTGCCTTCACAGCGCGCCACACGTACACAAAAGCATACAAGGTCAGGATTGGCTGAATCATCTCCAGCAGAACTTTTCCACGATAGGCGAGCCGCATCCGCCAGGCAATACGCACCAAGTAAACAAAAGCAGATATCCATGCCCGACCGGGTGCAATTAAGGGGTGCGCGGTCATGCTGGTGTCGGCTCCACTACCTCACCGGCGTAAATGCGGCTAATGAGTTCGTCAATGTCCGGTCTTACAATGGAGATATCCGCCACCGAGTAGTTCACTGCGACTTGCGCAATCAAGTCGGCAAGAACGACGTCGCTACTGGCTGTGTGGAGTGCAAATCGGGTAGGCGACAACGCGACGACACGCGCTCCGCGCACGTACAGCATCTCAAGCGGCTCGCGAAGCTCGACCTCAACGTGCTGTCGTGCATCCAACCGCCGTAAACGAGCAAGCGTGCCGTCGAACGTGGGCGTGCCGCGGTCAAGGATGAGTACGCGTTGTGCAATGCGCTCCATGTCTGCCAAGTTGTGCGTGGTCAGCAACACGGTGACGCCCCAGGCTTCATTGATTTGACGAACAAAGTCAATGATTTTGCGCTTAGCGAGCACATCAATTCCAATGGTTGGTTCGTCGAGGAAGAGAACCTCCGGTTCGTGAAGTAGTGCGACGGCAAGTTCACAGCGCATGCGTTGGCCCAAGCTTAGCTGACGAACTGGGCGATCCAGAAACTCCTGTAGATCCAGTAAGTCCGATAGCGTGCGCAGCATTCTGGTATATTGATGAGGTTGCACGCCGTACATCCGGCGGTACAGTTCGAGCGATTCGATGGCAGGCAAATCCCAGAACAACTGGCTGCGTTGCCCCATAACTATGCCGAAGCGATACGCGTTCCGGCTTCGCTCCCGAGTGGGATCCTTGCCGAATACGCGCACCGTACCTGCGGTGGGCCGCAAGATGCCGGTAACCAATTTGATGGTCGTCGATTTTCCAGCTCCGTTCGCGCCGATCAGGCCGAGGATCTCGCCTTGCTGGAGCTGTAAGTTGAGCAAGTTCAACGCGACTGTGTGATCCTGCACAGGGCGGGGAGTACGACGGAATAGGCTAGTCAGACCGCTATTTCCACGCACCGGGTATGTTTTAGTGAGGTTGTGCGTCTCGATCAACCAGTCGCTCATAACAACCCTTTCGTCAACACAACTGCGGCGCGGTCATCTTGTTCAGGTGACATATGAACTAGGCCTTCGTAAAATCGGCGATTGTGTCGTTGCGCGAGATGAGATTGAGCAGGTCGCCGAAGGATCGAATAGCATCTGCGGTCAGCATTTCGTCGGGCACCGTCACATTGAAGTCTTGCTCAATCTCAACAATTAGCTCAATAAAATTCAACGAGGTGAGCCCGAGGTCATCTTGCAGCAGACTGTCATCATGAATGCTTTGCGTACGTTGGGTGACGCGGTCGATGATCGTGACAAGCTGGGCGCGTTGTTCAGGCGTAATCATTGGTGTTCTCCTTTGGTTGAGTCTGGCCTGTGGGAAACAAGAAAGCGTAGAACTCTTCGCTGCCTGCTCGGGGTGGTTTTCCGTTATGAACGGTCGCTTCGAGTTTGATGAGACGCTGATGCAGTATTTCGTCGCAATACAACTCCACAACCCCCTGCAAGGCGTAGCGGAGGGCGTGCGTCAATTGCAGTTGGCTTGCTCGTGCCACAGCTTGCGGCCACGCTTGACCCGAGTCAGAAGCGAACTCTGTCAGTAGCAGTTCACGAACGTCGCAAAACTTCACTAGGTTGAGCCGAGAATACACTTCATCGGACGCGTCGGCGCAGGCTTCCTTGTATAAATGTGCGCAGATATGGATCAAGGTGTCTGCGCTTGAAAGCATCGGCGCGTCGAAGTCGCCCAACCGAATGTGATGCGTCTCTCGTAGCATCATTTCGGCTGCGTTTATATTTCGGTGCACGGGGTCGACGTCGAACGCAAAGTCAAGGTTTGCGAATTCCAAGTAGGGGTCTTCTATCACGCGAACTAGGGGATGTGCATTTCCTCGAAAGCGCTTGTACATAATGTCTTCTGTACGCGTTACTGGTTGGACGGTGCCATGGCGGTCGTCGAACTGCCCCATTTCATAGCCGATGCTGCGTGCCGCCTCAATCGCACGTGACAAGTCTTCAGCGCGCACGAGCACGTCAAGGTCGGTCGCGGGTCAGAGTGCATAGTCGCGGTAAATGCACGGCGTGAGGTAGGCGTCTTTCAAGGGACTGAATGGTATCTGTGCGCTTTCGAGCACATGCACCACTGAACGCCATTCTTGAAATAGCGCTTGGTTGCGCGCCGCGTTTCCGAGCAGAGTGAAGCGCAGGAGCCGACGAATGACACCGGGCACTTCGGCCACTTGGAAGTGTGTGAGATGGTGAGCGACAAGTGGCAACACTTTATTGAAGGTCGCACAGGCAATCACCACTCCCCAATCCAACTTACCTCTCACAATGGTGGAGAGCGCGTCGTGCTCTGCGGTTGTCAACGTAACGCGGCTGCACAGCAACACTAAGCGGTATTCGTCCCTTAATCGGGTCATTCGTTTTCCACCGTAACCAAGTCATCTTTGCCGGTCACGTTTCGGAGCGTATGGCCGAGCAAGTCCCGCTTGGTGGTGAGGTACGAGCGATTGAACGGATTCTCCACACCTTCAATAGAAATCCGTTCAGTAACTGCTAAACCAGCTGCTTCGCACGCGGCGATCTTGTCTGGATTGTTGGTGAGTAGTCTGATTGAGCGCACCCCAAAATTCTTCAAGACGCGTGTCGCAAGCTCATAACTTCTTGCATCAACGGGTAACCCAAGTTGTTGATTGGCTTGCACCGTGTCCAAGCCTTCCTCCTGCAACGCGTAGGCAAGGATTTTGTGGTACAGCCCGATTCCTCGACCTTCTTGTCGAAGGTAAAACACGTAGCCATGACCGGCCTCTTTGATGGCTTGCATTGATGCGAGCAGCTGGTCGCGGCAGTCACATCGAAGCGAGCCGAACACGTCACCCGTTAGGCACTCAGAGTGCAAACGAACCAAGACGTTTTCCTCTCCAGGTGTACCGCAGGTTAGCACCACCAGCTGTTCATCTTGAGCCTCGATAACTTCAATACGGAAATCACCAAACTGCGACGGAAGTTGCGCTCGGGCAGCGCGGTATGCGAATTGTGTCATAGGGCTATTGAAGTGTATAGGGAGGTACTGGAGGGCGTTGGCTAATATCTGCACTATGAGGACCAAAGTGAGCCGCTCATAGATTTATTAAGGTTTTTTAAAAGGGCTGCTGTTCGAATTTGCGGGCGAAGCGGCTATGCGGCACCAATACACTAATGAGCAAATGAAATCTATTATTGTTGGTGCGCCTTTGCGAGCAGGTTGGGGGCAGTCTCTCCTTTCACTGTTGAGTACGACAAGGGAAGTGTGACGAGCCTTAGCAGACGCGCCATTAACGTTGAGCAGCATTGGATCTCAAGCCAACTCGATTGGTTGGCCGCTGCCACCTTCCGTAGCGCAGACGAACCGGAAGCATATGTGCTGTTTCTTCATCCCTGGACAAGTTGGAAGGACGAGCGCGATTATGCACATGTCAAACTCGCCCGAGACCTAGCGCAAGCCTTGTCCGTGGAGGCAGTGTTGTTCGACCATCGCGGGCATGGGGAAAGTACTGGCTCATCAGCAAATGTGACAATGTCTGATTTTGTCGCGGACGTCCAACACGTACAGCAGTGGCTCCAACAACGCTCAGGCTCAAAAGCAACCATCGTCGTAGCGTCAGGAGTCGCAGCGGTCACTGCAGCTTCGGTAGCCTCGCTCATTAACGCGCAAGCGCTCGTCCTACTTTCGCCAAGCCTGCATGTTCCGCCGCGCCTGCTCGACCTTGCAGCGCGAACCCAAAGCGTTCGCGAGCTGCTGAAATTCGCCGAACGCGAGAACGACCTCGCCTATGTGCGATCTGCCCTCCAGCGCTTGGGTGTGCTGCCAGACCACACGCTTGGCGAATTGTTCAATCCCGCTTTTCTCTTCGGCGTGCCTGATCCGCTGAGTTACCTGGGACTTCCGCCGACGCTTGTGGTGACAGATGGCGAGTCGCCCTCATACGATGTGCACCTGCTGGCTTCGTGCGCGCTTCGTATCGCTGATATTCGTGGAGGCGGACTCAGTTTCCGACACCCCGACTGCCTTAGCGCTGTCAGCACAGCGATGCTGCAATTCTTCCAATCATTACGCTTCGCAGGAGACCTTATATGAGTGAACTAGCGCTAAGTGTTGTACTACCCGTTAGGGATCAACCTTTTCCACTCCAGATCACGCTTGAATGGTTAGCGCGCAGTCTCCCCCAAGCGAGCGAGGTTATCGTCGTCGACGACGGGTCTGCACTTCCTGCAAAGCATGTCGCCGCTGCGTTCGAACAGCGCATCAAACTCACGGTGCTTGAACTCCCAGGCTTGGGACGCGCGGCCGCCCGCAACGCCGGGTGGCGGACTGCCCGGGGCGTGCGCGTGCTGTTCAACGACGCTGACCGGCACCCTGCGCTCAGCGACCTCACGCCACACCTAACAGGCACTGGTGCCGTAGTGGGCCGACACCTTGAATTCTATTTCAGTCAGCCTGACCAGCATAGCTACGCCTTGCTCAACGACTTTAACAGAGTACGTGGAAAAGCACGCGAACCAATTTACCCCCGACTTGTCCGCACAATGCTCTTTGACGAGGACGGAGAATCCCGTACTGGGATACCGTGGGCTGCCTTTCTCACGGGCAATGTTTCCGTCGAGCGTTCACGTTTGGCGGACATCGGTGGGTTCGACGAAGCCTTTACATCATGGGGAGTTGAGCACTTCGAGTTAGGGTACCGCCTGCACGCAACTGGCTGCCCCTTTCGAGTCGCTTCGCAAGCGGTGAATTACCACATTGCCCACTCAAGGGAACCCAACTTCTATCAGCAGCACATGCGTGAAAGCATGCTGTATTTTCAGCAAAAACATCGTGCGCCGGTTCTCGACGTGTTCGCGCGATTCCTCTTCGGAGAAGTACCGATGCAAGACGTGGAGCGTGCTGCTCCACACCCAGGCCCTTGGCCTACGCTTCACCACGAAGATGTTCATTTTCTGGGCCTGCGCTCGCAAACTTTAGCGCGCACCACGAGCCCATGACTCCATCCTTGTCGGGGTTTCTCCACAAGGCGCTATCGCAACACTCCGAGCGTTCATTCAATGACGCTTGGACTTACGGCACATTGGCTTCTCATCTGGCCTGTTGGCCTACGGCCGCTACCTTAGACACTCCAAAGGCAGGAACCGCGATTGCCGTTCGCCTACCAGATCGACTCGACTTCACCCTAGCGGCGCTGGCAACACTTCATTCGGGCTGTATACCCGCATTGCTACACATGGATTTGCCTGAGTCGGCAATTGAGGAGCGACTCAAACGGGCCGGCATCCATTTGCACGTGAAAGCGGGTAATTGGTGTGCGCTGCGCGGCAACGACCATGTGTCACACAACCTGGTCGAAAACACGGCATTGGTGGCCTGCACTTCCGGCACGACCGGTCTCGCTCGGTTTACCCAGCACAGTGCGGCGGGCGTTCTGGCTAATTTGCAAGGCATCCAAGAGTACTTAAACATTGGTACAGACGACCACATGCTGGTGTTGCGAGAACCATCCTATCTATCAGTGTTTGTGGGTGAAATTCTGCTAGCTATCGCGCACGGCGCCCGACTCAGCTTCTCCCCTCGCCGCTTCACCCCTCATTTCTTTGTACAAACGGTGTTAAACGGCGGCGTTACTTGCCTGACCGCTACCGCGAGTGTTCTGCACGCACTGCTGCCCACCATTAAACGAGAAGCGGCGCAGCTTAGGTCGCTCCGCTTTGTGCAGCTCCTCGGAGAGGGCGCATCTTTGGAGACTATCGAAGGTCTGGCGACGGCTCTGCCGGATGCGGAAGTCATTCATGCCTACGGCCTGACCGAGGCGGGCCCTCGACTCACAGCTTGGTCATCACGAAAGCATCCTCGTGAACGTGCATGCGTAGGAGAACCCATTTCCGGTGTGCACTTACGCGTACCTGACGCCGAAACCGGTGAATTGTGGGTTCATAGCAGCGCGATGATGCTAGGTTACGTGGGCGAGAGAGGGGCGTCACCAGACTGGCTGGCTACGCACGACTATGGCCGTGTTGATGAACGCGGGTTGGTTTTCGTGGAAGGCCGAACGGACGACATCATCAATCGGAGTGGCATAAAGTTTATGCCTACGCAAATTGAGCAACTCCTTAATGAACATCCGGCAGTGCGCGCGAGTCTGATTCAGGCTCGTGGCATGGGTTATGGAATACGGTTACGCGCACTCATTGAGCTGGTTGAAGGCCAGCAGGTGCAACCCGATGAGTTGTTACGCTTCGTGCGTTACCGCTTGCCGAGCGCGATGTGGGTCGATGACGTCGAATTCGTAACAGTCTTGCCATGTAAATCAAGCGGTAAGCTTGATCGCGCTGTCACTACGGCATGAGCGTTGACCCTCATCCCATAACCGTTTGGCACGGATCGATCCGTGCGCTAGCAAGCCACGCTAAAGAAGTTGTTGATGGCGCGGAATGGGCTTATGCAAGCAGCCTGAAGTACCCACGCCACCGAGCAACGGTACTCGCATCCCGAGCTGGATTCCGTCGAGTGGTCGCACAGTACGTAGCGGTGTCCCCCCAGCACCTCCAAGTCACACGCGTGTGCGGTACGTGCCAGCGCCCGCATGGCCCACCCAAGCTGCCTCATGCCGGTTACCCTGCCCTCTGGACATCGGTTTCGCACAGCGGTGACTGTTTGTTGATTGCCGTGAGTACCCTTGGGCCCATCGGAGTTGATGTGGAAGTTGTGAGAGCACGTCGAACCATTGCTGCAACTGCTGCGCGTTGCTTCACGCCTTCAGAACTCGCCGCTTGGGAGGAAGAGCCTCTCAAGGATCGTGAGCGCACGTTCTACCAGTATTGGACTGGGAAGGAAGCGGCCTTCAAGTTATACGGCTTGGTCAGTCATCCGCGTGATATTGAAGTCACGCTATCGCGGTGCGGGGCAGCATATGCCCGTGCTCCAGACGGGCATGACTGCTGGCCTTTGCTCTCCCTTGCCGTTGGATCCGTAAACGTCGCGCACCTGTGTGTGCCAAAGCAAAAGCATTATGAGGCTTTGCTTCAAACCAAATTCACGGCTGGTGCAGCAGGTACTACGATGAGCCCACTTCCTATACCTGTTTGTTAAGAGGTTTCCATTGAAGTCATCAGGTAGCAACTTCTCAACGTCGAGTTTCAGTCATCAACTGCAAGAAAATGTCGCTGTGGACGTGCTGGTGATCGGCAGTGGCCCGGTAGGGTCAACCTATTCAAGAATAATTACCGAAGCGAGGCCGAATGCTTCGGTTCTGATGATTGATGCCGGTCCAGCCCTTACCAAGACGCCTGGCCTTCACCTGAGCAATTTGTATGACGATGTCGAACGTGTGCGGCTGCAAGTCCTTTCGCAAGGTTCATCGCAATTTCGTTATCGCTTGCGGCAGTGGGCGGAGCGAGCATCGCCCCAAGCACTTGAAGCAACGAACGAAGCGCGCGCGTCGTTGCTCGGCTTTCCCGGTACGTATCTGACGAACACCTCCAACTCAGCGTCCAGTAAGAATTGCTTTCCAGCAGCGAGTCACTCAACCAACGTTGGAGGTATGGGTGTTCATTGGACCTGCGCTTGCCCGCGCCCCAGCTCTGGAGAACGCGCGTCGTTTATTGCCCAGCAAGACTGGAATCGGGCCTTAGCCAAAGCAGAGGCCTTGCTCAGTGTTACAACACGCGCCTACCTAGCCAATCCTGTTGGGCTCGCCATTTTAAAGAAATTGGGTGAGATTTATAACCCAAATTTGCTGCCCGAGCAAGAAGTCCAACCTATGCCGCTTGCCTGTGAACTCGTCGACGAAGATCGCCGGGCCTGGTCGGGCCCTGAGACCGTGCTAGGCCGCTTGGCCACGGCAGAGCACCCAAACTTCAGCTTGCGAAGCGAGACCGTGTGTCGTGAGCTTATAACAACCAATGGAAAAGTGACGGGCGCGGTCTTGGAATATCGACCGACAAAGCGTAGGTACATCGTGCCTGTAGGACTCGTGATTGTCGCTGCCGACGCGTTACGAACTCCTCAGCTTCTCTGGGCCTCTGGAATTCGACCTGCGGCTTTGGGTCACTACCTTAACGATCACCCGATGGTCACAGCTACAGTCGTTCTTAAGGAAGAGTTCGGAGTTGTTGCTGGCGGCGCTTTACCAAGGCAGATCGACGATCAGTCGTCGCCTGGAGAACGCGTCAGCGACAATGATCCCTTTTACGGCGTCTACTGGATACCATTTGACGCTCACAAACATCCTTACCACGGACAAGTCATGCTCAAGGCATCGTCCCTTGTTGACGCCGTGGACACCCAAGGCCGCCAACTCGTGGGGTTGAGTTGGTATTGCACTAAGCAACCAAGCTTCGAGAATTACCTTCAATTCTCAGAGATCGAAACAGATTTCCTCGGCTTGCCGAAAATTACAATCCATTATAAGTTGACTGACCTTGACTTGAAAGCAATCGAAGGCGCCAAGCAAGATGTGGACCATGCAGCTGGACTGCTAGGAAAGTATGTCGACGGTGGAGTGCCAACTGCAATGCCGGTGGGCATGTCCTTACATTACCAAGGTACGATACGAATGGGCCCAATCAACGACGGAACTTCGGTGTGTGACTCGCGCTCTAAGGTGTGGGGGTTTGACAACCTATATGTTGGTGGCAACGGTGTGATTTCAACTGCGACCGCCTGCAATCCGACCTTGACTAGCGTAGCGTTGGCTGTGTTAGCAAGCGAAGACGTTGTTTCAAGGCTACCCCATAATGCAGAGATACCCTATTAGTTTGAAGTCACTCTAATTCTTAATCTCAGCAAGGGACACTTTAAGGAAAATGGCGTGATTTGCGGCGACTCTGGCGGCGCTCCGTTCGCCTGACATCCCGCAACTCCATAGATCTCGTGTCCCGTTGCTGACTCAAAACCTGGACAAGGAATCCCAGATCCGGTGGATTGCCCTCAAATCCGATTAGCAGCCCTGTCCAAGCTTTGTGCGTCTTCAGGTGCAACCACTACACAAAATGATGTGGGTCAATTGATCCCAGCGCAGCAGTAGGCGGGCGGCCTTGTCCTGAAGGAAGAGGCCTCGCAAGGCCGCCCGGTAAACGAGGGTGTGGGGGTGGTCGTCGGCTTCCGGCACCACATGTGCGGGATCGGCGAGAAATTGGTGTTCGGGCTGCAAGGCGCGCGCGGCGGGCGTGAGGTGCTGAGCGAGCTGATTGACCTCGTGTAAGGCGGGCACGATGCGGGTGTGCGGGGTGGGTGGAGGTGTGGGGCTGGGGATCAGGGTGGCGGTGGTGTGCTGCCAGGTGAGTGGGAGCATGGCCTGGATAAAGCGGCGCTCGGCGAGCTGCTGGAGCTGGGTGCGCGTGATGACGTGATGGGCCACGAGGTGATCAAGCGCTTGGGTCAGCGAATGGCTGGCCTCCTGAGCCTCAATGAGGGCCACCGGGTGGACACCGTGGTGGGTCAGGGTGGTGTTCCAGTGTGGGACGAACGGACTGCGGACGCCGATGACGTTCGGGCCGTTCAGGGAGAGGGTGGTGTTCAGGGCAGGGTGGTCGAAGCGGAGTTTGAGGAAATAGTGCCTGACCTGTTGGGTGGCGTGCCGGACGGCGTGCAGGGGGTTGAGCTGGGTGGGCGGTGGGCTGAGGGTGGTCATGTCTTCAGGATGAGGGGGCTGGGGGTGACGCGGGTCAAGTGACCTGTCTGTGATGGGCGGCATGGTCTGAAACATTTCGGTGTGGAGGAGGGTGGGCAAGAAAACGGGTCAAGAACATGTTCTCCCGGATGCCTGACTCCGACAGGAGCTGTCCGCCCGTGCAAAGTTCATTGAGCCTGGGTTCAACGCACCGGGACATCTGGAAAGGTGATGTTGCCCACCGTCACCGTTGCCCGTCCATTGGTCACTGGCTGATTTTGGAGTTGGAGAGCTGTGGCTGGATAGGACAGCGCCTGTCCGTCAACCGTGCCTTTGGCGTTGCTCGGGAACAGCAGGACGTAGCAGGTGGCCGTGGCACCAGCCGCGTAGCATCCTGGCACCGACGCCACAAAGTCCCGGTTCTGCCAGCGGACACTCTTGCGCCACAGGGTCTGGCCGGGCAAACTTGAGACGACCTGTGGCGCGTTCTGAATGGGCACAGCCTTGAAGACGACTCTTGAGTTTGCGCTGATGGTCAGTACCGTGATGACATTCACTTTCAAGGGGAACTTGAAGAAAATCGAGTACGGCACTTCAATGTTGCCTTTGGGCACCTCCACAGCACCGATACCATCAAGCACCTTCCCCGACGATTCCGCGTGATCTCCGGGGACGACGACGCCCGTGGACGTGGTGGCGGTTCAGTCTGCGGCATTCAAAAATGGCCTGTTCTGATATTGACTTTGCAAGGCGAACGTACAGCGCACCAGACTGTTGTCGAGCCGTGTGCAGGCTTTCAGGGTATACGTTAAGCCGCCTGGCGCTTTGACAGTTTGCGCGCCAGCGGAAGAGGTCACCCCAGCAGTCAGAGCCAGAAGCAGTGTAAATTGTCGTTGCATACCGTCAGTGTACGGGCGAGGCCAGACCAGCGGTGCAACGCTCGCGGGTATCTGCGAATGCAGTTCTGGACAGTAGGGGGAGTTCCATGACCAAGAAGATCCCAGCCAAGTTTTCCCGCGTGCACGTGGTGCACGAGCACATCCTGGAGATCTTGGACGGCCCCGTGCTGAACGTGCGCTTCGGCCGGGGAATGCCGGACGGGCATCACCGCGACCTGACGCTCACCGCACGCGCCTACCGCGCGGTGGTCGCCACCACTGAGACCACTGAGGTGCTCTCCCCCTGTGGGCACGAGAGGCCACGCTTTGATCTCAGCCCAGCCTTTCAGCAACTGCTGGCGCAGGTTGGCCCGCAGTTCCCGCGCAGTCGGCTGTGCCCCCACTGCCAGCAGCACCCGCATCGCGCGGCCCTGGTGCGCGTGGCCCATCAGGAGGATGAGGCTGCCGACCTGCAACTGGCGTCTGATTGGGGTGCGATGACCAAAGGGGAACGTGAGCTCGCCCGCCCGCTCCTGGAGCCGCTGCGCGGGCACGTCCCTGGGCTCCCGGATGTGGCGGGCTGGATCACGCTGACCCCCCAGGAACGCCGGCAGATCGCGCTGGCCGGGGAGGCGTTCGCGGAGGTACTCGGCCTGACCTTCCGTGAACTGTTGAGTCTGAAACCCACTCCGGCGCCCACCATCACAACGGCGGGGTTGAAGCGGCTGAAGGCCACACCACAGGAGAAAGCCCGCCGCGCCCAACGCCGAGACGACGCGGCCTACCGACGCGAACTGGAACGGCAGCGCGGTTGACGCCGCTCAGTCCGCAACAGTCCGATGACAACTTCTGGTCAGGCCCTTGGGGTCAGGCTTTTCTCATTGGGTATTGAAGCGGAAGTTGATCTTCTGGCGAGGTTGTCCTCGCCCTCTTCAGCATTCCCAGCATTGCAGGCGCCCTCCCAGACTGCTGCGGCCGATCAGGGCGGTCAAGGCCCACGCATTCAGTTCAGGTGGGCGCAATCGCTTCTGTAAGCAGCGGGTCAATTGAGTTCGTGTTCCAAATTGTGAACGTCCAGTCTGCGTGGTGATCCAGTGCAAATCATCAACCCAAAGGTTGGACAGCAGCACTTCGGAGTCAAAGGCAGGGTTGGGATTGAGGCCAGGTTCACGCAGGAACTCCACGAATTCATGGTCTCCCGCGAGGAGAGCGATGCCCCAACGAGCGGGAGCGAGCTTCAAGGCCTGTTGCACGTGGTTGGCCGTCACTGCCAGGACATACCGATGAAATTGGTGTTCATAGATCGGTTGCTGACGAACGAATTGAGTCAGGGTGTCTTGTGCGGTCTTGATTTCAAATCCGTGGGTCTCTGCACCGGAGAGCACCACGAGATCAGCTCGGCCCTGAGCGGCCTGCCCTGCGGCGTCGGTTGGCCCCCAGATGGCCAGTTCCCGGAGGGCATAGCCGTGCTGGAATCGGCCGGTCAGACTGCGCGCGGCTCGCTCTTCGTCGAGGCCCCGTTCGAGGACGTTGCGCGGGCGATAGATGCGGAATTCCAGTCCTGATGGAAGGCGGTATTTGCCTTGACCGAGCGATTCTGGTGTGCCTTCGTGACGCGCTTGAGCGAAGGCTTGGGCTGCGGCCGCTTGATCTAAGACCTGAGAGGCCTCGCGTTCCTCGATGACGCCCCACTTCACCGGCCGGGCGTATTTGATGTACCACTGAGGCAGCGGGGAATCCTCCACCCGTTGTTGACGTTGGGCCAACGCACTTTGCGCCTGTGCTTCTCGTGTGGCACGTGCCACTTGGGCTTGCGCCGCCTGCGCTTCTGCGACACGCTGAGCTTGAAGGGCTTCTCGTTTGGTGCGCTTGAGTTTGGCCATACCCGTGAGGATGGCACGGCCCCTCGGGTTCGTTGGGCGAATCCCTTTTTCTTATTTTTCCAGTCGTACGAGAGTTTCTGTGTCGCGGATTTCGACGGGGAGGCCCTCCTCGGTGATGACCTCGACAGAAAATCCACGCTTCCCGATCACCTTCTGAATCCGAATGGTCGCGCCGCCCTCCAGTCTGATGGTATCGCCTTCTTTCAGTTTGTCGATCGTCACAGGCTTCCAGGTCATAGAAGGATTCTCCCACACGCCACAGCGGGGGCGTCGGCCTTCAGTCAGGTCTGGCATGGGAGGGCAGAATTCGGCTCTGCGAGGGTTCCTTTGCTTCTCAGCCACAGTGGGCAGGAGCCATGCATGAGGCGGGCAGCAGTTCCCGTGGGGCCGTTTGTTGGGCCACAGCCTGCGCCTGCAGCCGAAACAGGTCAGTGGGCTGCCAGAGCTTCACGCCGTTGGCCTTGGCGAGCTCCATCGCCGATTTGGTATAGCCTGGCCCGCTGGTGAACACCACGGCCTCTTTGCACTGATAGATGGCTTTGGCGGCCACGATCTCCTGCACCGCCCTACTGAACTGCTTGTGGCCAGAGCAGGGAGGGCCAACGCACTTCTAAGCGGCCCACTTGACCATACGTCCACGTGCCTTCAACTCGAATGACCGTCCGATCCAGCCACGGTAATTCCGGCTGAAGGAGCCAAGTGAAGGTCGATGCCCGGTCTTCAAACCATCCGACGACCCGGCCATCCGCACTCTGCCCCACCCACCCAGCCTTCTCCTCTTGAACGATCCAAAACGTGCCCATACCTGCCACCATGTTCTCTGGGAGGAGGTGGGCTGGAATAGTGAACGGTGAGGGGAACGTCAACACCTGTGGAAGCAGGTCATTCACCAACACGGATTCTTCCTGCGAGGGTGCCATGACTTGAGAAGCATGTGACATTCGCTCC
Organism: Deinococcus sp. QL22; assembly: GCF_023370075.1. Classification (NCBI taxonomy): domain Bacteria; kingdom Thermotogati; phylum Deinococcota; class Deinococci; order Deinococcales; family Deinococcaceae; genus Deinococcus; species Deinococcus sp. QL22. The sequence goes on from NZ_CP097150.1 coordinate 382,144, forward strand.
TGCATCACGGGTCGAAACCAGCCAGTATCCGTGCCCAACTCAGGATATTGAATGAGCAGGAGGGCATCGATCGAACACACACTCGCGAAGACAGCTGTGCTGCTCTGAATGATGTGAAGGACGTAATCCAACTGCTGCCCGAGCTGCGTTTGAGGGTATTTTGCCCGATATGCATGGTCAACGCGTCCGTTGTTATGGACAAACAAATTTCGCTGCTCTTTCAGATCAATAAAGAGACTCAGTTGGTCATCTGTAAACGGTTTGGCTCGAAGGTAGCGAGGCAAAATCTCCTGGGCGTCTTCGAAGAGACCCGCAATCCGGCGTGCGTCGCTTTCCCGGGCTCGAGCAATCAGCTCTTCTCGCGATATGGTCAGTGCTTCACGGAGAAGAATTTTTTCTTTGGGACTCGCCGACCACATGCCGGGGTCGCGCTCGAACACGAGTTCAAGCACGCGTCGGACGTAGATTTCAAGCAATTCCACCATTCGGCAGCCCACCATGGTTTGGAGCAGACGTCCAGCTTCCGCATGGCGGGTGGTGGCTGCCATGCTGACGCTCAACAAGCTCAAGGCGTCAAGGACTTCCACGGCGGCGAGCGACATCAGCTCGGTGATGGGCTCGTCAGCGGATGATTGGCTCATTCCAAAAGTGTAGGCCGCTCAACCTCGACATGGCTGCAGATCCTGTCAAGGTGTTGACTTGACCGACGCCAGAGGCTGTAATGCCTCGTCTGAATCGACATCGCGTCTGAGCCAAGATCAACGATAGATTGATCAAGAATCTCAAAGCCATAGTCAGTCATCATCTGAGCGAAAATATTTGGATGTGGATAGATGTGGTAAGAATAGTCTGTCCAATGATCTGCGATACCAAATCTAATCTTAGATACCTTGTAATCTTGGTTTGTAGAAATACTAGGAATGTGATAATACGAAAGGTCAGTGAGTAGAAAACCATCGTGTTTAACAAGATCTTTGATGGTCATGATATAAAGCTCTACCGCTTGGCGGAGATTTTCTGTTCGCTCAGTATTAATGCTGCCGCCCATGAGAATAGCAGCGTCGTGCTGGGATTTGAGATCAAGAAAAGTGCCGCTATAAATTTTCTCGATCCCTCTCCTGCGGCACATTTCAATTGCATCAAGATCGATTTCACACGCGGTGACATCAAAACCAGTGCTGATCAGCCATTCCGCTATATATCCACTTCCGCTGCCGATATCTAGGATTGTGTGAATGCCTCGATTCAACAACATTGATAACGCATTTGATTGTACGGGTGATACTGGCCCTAAATATGCTGCAGTATCATAAGCGTATCTACTTTCGTAGAGCAATGATTCAAAATCATCGCCCGCTGCCATCTCAATCTCACAGTGAATATCTTCATTTCTAAATCCTATCGCTTCAACCATCAGATTATTCGATAAGACGATCTTGGCAATCATACCGCTCCTAGTTTAATTCTTTGAGTTCGGCTGGCAAACTGTCGTACTGGAGTTCCATATTGATTTGACCGAGCGGAAGGATTTCCAGCTTCAAACCAAAAAGAACACTGCTGCTTTGTTGATTCTGAATCTGAGACACTAAAGAGAGGTATGAACTAAGGAAATTTTGCAGGGCTTCCGACAAGTGCTCAGCATCTGCCGCCTCCCAGTCTGAATCGACCATTGATTGATACAGGTTTTGACCACATATCTCAGAGACCATAGGTTCAACTCCGTGGAAATGTTCTAGACTTTAATTAAAAATCTTCGATAAGTGCGTTTGGAGCGATAAGATCAATGTGTGCTCCGGTAATGCCGTCACCGATGCCGATGTGCATTCCGCGTGCACCTTCATTGACCACTGAATTAATCCTCCAATCCAGCGTATCTGACGACAGTTTAGAATTTCCGCTGAACGCAACTTCTAAGAGGGCCAGATCATATCGTTCATTCGTCAATTGAACCAGCTCTTTTCGAATGCTCTCGCCAGTGGCTGTTTTCACATCGACAATGCGAGATCTTTCAATCTCGACCTTAAGCGGAAACAAGCGTTCCTCGTGGAGTTGAGTGATTAACGCCCATGCATCACGGTGGGTTGGGGTGAGGACGAGAGGCATCTGCATGTGTCTGGCCACAGCTGCTCCTGTCGCCTCAAAGGTTCCAGTGACAATGTGGCCTGGATGAAAGATGTTTTCCTCATCCGGTAGGATTGCCGTTTCAAACCACATTCCAAGTGCTTCCCATTCCCCGCGAAGTAAAGCCGCTTCGGTCTTCGGTTTCATGAGTCGAATTTTTTCACTGAGTTCACAGACGAGCTCACAGCCAGCGCCGCTCACGCGAAAGGGTTGAGTCACTTGAGAGAGATAGTTCAGGATGGTTTCGTTCTCCCGCGTAGAGGACGCGAAATCTGCATGACCGATGGTGTCAAGGGTATAGATCGCGGCCTGAAGAGACGGATCGAAGGAAGCCAGAGGAATTAAGAGGAGACGGCTCTTCCCAAATGATCTCTCTAAAAATGGCCAGGAAATATAGTCAAATGTCGTAAACAGGTATACGACGTTTTCCAAATTTTCTGGCGCAGTTTCTATCTTGGAATTGTTTGAGACGAGTTGGGTTTTGAGATTGCACGAGGATAAATACTCGCGGAGCTCCTCACTGTCCGTGACAAAAGTGGGTTCAGTCGGGAATATTTGCTCCAGCGGTTTCAAGACGGCAGCTTTTGTTGTGTGTGGCATGGTGACCTCAAGAGAGCAACTGTTATGACACAGTTGCTCCCTTCAAGACTTAGCTTAAAACGTGCCGCAGGGACAGCCCACGGCGGGCGGGGTCATTGGGGTGGGCTCTGGAGCGTAGGAGAACTTCACCTCTGACGCCTTGATGCCCGCACGCTCTGTGCTGGTGATGGGCTGTTCCGGTGCGTAAGAGAATTTGACCTCCGAAGCTTCGAGGGGCACGACCTTGACCGGTTCTTCAGGCGCGTAGGTGAACTTGACCTCTGCGGCCTCAATTCCGAAGCGATCGTCAGCTCTCTGATGGGAGTTTCCCCCTGCGAAAACAACTTGGCGGGCGACTTGGGTTTCACGCATCGTCTTTCCTCCGGTTTCTTTTTCATTACAGGGACAGGCCGAATTGCTTGCCACTTAATGAACAACTCAGTCCTCGACACTCGAGGGATCCACGTACACACGGTGATGACTGAGACGAGGTCAAGCTTCGTCCAGGGATGTTGATTGAACTCACAGGGGCTGAGCTACGAATCGGGTGGGGTCAGTAGCACCATCAGGCCCCAATGACCAGCGGCCCCTTCAACAGACTGCGCGTCTTGAAACTCGGAGATCAACGCGTTTAAGCGGGCTTTCAAGTTCCCGGCTTGTTCAGCGGTCAGGCGCAGCGAGAGCGACGCGCCAATCATGGCTTGGGCAGGCAAGCTCCCCAGGCGCACGTGCTCGATAGAGTGCTGAATTATCCCGTTGAGCGCGCTGACCTCGACAAACCAATCTGGACTCTCGTAGACGTCCTCCAAGGCATTGGCGAGGGCATTCACTTGTAAATCCACGTTGACTTTCAGTTGACCTGCTAAGAGTTCACGCAAGGTCATGGCCGTCGTTGCAGCAAACGGAATTTGCCAAGGAAGGGGCAGTTGGTACTCACGCATTGGCCGTCCAGCACGAGATCGGGTGGCACCCACGCAAATGACTCCCGCGTCCAGCAGTAACTCGAGTTGAGCATGAATGCTCGACAGGGGTTTGCCCAAGTGCCGAGCAACCTCTGTGGCGGTGGCGTCGCCGCGAGCCAGCACGGCCAAGGTCTCTGCATAACGTGTATTCAGGAGCAGGGCCGCTTGGGTCGTATTCGCGATCCTGGCCACCGATAACGTCATGCGCGTAGCCTATCCTGCCCCTTCTCCAAATACAGTCTCTTTTTCGGAGTTCAAGTACGTGTCAAGCCATGCTCAATCCACAGACCCCAGCGCCGTGCCCGATACGCGGTCTCCCTTGCCCTGGGGTACGACAAGAGCTTGAGCTCGGTTTCGGGGTCTACTCCTCATCTCCTGTAGTAATGGGAGCGGCTTTCTCACCACAGTGGAGTCGTGTCCTCCCCTCTGCCTGCCCTGTCTCCCCCACCGCTCTGGACGCGCGACTTCACGCTGTGGTGGCTTGGGAATGCACAATCGGCACTCGGCAGCGCGCTGGCCGGGATTGCGCTCGCTTACCTCGTCTTGCAAGAGACCGGCTCCAGCGGACAAATGGGCGTTAATCTGGCCTTGACACTGCTGCCGTCGCTCTTCTCTCCTTTGGTGGGTGCGGTGGTGGATCGGTTGCCTCTCCGGGGGCCCCTCATCGTCCTCAATCTCTTGCGGGGTGCCGCGCAACTCCTCGTAGGGTGGGCAGCGCTAACCGATCAGACCACGGTGGGCCTGCTGCACGGGGTGGCGTTCTTTGGTGGGGTGGTCACGGCGTGTTATGCCCCGGCGAGCATCGGGATCACGCCGCGGCTAGTGCCCGCCGTTCACCGGGCGCGGGCCACCAGTGTGATGCAGGGCAGTACACAGGTGATGCAACTCATCGGCTTGGTGGGCGGCGGAGCCTTGGTCAGCCTGATCGGGAGTGGCCCGAGTCTCATTTTGGACGGACTCTCGTTCTGGCTGTTCTCCGGCCTGCTGCTGTTGATCCGGTTGCCTGCCCGCGACCCAAGTCCAGCGCCCGTATCCTTGAGAGCGGACTTCGTGGCTGGACTTCGGTACGCCCGGAGCAGCCCCGCCTTGATCTTTCTGCCGCTCCAAGCCTTGGTCATTAATGCGGCCTTGGCTCCGATGGAGATGCTGCTGCCGGCTCGGATGGACGTTCTGGGCGTCGGGGCGAGGGGGTTCGGCTTGTTCTTGGGACTGCTGACGGGAGGCATGGCAGTCGCGAGCTTGGTGTTAGCTTGGCAAGGCGCGCGGGTGAACTTCCGGCCCCTGGGGATCGCAGGGTTTGCCCTGACGGGCTTAACGTTTTTGGCGTTGAGCTTCACGTGGACGCCCGGACAGATGTATGGGGTGGCAGTGCTGTGTGGGGCCACCTTGGCGATGCTGAACGTCAGTCTGAGTTTGACGTTTCAAACCTTGGTACACCCGGATTATTATGGGCGAGTTGGCAGCTTGCTGACGACGTTTGGCACGGTAGGAATTCCGATTACCCTGTTGGGTCTCGCACCCATTGCCGACCGTGTCCCCCTAAATGCGGTGTTCGTGGTGAGCGGTGTCTTGTTGCTGTTGACATCGTTGAGTTGGACAGCGATCTTGCGGCGCACGCCGAGTGCGATTATTGTGCCGCCTGATTCAGCCGGAGTGAAGACGTTGCCGTGCGACACATCCGCATTCTGATCAAGCGCCCAGCATGCCTTCCTCTCAAATCATGATCGCCGAAAACCTGCGGGACACAAAGTGAGCTTGCCTCGGTTTCGCGGCTCTTCCGCACTCCCAGTGCAGGCCTTAGGCCGCGAGTAGAACTTGCCTCCGAAGAAGTTCAAACGATCCTCACCCGTACATCTGGCGCTTCACCAACTTGATTCGGTTGACAACACCCTCTGCCTTGCCGTTACTCCAAGGCAAGGTTACGGCCGCCAATAATGCGGCCCGTTCTCGCGTCAACCCGACAGCGAAGGTGCGCACATCTTGAAATCCGCTCTCCCTCGCGGCCTTCAGCCATGCGTCCAGATCGGCTTCTGTCCCTCTAGGCATCAATCGACGGAAGCCCTGCGCCAACTGGCGCAGGGCTTCCAAATGGGGGCACTTCTCCTTGAGCTTGTCAAAGAGGAGCCGATCGCGCTCCCGAAACTGTTTATCCTGCCGTAAAAGCAGCCAGACGATTTGACCTCCCAAAAAATCGGATTTCTTCCATACCTCCTTGACAGCAGCCGAGTTCGTCTCTTGTCGTGGTTGCTCAGCTTCTTCCATCCGTCTCGCCAGCGTCCATTGATGGACGCGTTTCTAGCCGTGTGGGTAGCCTTGTGCTTTATTTGACGAAGTCATTCTTGAGCATGGCGCTCACCAGCTTGCCACTGCTGCCACAAGAACTTGTCGTACGCGTCAATCGCGCTTTTACGAGTTCGGTATCGCGTCTCAGGAACAACATGAACGCGCAGACTCCATCGCACAAAGTGTTTGCTGCAGCGGAGATTTCGGCTCATCTCCGCCTTGGGGTTTTACCCTCAGCCTTGAGTGTCTTGACCGCTGTCACCCTGGCTTTGCGGCGCTCATCGCGCCGCTGACGTGCGGCTTCTTCGGTCGCTGTTCGTGGAATGGAAGGTTCGGGCAGGCGGCCCGAGTTTTGCTTCATCGAACTGAAGTGGAGATCGCCGGAGCTGCCGTTCTCGGGCCTCACGCAGATTCTTGATGACGTGCCAGCGATCCATCACTTGGGTGGCCTGTGGCGCACCCAGCGTGTTTGCGGCGCTTATACTCTGCCCAACGATCACGACTGACTCTCTCAATTTCGGTTGTGGTGAGCCAGCCACGCTGACACGGTTTCAACGCGACGGTCAGGGAGCAGGTCAAGGGGTTGGCGAGTTTCAAGGTGACCATCACCGTGCCATACCGAATGTTTTTGCGGAGCGCAAAGTCACCCATGCCGATCACCCTGCAGCGCTCTACTATTGGAGGCTGACTGTCACGTAAAATATTGAGCAATCGATCGCCGCTGGTGGAGATTTGGCAGGCTTGTCAGAGTCGTTTTCCCGGTTCGCCTCCAACGGTGAGGGCGACTCGTTGCAACACTGCACGAAGCTTGCTGGTGCAACGTGAAAAAGGCGCGGCCAGTGCTGGGAAACGCTCAGCGAATACCCGCTGCGTGCAGCGGGTTGAACGACAACGGCCATCGGCGTACAAGTAAGTGGAGGGGAACAGGCAGCGTGCACCACGGCACATCCTGCACTTGGCGCTGGGAGTGGCTGTGTACACTTGCAGACAACGACGCGCACCTCGGGCACGGCACGGATGTTCGGGTGCTTGCCAACGTGAACTCCAAAAACGCTTCCTGAAGCCTGGTGCTGACAACCTGAAGAGCAAGCTCGGCTGGGAGTAGCCGTTCCAAAACTGCTTGAAGATCGCTCATCCATTGATCTACCACGTGGCCAGTGGCATGCACCGGGAACGCGGAAGAGCCCCGCAAAATCGGGGAAACCCCAGACGGGTCACCTTGCTGCTGCCGTCATGAACTCGTGGACACCTGCCATCCCGCTTTCTCGAATCGGTGGACAATCACTCGCTGATGGAATTGAATTCCGTAACCTCCTCCATGACCTGTATGACTCGGAACCCTTCATCCGCCTGTAAACCTCTGGAACACCAGTTCACGGTCTGGCAACCACCATCAGGGCGGCTCTCAGAGATACTCTGAAACGTTTCATAGAAGCAGTTCCCTCTGTGGACACGACTTTCAGGTGAGATGGGACAACGCGGGCCGAGGTTCACACCCCAGGAGTTGGGGGAGATCGCTTGTTGTTCCCGAAAGGAAATCTCCTGAGATGCTGGAGTAGATCGACATCAACATGGCCGGCTGGAACGGCAACAGCCCAGACTGGTCAAGCTTGGCCCGCATTTCAGCCAGCGAGGAAGGACGGTACTGGGCACCCTGAATCTCAGCGACGTCTTCGCCTCCTACCGCCTGGGGTCCCACCAGCTCATAGACCTTTCCAGCATGATTCGACGGTCTCAACAGAACGTTCGCTGTGACGTCTGCCAAGTCAGCACGCGCCACAGCCGCCAGCCTTCCCTCGCCCAGAGGGGTTCGGACCACTCCACCCTCGGCCAGCGTCAAAGATCCCAGCAACTCGGCGTACAGGCCATTGCGCAGGATGGTCCACGACAACCGACTGTCCTGTAAGCGCCGTTCTGTCCAGCGGTGCGCGAGACTGAACGTCAGATGGTCACCTGCGCCTGTCAGGCTGGTGTACACGATGTGTTCCACCCCGTCACGCTCCGCTGCCGTGATCACACGCTCATGTCGGGCCGTGACCACATCGTCCTCACCGTACCCGGCCGAGATCAGCAGCAGGGTACGGATACCGCCGAACTGAAGAGTCTCTGGGAGGTCGAAATCGAGGTACCGAGTGAATTCCCCGGCCCGGGCCTGGTCATGGGTGGCGGCAATGAAGGGTGTATTCAGGCTCTGGAGCCGGGACGCGACGAGCCGTCCGAGTTGCCCAGAGGCACTGGTCATCATCAACATTCCTTGTTCTTCCTCGTTGGTTCTTTTCAGTAACATGGGGGCATGGTAAGTTCCGGCAGACTTCGGTACAAGAAGGCATTTCCATGTCACTGAGGCACACAGAAGTAACTGGGGCCCTCGAACCATGTGGCTCCCAGGATCATCCGGATTGTGGCATCCGGGATGTCTTGGAACGGATCGGGGACAAGTGGACCGTCCTGGTCATTGCGGAGCTCTCCCCGGGACCGGGCCGCTTTCGGCAACTTCAGAGAGCGGTGCACGGCATCTCGCAGCGCATGCTCACCCTGACCTTGCGCCGGCTCGAACGGGACGGACTCGTCAGCCGAACTGTAGTGGCCACCATACCGCCGCAGGTGACGTATGCCCTCACAGCGAGAGGACAAAGCCTGACGCAGGTGGTGCAAACCCTGGTCACCTGGGCTCAGGCTCACCACGGGCCAATCCAGAAATCCAGACGGTCTTGGGACGAGGACGGGCAGCGCGCTCCACAGTGAGTCGGGGATGGCTTGTTTCGCAGAGAACACGGTGCATCGCTTGACGCGGAGTCCCGTCTCCGGTCGATCAGCACCGTGATGTTCGACTGGAGGCGTTTTGTCGGTCGACTCCACAAGCGCTCAGTGCACATGGAACGCAGCGGCAAGCAGTTCATAAGATTGGAGGCGCGTTCTCTGATCGAAAATCGGTGTGTTGACGACAATTTCCCCGATGCCGCGGCGACTTGCCAGCTGTTGGAGGTCTCTCCGCACCTGGGAGGCCGTTCCAGCGACGACACGCGGGAGGTGTGCTGCCCGGCGTTCATTCTCCCGCGGCGTCCACGCATGCCTCCGAACGGTACGCCACGACGGGAAGGGAGTGTCCACATCCAGATCCTTGCTTGATCGCCATAGCAGTAGACCCTCCAGACTGTCAAGCGCGGACGCTTCAGTTTCGCCTACGATGACCCGAACCGCGAGCGCAGCCCAGGGATAGGGGGAGGGAGGTGCCGGCCTGAAGGACTCACGGTAACTGGCCAGTGCTATGGCGGCTGGGCCAGGGTTAAGAAAGTGCCCAAAAGCAAAACCAGTACCGATGTGTCCGGCGAGGGACGACGAGCTGGTTCCCGTTCCGAGTACCCAGAGTTCTGGTTGCATTGGCACCGTCGTCTGCTGCAGAAACCGGTGCAGGTCATGAACCTGCTGGGCGTACTGATCGGCTGAGCTGCCCCCTCGTCCACCCCCCAGATCTACCCGTCCAGGATGCAGGGCGCCAAGTGTTTGAAAGACCTCGGCAACCTTGGCGGATGTATACCTGGGCAGCAAGACTCCACCGCTGCCTACTCGGATGTGTTGGGTCCGCTCGAGAACCGTGGCCACCAGAACTTCAGGGGCTGCTCCTGCGAAGCTGGCGGAATGGTGATGTTCAGCCACCCAGAACCGCGAGTACCCCAGTGCCTCTGTCACCTGCGCGAGTTCCACACTGTGCCGTAACGCCGCTGCCCTGGACATCCCTTCATCGACAGGTGACTGATCCAGCACCGACAGACGCAAACTCATCGGTTCTCCAGTCCAGAGCCAAGGGCAGGAATAAGCCGAATATTTCCACCAAGCTGAAACACCAGATTGTGAAGTTCACCTGCCACGATGGCGCGCAGGACGTCGCGTTCCGCCCAGGCCTGCTCGTCGCTGTACACATTCAGGGGCCATTCCCCGACGGTTGCTGCACGCAGATGCGGGTGATGGAACCCCCATCCAGAGACGCCCAGAAGCATCACCGGGGGTAGGCCAGCATGTTCTTGTTCAGGCCAGCTCAGCGTCCAACTGGCCACCAGCCCACCGGAAGTGTCCCTCTGTACCGCATTGAACTCCACTACACCGGTTCGGAGGAGCAGCGCCGTGTTGAGTTCGGCGAAGACCTCGCGCACCACAGGATCCAGGCGCAAAATCTCCCGTCTGAACAGCTGTTCTTTGTCATGGCGGTTTGCGCAGCCGCCGTGACGGCCATCGCGCAGGTCTGTGAAGTGCCTTAGCAGTGCCTGAAACGCAGGGGAGGTTGGCAGGATGCCGCTCATGTGTGGTCTCCTTGTGTTGAGCGGCTAGGGCTCCCCGACTGCCCATGGAGTGCGTTGGCAGTGATGGCCACGAGCAGACCGAGGCCGGAGAGGCCGGCGCCGACCCAGTTGACCGACGTGTAGCCGTAGCCGTGAACGATCGCGAGCCCGGCGAGGTACGCCCCGGCTGCATTGCCGAGATTGAAGGCCGCGATGTTGGCGGCGGACGCCAGTGTGTTGGCCTCTCCAGCAAAGGAGAGCACCCGCATCTGTAGGCCAGGCACCGTGGCAAACCCGGTGGTTCCCAAGGCCAGGAGGGTCAGGGCGGCTAGAATGGGCGTCTGCGCGGTCCAGGTAAAGAGGCCCAAGATGATCGTCAGGGCCGTCAACAGACCAATCAGGCTAGGCATGAGCGCTCGGTCGGCCGCCTTGCCCCCCAGGATGTTGCCCACGAACAGGCCACCACCAAAAAGAACCAGTAACCAGGTCAATGCGCTGGACGGGTAACCAGCGACCTGGGTCATCAGGGGCGCCATATAGGTGAATGACGCAAAGAGCCCCCCGAACCCAAGGGCCGTCATGGCCAGCGATAGCCATACCTGACCGGAACGGAACGCCCGGAGTTCAGCGCGCAGGCTCGCCCCCTGAGGTTTGGCCAGATGAGGCACCAGCAGGATCAGGCTGATCAGGGCGAGGACGCCAATGCCCGTGACGGCCAGAAAGGTGGCGCGCCAACCGAAGTGTTGTCCGATGAGTGTTCCGAACGGCACCCCCAGGACGTTGGCCAAGGTGAGCCCGGCGAACATGGTGGCAATGGCCCCGGCACGCTTGCTCGGCGCGACCAGATCAGCCGCCACCACCGAACCGATGCCGAAAAAAGCGCCGTGACACAGGGACGCGGTAATGCGCCCAGTCATCATCACGCCGTAGGAGGGAGCAACAGCCGAAATCAGATTCCCAGCGATGAACAGCAGGAGGAGGCTCACCAGAACGGGTTTGCGCCGCAGATGGGTGACGGCAGCCGTGAGCATAAGGGCGCCCACCACCACGCCCAGCGCGTAGCCCGAGATCAGGTAGGCCGCGACAGGAATCGTCACGCGAAAGTCTCGGGCCACCTCAGGAAGAAGGCCCATGATGACGAACTCGGTTAACCCGATGCCGAATCCACCGAGGGCCAAGGCCATCAAGGCTGGATGCATGCTTTACTCCAGGCCGCCTCGCAGGAGGCGCAGGCCACGGCACTCGGGAGGTGCAGGACATCATCAAACCGTTGCCTGAGGGCAGCAGCGAGCCACGCCCGGAAAGAGGGACGGGTGAGAAAGAGAGCGTGGCCCTCTCCCGCGAAGTTCCGCAGTTGGACAGCGACGCCTGCGGCCTGCAGACGGGCGGCGTAGGTGCGCACGTCGTCCCGAACAGGATCACGGTCGCCCACGCCGATGATCGCCGGGGCAAGTCCATGCAGGGACTCCACGTTAAGAGGAGCGAGGTAGGCTCGATCAATGCCTGGCTGGTCCCCCGCGTAAGCCCGCCAGGCCGCGAGCAGGCTCTCCTTGTGAGGAAACTGGAGTGGATCGAGGAGATACGAGGGCGCGCGGCAGGCCGGGTCGAGAGGCGGATAGGCCAACACCTGTGCTCCCAGCACGCCTCCCTGATCGCGAAAGGCGAGCGCTGCACTGGCGGCCAGCGTGGCCCCGGCGCTGTCTCCGCCTACAGCGAGCAGCCTGGGCAGGTGGCCGAGTTCGGGCTGCCTGGCGACCCAGGCCAGGACAGCGAGGAGGTCTTCCAGTGCGGCTGGATAAGGAAAAATGGGCGCAAGCCGGTAGTCCACGCTGACCACGGTGATGTCAGCGCGGCGGGCGAGATCCTCGCATGGCTCATGCCAGGCGGCCGCGGACCCGGAGGTCCAGCTTCCCCCATGGGCCCAGACCAGCCAACCTAGACCTGGGATGGCTGGTTGGAAGAGGCGTACCGGAACGGCCGTCCCAGCTCCCGAGACCACCGTGGTCCTCACCAGGGCGGTCATGGCTTGCGGCCCAGAAAGAGCCCGACCAACACGGCCGTCAGGACGCAGAAGGCCGCATTGACCGTGATCGCACTGCTCAGGCTGCTCAGCACGCTCTGGGGGGTCTCGTCGCCAAGGGCGTGAAGCCGGGCTGTGACCAACGCTGACATGACGGGGATGCCCATGGTGATGCCAACCTGCTGGCTCATGGTCGCCAGGCCGGTGGCGAGGCCCTGCTCCTCATCTGGCAGGCCAGACGTGGCCGTCACCATGAAGCCCACGATGGCGGCAAGATTCGCAACACCGCCAACAAAGGTCAGGATCAACAGGAACGGCATCCAGGTGCGGTCCAAACCCAGAAACGCCAGCGGAAGTGTCGCGGCGGCTTGGATCAGCAGTCCAAGAACGATGGCCTTCTTGGCACCGATTCTGCCGATGAGCTTGGGTCCGATGATGCCGCCGATCACGGTGCCGGCGCCAAGAACCGCAAACGAGAGACCGGCCTGGAGTGGCGTAAAGCCCAGCACCTTCTGCAGGTAGAGGGTGATCAGAAAGACCAAGGAGGTTTCCGTTGCGAAGGCCAGGAGCCCGGCGATATTTCCCCACGCCACGGTACTGCGCTTCAGGATAGTGACGGAAATGAGTGGGGTGGCCGTGCGTTGCTCAACCACCCAGAAAGCCACCAGAAGCAGGGCGCCGGCACCGAGCATGACCAGCGCGAGTGGCTCGCCCCAACCGGTTTCACCAGCCCGGGTCAGGCCATACACGATGGCCAACAGGGCCAGTGTCACCGCAACAGCGCCAGGGAGGTCCAACCGTGGCCGTGAAGAACTCCGGCTTTCCTGGAGAATACGAGGCGCGATCGCCAGGACAAGAACGGCTACGGCCACGTTGATGAAAAAGGCCCAGCGCCAGCTGAGCAAGTCAGCCAGGACACCCCCAAGAATGGCACCAGTGGTAAATCCCGCCGCCATAAGGGCCCCGTTGAGGCCCAGAGCGCGGGCTCTGGTGGGGCCTTCTGGAAAGGCGGTGGTGAGCAGCGACAGTGCCGCTGGCGTGACCATGGCGGTGGCCAGTCCCTGGGCCACTCGCGCCATCAGGAGCACAGTGGGCGTGGTGGCCAGGCCCCCGACCAGGGACGAAATACCGAGCAACAGCATGCCGAGCAGAAACAGCCGCCGCCGCCCGTACAGGTCGGCCACGCGGCCGAACAGCAGGGTAAATCCAGCGGCACCCAGAGCGAATGAGGTGGCGATCCACTGGAGATGCTCGAGGGAGAAGCCCACTTCAGCCCCGATGGCCGGGAGAGCCACATTGAGAATCGAGAAGTCAACGGCCAGCGTGAAGCTGGCCGTGAGCAACACCAGCAGGATCAACCGCTCGCGGCTGGCCTGCGAGACGCCGGCGTTTGCCTGGACTTTACTGTGTGACATGGGCTGTCCTGACTATCTGCACGGAAGGATTCGTGTTCATGCCGTCAGCCTGACAGTGCGTCTGACCACCAGCCAGACACCCAGCAGTACTCTCCACGCGGTGCCTACCACTGGCAGGGACAGGCAGACACCGCAGGGGACAGAACCTCTGGAAGGGAGGACAATGCGGTCATGGAAGAGGTCAATACCGTCAGCGCGGAACTGGGTGAGTTTCTGCGCAGCCGCCGCGCCCGCCTGAAACCAGAGGACGTTGGGATGCCGTCATATGGGTCACGGCGGGTTCCGGGGTTGCGCCGGGAGGAACTGGCCATGGTGGCGGGGATGAGTCCCACGTACTACACCCGCCTGGAGCAGGGGCAGCCGACTCAGGTGTCCGATGAGATGCTCAGCCGCTTGTCACGTGCCCTGGCGCTGAGCAGCGCCGAGAGGCAGCATTTGTTTAACCTGGCGCGCGTTCCTGGAACCGTGACCGAAGGATCGCTGGTGCCCTCAGTCCGTTCGGGCATCCGACACCTGCTTGATGCGATGCCGCGGGTGCCGGCGGTGCTGCTCAATCGTCAGACAGACGTCCTGGCCTGGAACCGATCAGGTCACGCGCTTCTGGCGGGAAACCTTCCCTTTGAAGCGCCAGACGAGCATGACGCGCGGCCCAATGTCACCCGGATGTTGTTTCTGGATGAGCAGACCAGGGCCCTCTATGCCCGGTGGGACGAGGAAGCGGCGCGCGCCGTCGCCTCACTCCGGCTGGCGTATGGGCGATTCTCTCGTGATCTGAAGATCACGATGCTTGTGGATGAACTCGTCACTCAAAGTGTTGAGTTCGCTGCACTCTGGCAAAGCCAGACGGTTGAGAACTGCATCTCTGGGACGAAGTCCTTCTGTCATCCATGGGTAGGCCCAATTGAGCTTGCCTTCGAAGCCCTGCTTCTCCCAGATGGCAGTGGCGACCGGCTGCTGACCTACACGGCTCAACCCAACTCTGCGGCTGAGGTGGCCGTGCATCAGCTCGGGAGCGTGGTGAAAGGCCGAGGCTAAGGCACTTCAGCCCTTGTGAGAACCTCTGCGATGTTGTGGAGCGCCAGCAAGCGTACGAGGAAATGACCTTTGCCCACCTTGCGCCTGCTTGGCTCAATGGAGGTGCCCAGCGCATCTCGGGAGGAGGCTAGTGGCCGGATAAAACATCTGATCGCAGCCTGTTTCGTGCACCGTTCACTCCCGTCGCTTCCTGAACCCCTGAGTACAGGTCTTTACCTGTTCATTGGCTGGAATGATCCGCAACGCCAACAGGTGCCCAGGGTGTTTACCGCCAGATGAACGTTCGTGCCCTGGCGTTTCCTGGCACCATCGAACCCGGCGCGGTGTCCACTCTCAGGCGTGCTTTGCAGGGTGTGGCTGTCGATGATGATGACTATGGGCTCCCTATTTCTGGCCTGTTGCACACGAGACAGCAGCCGCAGATCGTGAGCAGCACTCTCGAAGCAACCGGCGGCGAACCAACGGCGCGCCGGTTGGCGCACCGTCTCTGCCGGGCGGAAGTCATTGGGAAGGTAGGCCTACTACACGCCTGTGCGGGCGACCCAGAGCAGGGCGTTCAACACCTCATGAAAGGGGATATTTTCGCTGTGTGGCAGCTGCAGGGCTGAGCAGCAGATATGGCAGCAAGAAGAGGTAGGTGTCGTGATCCATATCGCTGGGGTAGTCTCGGCGGGTCACCCAATGATTCTGCTCCACCCAGAGTGATGCCCTAGAGCTTCAAACCTGTTCTTGGCAGCCACCAACGTGGTAGGGGACGCCGATTTTGGAGTGATCCCAAAGTGGCACATGGCCGCTCTTTCAGTGAGAGGCTAGGGAACAGCGGCAAAATTATCCAGATGCCCGCTTAGCTCGTCCTTGACCAGGCAAGACCCAGTCCAGCGTTGTCGCGGCAGCGGCAATCAGAACAACGATCATGCCAATGATCTGGAGCGGATAAAGGCGGTACCCGAGGACAGCGACATCGACGGCAATCGCGACGACTGGGTAAATAAACGACAGAGCTCCTTGGAGGTGCGTGGGCAGCCGCTGCACTGCGCTGTACATCAAGATGTACAGCAGTCCGGTATGAACCACGCCAATGGTGATGAGCATGGCCCAGGTCTCAGTGTTGGTGGGGAGCTGGCTCAGGTGCGCGAAAGGCGCGAGCAGCACAATCCCGATGCACACTTGGATCAAGGCGATCAGGTGCGGCGGCGTGCCAGTGAGGTGCTTAGTGGTGACTGCCGCCACCGCCCAGAAAAAGGCCGCTCCCAAGGCCATCAAGATGCCGATGAAAAAAGTTCCTCTCAACTCGTCGCTTGCTGGGCTTCCAAGAACGATGAACAGCACCCCAACAAACGCCCCAGCCAGCCAGAGGAGCTTGGAAGCGTCCGGCGTTTCTCGGAACTGCAAGATACCGAACCCCACCAGAATGAACGGCTGGGTGTTGTATACCGCCGTAGCAATGGCAATGGAAACGTGGTCATATGCAGCAAACAGCAGTAGCCAGTTCACCACGATGCCCATGCCGCCCAATCCGGCAATTCCCAGTTGCCGCCAGGTAAGGGTTTGCCGAAACAGGCCAAGCGCCACACAGATCACCAGCAGGGTGAACGCGCCGAACACGCAGCGCCAGAACACCACATCAATGGACGGCTGCTGTGAACGCAGAACGAACCAGCCGATGGTTCCCAGCATGCCCATTGCAGCAGTCATCTCGACGGTTCCCCGGGTTTGTTCGTTCATCGCCAGATCCTATAAATCATCATGCTTCTGAATATACTGAGGCACAACGATATCTTCTATAACTAATCGACAACTCTAACCATCAAAACTTTCTGAAACTGAGGTATAATTTCGTAATGTCAACGCTTTCGAATAAACCCGATGAAATTGAGGAACGTCTGTTGAATTTGTTACTCGAAAATGCCCGGAGGTCGCTCAAGGAGTTGGCCGAGCAGGTCGGTATGTCTCCTCCGAGCGTTGCCGAACGCCTGCGACGCCTCGAAGACCGCGACATCATCCGTGCCTTCACGCTGAGCCTCAATCCACATGCGTTGGGGTATAACGTGCAGGCACTAGTCCGCATCCGTCCCCTGCCGGGGAGGCAGGGGGTGGTGGAAAAGTTGATTCTCAGCACGCCAGAATTCTGTGAGTGCGACAAGGTAACCGGCGACGACTGCTATGTTGTCCGGCTGTTCGTACGCTCCATTGAAGAACTCGATGTGCTGTTGGAGCGCATCGTGGACAACGCCGAAACGAACACGTCTATCGTGAAGTCCCAGCTTATCGTGCGCCGTCCCCCTCCCGTGCGTGCGATGCGTTGATCTCGAGGGGGGATGCTGACAAAGTTCAGTATTTCAATGCACCTAAGCGAAGAACACCTGTCTATATAGCAAGAACAGCTTTCGCTTGTTTTCGTCCCACTTTCAGCCGCTTGAAGGCTGATGACTTTCATAGCTTCTCAGGGCATGCTCGAGCCTTGTGCGCTGTGCTGTGCGTCCCAGGCAGCGCGATTGGAAAGAATTTGACCCTCATAGTGGGTCGCCCAGTCCACCAATCCCGCACCACCCTGGAGTGGGGATACCTCAGTTTTACAGCTCTTCCGCACTCCCGATGCAGGCGACTGGCCACGTGGTAGATCAATGAATGAGTTGACGGTGAGTCGATTTTGCACACATGGAGCTCAGCCCCAATCACAGGAGGCAGCCCATGACTCAGCACAAAACGTATACGCACGCCAGTGACGTTCCGCTGCGATGACCTCCTGTTCCACCTCAGAGGAACATCGCTGCGTCTGGGCAGCGTAGAACGTTGCCTCAGCCGATGCTCGCTCTGTAAGAGGGCTGGTCCGGTCTGTGGTGCACGGCACATGTTGTCCTGTGGAAGCGCAGACTCAGGGGGTGCTTTGACCCGCAACGGCACCGCATTTGCTCGTCGGTAGAGGCCACAGAGGTGTTCCCGGTCGCCCGTCCAAAGCTTGAAGAGGGCGGCGACGGTTTAACCATCGGCGGGTTGCCGGCCTTCCAGTTTTAAAGCTTCAATGGTGGCGAGGTCTGAAGGGTGGGTTTGGTGGGAGGTGGGGATTTTATCTTTGGACATGCAGGCACTCTTTCGCCTAGCGTGGGCTCAGGCGGGCACACAGTATTGCTCAGGGGACAGGAGGCCGAACGTCGGCTGGGGACAGCGGGGGGGTGGCGATGCTGAAGCACCCACTGTTCAGCTACCCTCTACCTGAAAACGGCACCAGGCCAGCCGCTGCCGAAACCACCCTGGTCTCAAACGGCATCTTGAACCTCCGCTGTTCACCGCATCTTCCTTCTCTTTTGCATGATCACACGAGGACATCGACGCATTCGTGGTCATGCGGCTTTTCCCTTTTTGTGAGTGACCAGTAGCAGCCAGCCTGCCCCCAGTACGGCTGCCAGCACCGAAGCCAGCAGCACGCCCAGCTTCGCCTCGGTCAATAAGACCGAGTCCTCAAAAGCCAGATTCGAGACGAACAGACTCATGGTGAAACCGATGCCTGCCAGCAGACCTGCGCCGATCATGTGGGGCCAGGTGACGCGGCGCGGCAAGGAAGCGACCCCCAACCGCACCGCCAGCCACGCCCCGCCCACGACCCCCAGTGGTTTGCCAATTAATAGTCCCAAGATGACGCCTAGCGATACGGTGCCCAGCCCGCCGGCAGACACAGTCACGCCGGCATTCATCAGCGCGAAAACGGGCAGGACTGCGAAGGTCACCACTGGATGCAGGGCATGCTCCAAGCGGTGTAAAGGGCTTTGGGCACGTTCCAAGCGGTCTTCGAGGTCACGCAGGCGGGTGCCCACCTGTTCACCGCGTCCGGGTTTGGCCGCCTCCGTCAAAGAGGCCAAGTAGCCGGCAGGGTCAGGCTTGCGGATGGGCACGGCGAAGGCCAGCAGCACTCCGGCAATCGTGGCGTGCAGCCCCGACTGCAACACGAAGAACCACAGCAAGAGGCCCAGCACGCCGTACAGCTTGAGGCTCACGAAGCCGCGCCGCCCGAACAGCAGAGCAGCCACCCACGTCAAGGCGGCCAGGCCCAAGAACACGCTTTGGATTCCCGAGGTGTAAAACAGCGCGATGACCAGCACCGCGCCCAAGTCGTCCACGATGGCCAGCGCGGTCAGGAAGACTTTCAAACCTACAGGGACGCGGGAACCCAGCAACGCCAGCACGCCTAAGGCAAAGGCGATATCGGTGGCCATCGGCACGCCCCAGCCGGAGAAGCCCGGCCCTCCGGCATTCAGCAGGGCATAGACTCCCGCCGGAATCAGCATTCCGCCCGCCGCCGCCGCCACGGCCAAGGTGGCCCGCCGCCGCGAAGCCAATTCACCGATCAGCAGTTCGCGCTTGATTTCGAGGCCGACCAAGAGAAAAAAGACGGCCATCAGGCCGTCGTTGACCCAGTGTTCCAGCGAGAGGCGCAGGGCAGCGTCACCCAGGGTCAGGGAAAAATAGGTTTGCTGCAAGGTGGTATAGGACTCACGCAGGGGGGAGTTGGCCCAGACAAATGCAATCAGTGCGGTGCAGACCAACAGCAGGCCAGCAAACGCGCCGTTGTGGACAAAGCGGGCAAAGGGTGAAGCCGTTGTCGCTGACATGAATTCTCCCGAACAAGAGCAAGGTGGAGGCCAACATGCAGACTCCACCTGATCAACGTATGGCCGTTGGTACCGATCGCTGAATTGAAGTCTTCGCGGCTTAAAACTTTTAGTGAAGAGTTGAGCAAAGACCGGCAACGCTACCGCAAGCGGTGAACAGCTGATCTTGCCTAATTAGAGAGTCTCCTCTGTTTCCTGTTGCCGCGCCAACATGGGGACGGCCACCACGCCCAACACGATGGCAAAGACGGCTGTCAAGGCCATCGCCACCGTATTACCCGTAAATAACAACATCAGGGTCATGATGCTGAGTGCACTGGTGCTGCCCAGCAAGACGGGGAGAGCAGAAGTCATACCTTCATCGTGAGACACGGGCTCGCTCGCCACATGATAATCTCATACAATCAACCTTTGTCCTTTCTTTATCCGGTTTCTCCGGTGTGGGGTGAAGGCCGTGTAGAGACCCACTGAGAGCCTCACCTAGGCTTTGTCCGTCTTCGCACAGAACGTAAGCGTAACGCTGATTACTTTAGGGATCATTCTAAGAAGCGAATGGTCTTTTCAACGCCGTCAGTCCGCTCCCCTTCTCTCTAAGCTCTAAAGTGTTCTCAGGTTTGCCGCTCACGCAATGAAGTCACTGCTCACAGGGCGCGATCGGCGCTCATGGAGAACATCTATGTTAAAAGGTTTTCAGGATTTCATTCTTAGGGGCAATGTTGTCGATCTGGCTGTCGGTGTGGTGATCGGTGCGGCCTTCAGCGGCATTATCACAGCCTTTAGCGCGGCCTTCCTCAACCCACTGATCAAGCTGGCGACTGGCGGCGGCACCCGCGTTGGTGGAGCGTTCGTGGTCAACAACGTGACCTTCGATTACGGCACCTTCATTACCGCGATCATCAACTTCATCCTGATTGCTGCCGTGATCTACTTTTTGGTGGTCACGCCCATGAATCATCTCACCACCCGCTTCAAGCGCCAGGACAAGCCCCCGGTCGCCGAACCCAGCAACGAAGAAAAACTGTTGGCCGAAATCCGCGACGCGTTGCGGGCCGGTGGGGGCCTTCAGCCGCCCACAGCCGCTCAGGGAGAAGTGCGGCCCTAAAGCCGTTGCGCCTCTTGCGGTGTGCAGCCTTGCCCTTCATTCGGTCTCTGACGCTCGTCCAGTTCGCCGGGACACTAGAACTCTCGCAACATTGAGGTAGGTTCGCTCGCTTATTGCCCCTCTATCCCATCCAACAATTCCCCAATCTCCGCCACAATTTGTGTTTCGGCCCGAGCGCGGGTGACGGTGGGAATGCCGTCGCCTTTTTGCGGGCCGTAGCGCCCAAAGAAGGCGTGAACAGCTCCATCAATGACCGTCAGGCGAGCAGAGGTAGGCAACCGATTCAGGCCGTCCCGAACCTCGGCAGCGTCGGCCACGCCGTCATGTTCAGCGAGCAGCGACAACACGGGCAAAGGTGAGTCCGCTGAGTCGCGCAGGCTGACGTTGCCTGCCGGGTACGCGCCCATCAGGATCAGGCCTGCTAGTTGTGCTTGGTGGTCACGCGCATATTGGGCCGCCATCGCGCCGCCCAGCGAATGTCCGGCCAGAATCACACGCTTCCCTGTACCGAATTGCTTGATCAAGGCGTCCGCGCGGCCAATGCCAGTCACAGCCAAATCCAGCGGGAAGGCGGGGATCACAGTTCGCACGCCCCGTCCCGCCAACGCTGTCCCCAACCATTCGTAGGCCTGTGGGCGCACCAAGCCGCCGGAATAGAACACGAGCAGCGTGTCGTATTGCCCGTTCACAGGCTGAATATCCAGAAACGTGCCGGGACTGGTTTGTAGCGTGGCGCGGGCCTGTGCGCCCTGTACGGCGGCGTCTTGGCCCACCACCAGCGGCGGGCGTACGGCTGCGCCAATGCCGAGGGCCAGCAGATAGCCTAGAAAGCCTGCCAGGAAAATGGCCAGCCACACCCTTGCACGCGGTGACAGTCGGGGGCGCTGGCCTTGAGTTTTGGCAGGCAGTTGCGTCATGGCTTTAGCCTAGAGCATGGGTTGCGGCAGTCACTGTCCGTTTTCCAGGCGACAACACCGCACCCACCACCAGCACTTGGACTTGCGGCCAGATCCGTGCCAAGCAGAGCGGGACAAATCCTTGCAGAACTCCAAAGAACCACTTCGGAAGCAGCGCCCCGCTTAAGATCAATGGCCAAAGCCGAGCTGAGCCCTGGTGCAAGGCACAGGTAACGGGCAAGGCTGCAAAGCATAGGAAGCCGCCGAGCAGCGTCCCCGCTCCAGAAATTCCCGCCAGCGGTGTAAGGTACGCTATGCGGCGATTCTTGTTCCCGGCCCTGATCTTGTTGGCCTCGACAGCGTGGGCGGGCAACCGTCTGGACATCACCCGCGTTGCTTTCTCGCCCTCCAGCCAGCACGTGTTGGCCGTCATGTCTGGAACATTGGACGGCAGTGGATTCGGTGCAGCGCAGGTGAACGTCTTGACTACGGCCACCGGAACGACCGCTTACACCACCAGAAAAACGGCCGAAGCGACGGCTCCGGTCGTGTTGGCGCAGTTGCTGACCTCTGCGCCTGTGGTTGATCTGTTCACCCGATTGAGCCTGAATCCAGGTGTTACGTCTGTGCCGCGTTACCGCCGAGTCTATCCCACGCCTTATCCCTCTTGGTCTGACGGCATCGGGGCCGGACAAAGTCGAACCACGCCGGTCGCCCTCTGGACGGCGGACAGTGTTGCTCCGATCAAGCTCAGTGTGTTCCGCTTGCCGTCCACGTGTCCACCGGAGTACTTAAACTCTGGCGACTTCACGTCTGGTTTCCGCCTCAGTGTGCGGGGGCGCGTGGTGTATCAAGACGTTGCCTTGCCTGCTTCCCGCACTTGTGCCGCCCGTTACAGCCTGGAACGGGTGGATGTGCGGGGCAACCGCGCCCTGTTCACCTTGCGGGCCTACGGAATAGGCTTTGAAGGCCCAAATGCCGACCCGGTATTTGTGGCTGTCACCCTAAAGTGAGGCAGATTTGAATCAAAAACTTCCTCAAACTGTCAAGGACTCAGCTTCATTCCATGCTCAGTTCACTGTTCCAACGCGCTGGTCTTAAGCCATGTACTTTAGTGCAAGCGGCTGTGAGATCAGACATTTCGGCAGAGAAGGTAAAAACTACCCTGCAACCGATACGGAATGAAAGGCGACCCGTCCAAGAGAGAGCGGCGTAAGGGTCATAGCGTCAAGGCGACTTTAGTCGCTTCCAAACCCCTGTACTTTCAGTGCAGGGTTGTTTAGTGTTCCAACGCGCTGGTCTTAAGCCATGTACTTTAGTGCAAGCGGCTGTGAGATCAGACATTTCGGCAGAGAAGGTAAAAACCTCAGTAGGTGACAACTTCACTTCCAGCCGCTCCTAGCGGGGAAAAAGGTTGCGTCAGCAGTTCAAGAAAAACCCTGAATTGCTCGGGTTTCCAGCGCAAGGCATCCACGAGATGTTGAGCACCATGTCGGACCAGACTCACGGCCTTATGACCGTGTTTGAGGACGGGGATCGGTTGGCTCTGGTTCAGGCAGACCCCGAGTCGCAGGCAGAATATCCACGCCATGGTTACCAGTCCGAACAGCCGTTGTAGACGGACAGCATCTGTGATGCCTGTGCGTTCCAGGTCGAAACCCCGTGACTTGAAGCTGCTAAAAGTGCATTCCACCGACCAGCGAAGTTTGTAAAGCTTCCACGTTTTCCGGGCGCTGAAATCGGTCGCGATGATGACGAGGTCTCCGACTGGAGACCTCGTCGCCACCACCCGCATCAACTCCCCGAACACGACGACCTTCTGGTCTATCTCATGAAAATGGCCGTGTTGGACATGGTCAAACCATTCTCCCCCCCGCATGTCGTCAATCAAGTCGCTGTGCCTGATGCGGATGGCACGCTTGATTCCTTTGCGCCTGAGAAAGCCGAACCACTCGGCCCCGATGAACTCGCGGTCTGCGACCAGGCCCAACCAGCGTTTCGCTGGCAGGGCCTGCAGGAGTTTCAAGACCAGCCACATTCGTGCATAGCGATGACTGTTCCCCGCCTGATCCAGGGGCGTCCAGATCAGGGGGATGGTGAAACCCTGAACCACGGCGCCAAGCACCAGAAAGTTGATCGGCGTTTCCCCATGCTCCCAATTCGTGCGGTCCAAGCTCATCAACACTTTGCCCGGTGGGAGATGGGCGACGAGCAGGGCGACAAAAAAAGCCATATTCAGCTGGTCATCCCTGAACGTGCGGTCGGCGCGTCGGTTCTTTGCGCTTGGTGTGCTGACCCCTGGCATATGAGCACTCAGGTCATGATGGTTGACGCTCTTGGCCGCAATCATGGCCAACACCACGTCAACCGAGCGTTGGAGCGTATCGATGCGCAAATGGCTCGCGTGTGCTTTGAAGTGCTGGGTCAGTGCGGTCGCCTGCTGGGAAGCGGATGCTGTTGATTTCACACCTTCAGGAGAACGCTGCCAGTCGCCCCCATCAAGCTTGATGGGGGCGACTGGCATTTTTCGACGTCCGGGACGTAGCTAATCTGAAGTTGTCACCTACTGAGGGTAAAAACTACCCTGCAACCGATACGGAATGACAGGCGACCCGTCCAAGAGAGAGCGGCGTAAGGGTCATAGCGTCAAGGCGACTTTAGTCGCTTCCAAACCCCTGTACTTTCAGTGCAGGGTTGTTTAGTCGTCGGATAGTTTCTAAGCTCGAATTTAGCCATTAACGGGGGAGCAGCATGCTGCTCCCCCGGTCAGACCTGAGCGAGGAGTCAACAGGCCTTGGCACACGGCTCAGCGACTGTGCCCGCTTCAGTTGACTGGTCGGGCGAACTGAAGCCGGCGACCGTCCCGGGTGACCAAAGTCAGCAGCGCGCCGGTGACCTCCAAACGCGTCACCTGCTGGAGGTCTTGCAGGAAGCGCTGTTCCTGCGCCTGAAGCTCAGGAGAGGAGCAGGCCCGCCGGGTGCTGACCAGCGGCCCGACCGACAACGCCTGATCGTCGACGTTGTAGCGCCCCCGGAAGGTATTGCAGCCGCCCGAGCCACTGATTTGCCCATCGGCGGAGAAGGTCACCGTTAACGGCGTGTCGCCCTGAAAGCCGACCAGCCGCCAGGTGGTCACCAGCCGCCGCCCCGCCTCACTGCCGTACACGTAGATCGCCTGCGCCTGGCCAGTTGTCAGGGTCAGCGTCTGGCCTTGACGCCGGTAGACCCGCGCGCCTTGGAGGACGTTCAAGTAGCGCTGTTCCAACGCCAGTTGCGGCTCCGGGCAAGCCCGCCGGGTCGTGGCGATGGGCCGCAGCTTGAGGGTCAGGGCCGTGAAGACCCCGGTGGTCTTGAAGGTATTGCAGCCGGCGAAGCCCGAGACTTGGGTGCCCTCAGCCGTACTGATGCCGGTGCCCAGCAGCCGCAGGGTCGGGGCATCTAGGCCACCAAAGCGTGTGCTGCCAGAGGCGTCGCGCAGTTCCCGCAAAGTCCAGGTACCGTCGGCGATCTGCCCGCTCTGGGCGAGGGCGGTGGAGGTGAGCAGGCCACTGAGGGACAGCAGGAGAGGGAGTCGGGTTCGGTTCATGGGTCACCTCAGGGGGAGAGCAGGGCGTCTACCGACGCCCCTCATTGCAGATTTAGGGGCAGCCAATACTCGCATTGATGGTCTTTGGCAAAGTTCAGGCTTGTCTGCACGCCGGTAGGCGTAAAGACCTGCACGTTGCCCTGAGCAGTGGCAAAACGGTTCCAAGTCGAAGCGGGGGCTCCCGTCTTGACGAAAGCCATCCACGCGCCGCTGAAGGCGTCCGAGAGTTGGCGCTGGGCGGGCGTGAACAGGGCCGGATCGGAGAGACCGATCACTGGGGCCTGGAAGGCATACGCCAGCGAACTGGAATGGTGCGAACCCAGTCTGGGCAGGTCGCCCGGCGACTTGAGCAGGGTGGCGGCCTGCGGATCGTTGAACTCGAAGGCGTACACCGGGACATGTTTTGAGAGCGCCTGATTGACCCGCAGGGCGGTACAGCTGAAGACGGCATCTGTAAACAGTGTGGCAAACGCCAGAGCAGGCGTGCCGTAGCGGCGGTAGGGATAGCGGGCGAGCGCCCGGCTGGTGTTCACCAGCCCAACCGTCAATCCCGCGCCGCCCCAATACAGCACCGGGCTGATGGGCTTGCCGCTGGGAGAGGCGACCGAGACGAACAGCCGCCCCTCGTCGTGGTTGGTTCCGTTCATGACGGGCACCCGGTTAAACCGCCCGCTCTCGAAGGCGTCGCGCAGTTGCAGGGGCAGAATGCCCGCCCCGTACACGGGTGACCAGACCAAGGCGCTGGCGGGCCGCAGGCCGGGCACTTTGGTGGACAGCAGCTTCTGAGGATCGATGGCCCGCAGGCAGGCCAGATCCGTGACTTGGCAGCCGAGGTTGGTGATGTAGCGGGAGTTGCGAGCTTCGGCCTGCGTCAGCGTGACCGCGTTGCCCGGACTGGTACACAGGCCGCTCTGGATGATCACGCCCCGGAATAGCCCGGCGGACTCGGGTGAGGCCAGATGGGCGCAGCCGCTCATTCCCCCGGCGGACTCTCCCGCGATGGTGACCTTGGCCGGGTCGCCGCCGAAGGCCCCGATGTTGGCCTGCACCCAGCGCAGGGCCGCCTGTTGATCCTGGAGTCCATAGTTGCCCGACTGGCCGCCCGCTTCGGCACTCAGGGCGGGCAAGGCCAACCAGCCGAGCGCGCCCAGTCGGTAGTTAATGGTCACGACCACGACGTTATTTTTCCGGGCCAGTGCAGCGCCGTCGTAGCTGGCACTTGACCCCGCTGTAAAGGCCCCACCGTGAATTCAGACCATGACGGGCAGCGCACTTTGCGGCGTGGCGTCCTTGGGGGTATAGACGTTCAAGGTCAGGCAGTCTTCCTGACCCTTGACGGTGCCCGGCGTTTCTCCCGGGAGGGCGAAGAGCGCCAGCACGGTTTGGAGGCATTCCGCACCGAACTGCGTGGCCTGCCGTGGAGTCGTCCAGGAGGGGGCAGGCTGGGGCGATTTCCAGCGCAGAGGGCCGACGGGTGGGGCCGCGTAAGGCAGGCCCAGGAAGCGGCGGGTGTCTGTCTGCTGGCCGACGACTGGGCCTTGGCTGATCTGGATGGAGATAGGGGTCTGGGCGTGCGCCAGGGGACTCAGCAGCGCGGTGAGGAGAACGGCAGAGCAAACTTGAAGTGGGTTCATGGAACCTCCGCCGTTCCAGTATGACGCACGTAACCCAACCAGACGGCAAAGATTCAGCCAAGAGCTAGAGTTGGGCTGACGTGCAGGGGAGCCTGTTGGGTAAGTGTGAGAAGAGGAGAAGGCCGCCCCGAGGAGAGGCGGCCTTCTTGAGTTGAAAAATTTAAACGTCTTCGTTGGTGACACTTTGAACTATGCAGTTGCTATATACATCGACATTGCCTTGCCCAGCGGTAATAAATCGGCTGTTAAAGCCGTAAGTGGCGCTCCCCGTATTGACATTGAGAGCAGCGTAGAAGCTCCCAGACTTATTTGTAGCGGTCACGAGCTTGACGCGGTCACGAACGGGAGTGACAACAATAGCCTGAGGCAGGAAGCCCCCAGTTGCTGGGTTCGCGTCAAAGGTGAGTCGGAAGCTGTTCCCACCCAATGAAGCCAATTGGGTTCCAGAAACAGTTGAGTTGTAGTTGCCGTCATAGGTGCTGTTGGTATTCCCACGAAGTCCTACGTCCACCGACTGCACGCCCCCGCTGACACTAAAGTAGACTGAAACCTGCGTACTCCCCACCGCATTATCGACATTGTCGCAGCCGATGAATGGCCCAGTGGCTCCCAAGCGGTATTCAGTGCGGAGTTGAGACACGCGTCCATCGCCACTCCCATCAGGTGCGACCCCAACTCCGCAACTTGCCAACGCTGCGCTCAGTCCGACCAGACCCAGCAACAATTTCTTCATACCATTACTGTTGCATGAGCGGGCCTAATCCGGCAAGGGATGGCTCTTCCGCAGCGTCGCTACCGCTGGTCTACTCGGTTGTGTTGCCTTAATTCGGGGTTGGGTATGGGAAAGCAGGGGTGGCCATGTCTGGAACGCTTGTTTCTCATTTTTTCTTCTGGTCAAGGCGGATACGCTCGTTCGGGTAGGCTGGAGAAGGTTGGCCTCTTGCAGCAACTTCCCAGAACTGCACGTCTCCTCGTCTTCCAGCTTGACAAATCAGGGCGGGGATGGCGAGCCTTGGTCTCTGCTTCACGCCGTCCAGTTTTATGGGGGCAATCCAGGGTCGCCTCGGCCCCATTCTGGGGAGCGTGCCAGTGCTTAAGAGGACGCCTTGACTTGCAGCGGCACCGCGTCTGCTCGTCGGTCGAGGCCGCTGAGGTGTTCGCGGTCGCCTGTCCGGAGCTTAAACAGGGCAGCCACGGTTTGACCGTCCGCTGGTTGCAGGCCTTCGAGTTTTAGGGCGTCGATGGTGGCGAGGTTTGCAGGGTGGGTCTGTTGGTAGGTTAGGATTTTCTCTTTAGGCATGATCGGGTTCTTCCGCTTGCTCTAGCACGGGCTCAAGCGGGCACACAGTCTCCCTCAGGGGGCAGGAGGCAGCTGTGGGCTGGGGACATTGCGGGGTGGTCACCTCAAGCACCCGGTGTTCGGCCACCCCAGGCCTGAGAACGGCACCAGGCCAGCCCACTGGGACGAATACAAAGTATCCCTTGGTTCACTGTTCCAACGCGCTGGTCTTAAGCCATGTACTTTAGTGCAAGCGGCTGTGAGATCAGACATTTCGGCAGAGAAGGTAAAAACTACCCTGCAACCGATACGGAATGAAAGGCGACCCGTCCAAGAGAGAGCGGCGTAAGGGTCATAGCGTCAAGGCGACTTTAGTCGCTTCCAAACCCCTGTACTTTCAGTGCAGGGTTGTTTAGTTTTCCCAGCCATACGCTTGATACACAGTCGCCTGATACCGCTTAAGCAGCCGCTGGATGGAGAACGGCACATCACCGATCCGGCGGCAGCCCAGTGAAGCCGCTACAACGCCGCCCGTGGCAATGTCCACGAGGCCCGGCAACGTGTTCCAGCCTTCAGCGGCAGTCGCGAATGATGAACGTATGCTTTCCCGCATGCTTAGCGTCATACATAGCCCGGTCTGCTGCCGCCAGCACCTCTTTGGCATCCATCCCTGCGGACGGGAGTACAAAGCCGAGACTCACCTGCACCCGCACCGGAACTCCCTGAAGCTGAACAGGACGTTCCAGCGCCTTCAGAAGCTGCTGCGCGAGGGCGTCCAGGGCACAGTCCGTCATGGCCCGCACCAGGATCACGAACTCGTCTCCTGCCAGACGGGCCACGATGTCCTCTGGCCGGAGGCACTGCCGCAGCCTGACGCTCACTTCCCGCAGCAATGCATCTCCCGCCTCGTGACCAAAGGCGTCATTCACTGCCTTGAATCCATCCAGGTCAGCGAAGCCCACCGCAAAGAGCCGGCCGGATTCCAGACCACGCACGGCCACCTGTAAGGCCTGCATGAAGTACGCGCGGTTCCTCAGCCCGGTCAGGTCATCCGTATGCAGCTGCTTCTCCAGGGTGCGCTGGAGCTGCACGCGCTGCGTCACGTCCGTCTGGATGCCCACGAAGTGCGTGAGGTGGCCCTGCTCATCATGAACAGGGGCGAGGTTCAGCGCGTTCCAGAACGACGTTCCATCCTGGCGGTAATTCAGAATGACCACGTCGATGCCTTCACCGGCGTTCAAGGCCTGCCGGAGGCGCGCCCGGGTCTCCGGATCAGTGTCCGTACCCTGCAGGAAGCGGCAGTTGCGTCCGAGAACCTCGCTGGGCGAGTAACCCGTCATCTGCTCGAACGCTGGGTTGCAGTACAGGATCGGCCGGTCACCCTGGCTGCTGGTGATGATGATGCCGTTGGTCGCCGACGTCACCGCCCGCATCAGCACTTCGGGAAATTCAGCGTGATCTTCGGGCATGCCTGCTATTCTGATCGTCTGGGCCACCGGTGTTACCGGTGACGGTCAGCTTTCAGACGCTCGTCTCCATACCTTTCCTTAAGCGTTGGTGGGTGCTTCTGCGCGTCCCTGCAAGAGTCTTTCCTGCCACAAAGCCGATCCATTTCCTGTTGTTCAGTTGGGGTATACCCCCAAGTGGATAAGGATAAACGTGAAGGCCCGGATCTGGAGCGGCGCGAGGGATGGGCTGGCTCCTTCATCTGCCCCCCGACGTCCCTGTCAGACGGTGGTGAGTCCCCTGCGCTTAGGCTGCAGGACATGTCCTCCCAAATACTCCATGTCCACCTGGAACAGCTCAAGCAAGATCTTGAACAGCACCTTCCCGCGAACTGTACCGTGTATGTGGAAGGCTGGCCAGCAGAGAAGCCGGATGTCGTGACCGTCACCGTTAAGACGTATCAGGTCGACACGGCGATGCTTGGGGGGGTCGAGTTGCCCTTTGTGGCACTGAAATGGGAACAGAAAACACAGCAACAAGTGACTGAGGACGTGGACGCGATCGTTCAGGCGGAACTGGTGAGGGGGTTACCACCCAAAGGCGCTGAAAGCTTCACACGCCGCACCCTCCACTAACAGACGCCCCGCTCCAGCTTCGGCTGTGGGCGGGGGCTGTTCGGTTGTTCACGTTGCACTTCAGCTCTGGGAGACTCGCCCCGGCTTCATTCCTCTGGACTAACGAATCACCGTGTAGAACAGCGCGAATTCAGGGCTACTCCTGTAAAAGGAATCTCGGTATCCAGTCGTACTATCGCCGATATTGACTCCCCCGCTTTACCTCTATAAACCGCTCCAGAGCTGAGGCACTCCTGGCGAGAATTGGTGGTGAGAGGAACAGGAAGCCCCAGCACTGAGCCGGGGCGCGCGGGAGAACTTATTTTTTCCTAGAACGGGCTTTGGCTTCCCTGTTCGCGCTGCCTAATTTCTGGCCCTTGAGAAAGCTGGTTTCCAGCTGCTGACGGGTGTGGGCAGCCAACGCCTTAAAGTCTACGGCTCCAGATTCAATGCTTTCGAGGGAGACGCGGGGGGCAAAAGCCCGGCCTTCTCTCAGTTGCGCGTCTATTGTTTCAAACCAGGCCTGAAATTCAGGCGTCACTTCAAACAGCATGTCTCTGGCCAATTTGTTGTAGGTCTCACCGTCTCCGCTTCGCCGCTTGAACTGTTTGGGCAGTTCAAAGCGGGCCCCCGGAAGCTTGATTGCTTCGATCTTGCCTTCACGCACAGCAATCTGAAACTGCTTAACAAAGGCGTCACTGCGTTGAAGATTGCTGAGTTTTTGAACCTGTTCACTGAGTTTGAGATAAGCCATAAGGTGTTGTATCAGTTCACTTAAAAAGAAGGAAGAGGTCATTTAATTAAAAATTTGGGCTTATGCTTGATATCGCAGTGTGTTGAAGAGCTCGCAGCAAAGCGGAAATGCGGTTCAGCAGGATCTGGAAAAGCACTGTGATTCAACGCTCTGACCCTGATCTTCAAGGTGGTTCCGCTCTTTGGGCAGCAAGGTTCCTTCACCTCCACCGTGCTGAGCCACTCAGACATATCAGTGGCTGAGCCCTGATGATGGCCCTCATTCCGTGAAGATCTGACGCAATTGCGCCTGCACTACTGCTGGGAGACTCTGACGCCAGGCCATGCGGAGGGGCAGGGCTGGACACGGATCATGCACAGGCCGGAACGTGACCCCAGGGTGAGCGAGAGCCGTCAGGGAACGGACGATCAAAAACAGGCCCTCCTGCTCAGCGACGAGGCGCATCATGCCCGCGAACGAGTACATCCGCGCGCCAGTGTTGATGACCTGTCGGGGTTGAACGCCTGTTTGGGTGAACATGCCTTGCCAGTGGTCGTACAGGTCTGGGTTACTCTCCCGCGAGTTGAGCAGGAGGGGCTGACCCTTCAGAGCCTGGAAGGGAACCCGATCCAATGAAGCCAGGGGATGCCCCACTGGCAGGGCGAGCCAGAACTCTTCCATCCAGAGCCGCCGCTGCTGGATGCCGGGGCAGCGAACCTGTGGTGCGACAAAAAACCCCACGTCCAGACTGTCCGTCGTCAAGCCATGGAGTTGTTCCAGGGTGGTGCCCTCGATCTGCTGAAGTTTCAGCCCCGGCACCGCTTGAATCAGCCGCCCAAGGCGAGCCGGAATATCCGTCTGACCGACGTAATCCGCGAAGCCCACGCGCAGAACCTGAGGCATGCTGTCCCGGCGCAACGCCTGAAGTCCCTCATCAAGGGTGGTGAGCACGGTGCGGGTCAATTCTAGGAGACGCTCGCCTTCTGGGGTCAGTGTGACGCGGCGGCTGGTTCGCTGGAATAAGGTCACGCCCAGCTCGCCTTCCAGACGCTGAAGTTGGTGGCTGAGGGCGGGCTGGGTCATGTACAGCCGTGCGGCGGCTCGGGTGAAATTCAGCTCCTCCGTGAGCACCACAAAGGCCCGTAGATGGCGAAGTTCCAGCATGATCCATGCATTGTAGGCATAGATCGCGGCTGGAAAAGCATGAGACTTCCGGTGGTGGGACGTCCACACTAGAGTTATGGACAACGCCGTACACGAACTCCGACTAGTCATTACCACCCGTGACTACGAGCGCAGCAAAGCCTTCTACCAGGCACTGCTCGGCACGCGGGCCTTGGGCGCTTGGGAGTCATCCGAAGGCCGCGTCATTATTCTAGAAGCAGGTCGGGCCACGCTGGAGATTGTGGATGAGAATCACGCGGAGCGGATTGACGAGATCGAGGTGGGGCGGCGGGTGTCCGGTGACCTGCGACTGGCTCTGGGTCTGCCCGATAGCGGGGCGGCAGCGGCGCTGGCTCAGCAGGTCGGTGGCGTGCTGACGAACCCGGTCAGACAAACGCCCTGAAATTCTCTGAATGCCCGGGTGCTGAGTCCGGATGGCTTGCAGGTGACACTCTTTACCGACCAATAACGCCAACAGCTCCAACTGCGGAAAGGGCATCTTGGCCTTATTCGCCCAGGCTTGGCCTGTGAGCCGTTGGGCACAACGGCAGTTGCCCTGGCAGATGCAGGATGCCGTGTCTCGGCGCACCTGCTCACAGTGGTGGCCCTCATTCGCTCGACAAAGCGTCACTTTGGGGCAAACCAGGCACGGTATTGTGCGCCGGGACAAGCCCATGGTGACGTGGATGCTGGATCAGATGGCTTCTCCGGTGCCGCCTCACCGCATACCCTGGAGGTATGGGCGCCTTCCCCCCGGAAGCCATGAGCGTAGCCGAGTACCTGCGCACAGAGGAGAGCAGCCCGGTGAAGCGCGAGTATGTGTAACCCCTGCATGGATCAACCCGCGCACTGGTGGGAACCAGTCAGGCCCACGCTGAAATCTGCGGCAACATCTATGCCACGCTGTACGGCCCCGCCAAAGCCAAGGGGTGTCGCCTATATCAGAACGAGATGAAACTGAGGATCGAGGGCATCAATACCTTCTATTATTGGTACTCCGTTGACTCTTGAACAAAAAGCTGTCCAGCACGCAAGCATAGCCGCCATCTGAATAGCCCAGAACCACGTGTAGGGCCTGACGGCCTGACACAATTTATGAGGGAGAGCGAAATCTGAGCACCCAGCCGCCTTCTAAAGCGTCCACAGAACTGACATGCGATTTCTTGCGACGTCCGGGAGGCGCCGGATCGGCGCCTCCTTGGAGCGTCAGGCGGTTGAGTACTGCCTGCCCCCGGCTCAGCGCGAAGTGGACGCCGCGTAAACCAAGTTTCAAATAGCTCAGGGCGCGGTTCCAATGGGGATCAATGGTTCTGCGCACACCCTGCTGCACGAGCTGGAGTCCTTCGGAGACGAGCAGGAGCGTGGCCACAGAGATCACCAGGATCAGGCGTTCGAGGCTGGCGGCATCACGCAGTTTGGAGTCCTCCAGACCGAAGAGGCCACTCTTATCATCCAAGAATCCTTCCTCTATTTGGAAGCGCTCGCCGTACTCAGCAAACGTTGCACGACTGGTGGGTTCATCGCTCACCACCTGCCACTGCTCTGGGCCGTCCGTGGACGGCCCAGAGCCACATGCACCGGCCCAAATCGGTGTCCGGTGATCGTGACGTTAGGAAGCAGCGCGTTTCGCGCGCTGCGAGTTTGATTTCCGATGGTGCAGACCCGTTGCCCGTCTGGAGCGGCCAGAATCAGGCTCGATTTGATGCGGATGCGGAAGTGCCATCCGCAGACGCGGAGCCAGCCCATCAAGGCCGTGTCGCAAAAACCCCGATCCGCCAGGAGTCGAACATCGCAGCCCAAGAAAATCCAGCAGGCCTTTGACCTCGGCGAGGACAGGCAGGAGTTGTTCGGTGCCGACCTGAGCACTGGCATGCTCTAGGACGCGGAGACGAGCGGTACCGCGCGTCCCCGGTAGAGGACGGCCACCCGGATCAGACAGAAGCGTCCGAACAGGATGCTGGTGTCCAGCGCCAGCGTCAGGGAATGCGGGCCCCAATCCCGCAAGGCTCGGGTAATCAGGGGGCCATACACACTGCCAGGGGCGATGGCTGGATTCTCCAGCCACCGTCGGCAGCGACGTTCGGTGCTCTGGGCGACCGTGGCCTGGGAGTGGATGTGCGGCAGCCAGGAGGGAATGGAAACGCTCTGGGACAGCACCAAGCCGCTGACCATCCAGGCCAGCGTACGGGCGTTGCGGACGTCGTTCCACAGGGCGGGGTGGAGGTGGGGCAGGATCGCTTGGTACAGTCGGGGGGCGTCCCCGGTGGCATTTTCGGTCTTCACAAACAGAAAGTGTCCCCTACCGGGGACGCTTTCTCATAAATTGTGTCAGGCCATCAGCGTGTAGGGCACTTCCTTCCCGGAAGTCAACGGAGTACCATCCGGAGTCGTTAAGCTGTTCCGTCCTGCCCCTTATTGGTCTGCCTTCCTGTACTCCCATTCATTCAGCTTCACAGCTGGGGCATTCTCGTACCGCGTGCTGCCCGTCTCGTTCGAGAACGTCGGGTGCAGCACCTGAATGTAGCTCCACCCGGCAGGCAGCTTGAGGTTGATCTCCCTCACGTCCGATAAGTCTAAGTCAGCGGCGGCGCAGTTCATCTTTCCCTGGATCGTGACGGGACGATCCATGTAGACCAGACGGAGCGAACTGGAATAGCTGCTGGTGTTGGTAGAACCGGGTTTGAAGAAGGTATCGGCCAGGTAGGCCTGCCCCAGAACAGCGGTGGCCGTGCCTTTAAATCCCTTCGGCAGAGGATGAAACGTCTCAAAGGAGAGGCCCTGAGCTCTGACATCGCTGATCTTCAGCGCCCCCTTGGGCGGACAGGGGGATTCACTGTACAGATAATCGTCCGCACTCAGGAACGCGTGCTCGGCAGGCTGTAAGAGATGTGGAGGAAGTTGTTTGCCGATCGGCAGCGGCAGGCTGAACACCCCCGTCGTGCTGATGTGGCCTGAGGCCAGCACACCGAGGTCTAGGTTCTCGTCCTCGGGCGCTTCCAGTTCCTCTTCCTCCCCATTCCAGTACTCGTGGTTCATGGGCGCCATCACTACCAGGAAGCGCTCACCGAGTGTACAGAACTGCAACCACAGCGGAACGTTGAACGAACAGAAACGACATCCCGATAAGGTAGGCCATCTTTGAACCGGTGGAGACCGCAGATGCGTGTCCTCCCCCAAGGCCAGCACCGTCAGCGTCCACCCTCTGTCTCCAAGCACCGGAGCACGGTTGTCTTGCTTTCACAGGCCGCATGGCAGACGGAGAGCAGACATTGATAGAAGGCAACACCAGCGACCAACCTCGTCACGAGCAGCCAGAACGCCACTGGCATTCCACCGACCTGGGGAAGGTTGAGAGCCAGCACGACACCCCTTTCCCAGAAAACCAGCGTTTCTGGCCCAACGGACTCACGAGAATTATTCCCCCAAGCTCAAGCGCGCTACCCCCACTGTCAACAGGCTCGGTACTTTCAAAGAGCTGCGAGTGGATTGACCAGGTGTGCTTGGAAAGTTCAGGGCAACTCTGCCCCCATAGCCCGCTTCATCTGGCAAACTAGGGTCATGACGGCGCCTTCACTTCTTCAATGGCAGGTGGTGTTGCGCTGGCAGGATGGCTGGCGCTCAACGGTCAGATATACCGGTTCGCTCTGGATCGGCCCGATGACTCAAGGGGTACATCAACTGGCACTGGCCTGCTATACCCAGCGCCGAGCCGCTCAGCCGGGTCTGCCTGAACACATGCCGTACCTGATTCTGAGTTTCACTCCTGTGGAAAGCAATGCCACCCGATCTGCGGAAGGGTGCTGGCTCGAGAGGGTTCCTCGTTCAGGTCGGGCTTCCTAAAGGCGTGAGGCGCAGGCCGGTCTAAGGGTGTGACAGGTCAGGAGGCGCGATGAGGCCGGATCACCAACGGCCCAGGGCCACGGCTTTCGCTTCTGGAGCGCGCGCGTTCAGTCATGCCTTGAGATCGTCCGTCGGCAGCCGGAGGATGACGGTGCAGCTGAGCCGCTTACCTTCTTCTGAAGGTTGGGCAGACCACAGGCCCGCCAACGCCAACAGCAGCAGGTTGTCATCCAGCCGAGCGATGTGCCCCTGGTCATCCTCGGCCACTCGGAACAGGGACGAATCAGCCTCCAGACCGCCTTCAACGCATTGCCTTCGTGCACTGTCTGCTGACCACTGACCACCGTGACGAAGAGGAAGGTGAGGAGCTGCTTGGGAACTTGATGTAATGGGTCTTGGATTCTCAAATCACCGATGACATGTACTGGCGAGACCGGCCAATGACCGCTGAGCAGATCGTTGATCGTGCCCTGGCTTATCAGCCGAGGGTGATGGAGGTGAACATTCATCTGAGTGAGTCGCGTTGGCGGCTTTTCAGACCTCCATGGTGTGGAGAATTGCCCGGCTTTTCGTGCGGTGTCCTGCTACGCTTGTCGTACGCTTCGGCGGGAGCATGACTCCCCACCAGCCACAGCGCCCCGCCCTGATCGGCGGGTTCTTTATGGCCACAGGAAGCCGACGCTGAGGCAGGCTGGGCTGGCCCCAACGCGGACTATGTGGACACAGGCAAGCTGGAGTTGTTCTGATGCGGACGTTCGCACTGGTCAATCTTGACCGTGAGGGTGGCGCCGTGCCAGAGAATGTGCAACGGTGGATGCAGCAGCCGGGGGTGTGGTTGCTGGGCGACCTGGAAGGCCCGTTTGACGTGACCTTGGCTCGGGACGTGGCTGAGGCGTTTGCCAGCAACGTGCATGAGGATTGGGAGGACCCCACCACTTGTGATTTCGTGGTGTGAGAGGAGGGGCAGCCAGAGCTCAAGTTCCAGGTCAAAGTTGAGCCCGCTTTCTCCGGCGCTGCTGAACCCTGGGTGGTGCCCGCATGAGCCCGACCCGCATCCTCCCTCAAACCCGCAACGTGACGGTCTCTGAGGCCGACAGCATCATTGCCCGCCACGCCAAGCGCCGCAACATGAACCCCGCATCTGCAGGTCGGCCCTGGGTAAAGACGGTCTGAAGACTGCCGAGGGGCTGCTGCGGCAGGACGCGGGGCGCTATTTCCTGAGCACGCCGGGGCGTGGGGCGTGAGCGGGCTGGTGGTACAGGCCGATAACCACGTACTCCCCCGCACGTGGGGAGAACATCAATTCCACTGGGGCCAACTGGTACCAAACGTCGTGCAACACCGTACCGAACTTGTGGGCTGGGCCGTTCGCGACTGCCTGCTCGAACGCCTCCGCAAATTGACGCGAATCCACAGCGATCAAGCCACAGATCTCCGTGCCCCCGGGCCGAGCACGCATGACGTTCGCAATAGAGGGGGCATCAAAGTCTGCAAGATCCACTGTAGTGAACTGATCTTCGGACTTCAGATCCAAGTCCTGGCCGGTGAAAGCATTGATCTGATAGCAAGGCACTTCAATTTTCATGCCCTGGGGGAAAGAGGTGCGGCGGGTGCGGTACATGCGGCGTACCCTAACGTCCTCTGTAGGAAGCAAACCCCGCTCTCCCCCCCATTGCTTGCCCATAGGGCTATACGTCTTCAGGGGCCAGGGCTAGCGGTACAGGCCCACGACCACGAATTGCCCTGCCTGTGGGGAATGGCCCTTCCACCGCAATCAACAGGTACCAGTCGTCTTCCAGCAGGGCGCCGCACCTGCGCGAGGTGTGGTCGGTCATCACATGGTGAAGCGCCTGCTCGAAGACGTCAGCGTCCACCGCGATCAACCCCTTCAGTTCCCAGCCCTCCGCCCGCACCTCCAGGGCACAGGCAAGAGCGTGGGTGTCCATCGCCGCGAAATCCACTACCCTCTGCCGGGGTTCCCGGATCAATTCCAGGCTCTGGTCAGGGGAAACCTCAATCCGGTAGCCGGGCAGCTCGACGGTCTGACCTGGAGGGAAGGGCGTGTGGCTGGGGCGGTACATGCGGCCTACAGTAGCCCGCCTCACCTCAAAAAACATATGGCGCACACTTCACCCACTGCACCGAGAACAGTTGGCCCTGAGCAGACGCCTTCAGCGGTACAGGCCGACAACCACGAACGGCCCTGCCTGTGGGGGCACGTGCCATTCAATCGGGGCCAGCAGATACCACTCGTCTCCGAGCACAGCCCCGAACTTGCGCGAGGTGTGGGTGGCCATGGCGTCCTGAAGGGCTTGGGCGAACCGCACGGCATCCACGGCGATGAGGCCCCGGATCTCCCAACCTTCCGGCTGAATATCTGTGGCGCAGGCGACAGCGCGGGCATCAAGGGTGGGAAATTCCACCCGCACGCGGCGCACTTCCTGAGTCAGCTCCACCTTGTTGCCCGGAGCAGCCTCAATCCGGTAGCGAGGCACTTCGACAGTCTGGCCTCTGGGGAAGGTCGTGCGGCGGATGCGGTACATGCGGCCTACGGTAACCTTTTGCACGCTGAAAAATCCACAGGATCAGCTGACACAACCCAGAGCGGCGGGGCATACCGGGCGTCAGAAAGCATCTACGCCACTCTTTGGGGGTGCGGTATGACGGCTGCCCCTGTTCTGCGCTGGCCCAGTGCCAAGTGGCGCATCGCGGAGTGGGTCTGCGGCCATCTGCCCGCCCACGACTGCTATGTCGAACCCTTTTTTGGGTCTGGCGCGGTCTTCTTCAGTAAAGAGCCGACCCGCGTGGAAGTCATCAATGACCTCGATCAGAACGTGGTGACTTTGTTCCGGGTATTGCGTGAGCAG
This sequence comes from Deinococcus sp. QL22, assembly GCF_023370075.1. Classification (NCBI taxonomy): domain Bacteria; kingdom Thermotogati; phylum Deinococcota; class Deinococci; order Deinococcales; family Deinococcaceae; genus Deinococcus; species Deinococcus sp. QL22. The sequence continues at coordinate 420,604 of NZ_CP097150.1, forward strand.
GGCGCGGCTCTGGCGGGGATGCTCTCTGTCACGCCCTGGGCAGAAGGCAAGTACCGCGATGCCCACCTGAGACTCCAGCAGCCTGACCTCACCGACCTCGAACGCGCCCGCTGCCTGATCGTCGCCAGTTGGTAGCAGATTGGCCGCCGCCCGCTAACGGTTCGCAGCAGCTGGCGCTTTCGGGATGTGGCGGGACAGTCTCCTGTCACGACCTGGCAGATTCTGCCTGAGCGAGTGCTGCAAGCGGCTGCTCGCCTGAAAGACGCCCAAATCAGCGAGATGCCCGCTGTCAAGCTGATTGCCCAGACGCAAGGCAAGGACGCGCTTCTGTACGTTGATCCACCGTATTTGCGGGAGATCCGCAGTGGCTCTCGGATGTACGAGCATGAAATGCAGAGCCGAGAGCAGCACGACGAACTGCTGGACGTGCTCCGCACCCACCTCGGCAACGTGTCAAGTAGCCCAAGATATAACCGAGTTTTCCAAGGACAAGCGTGCCAGCGATGGCTTGCAGTCTCAGTGTAGAAACTGTCAACGCGCCCGCGTGCGCCGCAGTGCTGAGCAAGATCGCTTGAGCCGGAAACACTGGCGAGACGCCAACCTTGAAGCTCAGCTGGAATCCTTGGCGGGCGAGGAATCAGCCGGGGACAATTCGCAGCAAGATCGGAAATCGAAGGAACGGAACTGGAAGGTTCGTCAAAACGACCTCCAAGTGAAGCAACTGCTTGATCTGGGACGGCTGACAGTGCAATTGGACACTGGCTTGGTCTATGCAGTCCAATCAAAAACTCCTCTGAAAGCCATTGGTGCTCTGCAACCTCACGGCTACCTCAGAGCTTGCCTGAGCAATAAAGACCAGCGGGTGATGGTTTTGGTACACCGAATCGTCTGGAGTGCGGCCCATAGCCTTCCGCCACTTGGGCAACAGATTAACCACCGAGACGGCTGCAAAACCAGCAATGCTCTGCCTAATTTGGAGCTGGTTTCACCTGCCGAGAACAACGCCCACGCCCGAGAGACGGGCCTATGGGAGCCCCAAGAGGGTCTAGCCAATGGTTTCGCCAAGTTGTCTCAACAGCAATTTGATGAGGCGCGTGCCTTGAGTCAGACGGGCGTTAAAACAGCTGAAATTGCTCAATTACTGGGCGTAAGCAAAGGCTACATGGGCCGAATCTTGGCCGGTACAGCCCGGAGGAATTCACCGTGAATCTTTTCTTTTGCCTCAGCAACAGCGTATGTCCGCAGCTCGCAGAAATCCTTACGCGTGCCCAACTCAGTGCTGTCTTGCCTGAAACGGCGGACTGATGTTCCATGCCCCTGCCGCGCCTTGCCCCACTTGCGCCGAGCGGACACGCCGCCAAACCGAGGCGCGTGAAATGCTGGCCAAGCTCACACCCTGGGAGCTGAACGTGGTGCGGTTGGTGGCTGAAGGGCTGACCAACAACGAAGTCTCGGTTCGGCTCAACCGCTGCATTATTGGTACTCCGTTGACTTTTGAGAAGAATGCCCTTGTGGACGGCATTGAGGTGACGTAGAGCGAGAGGGGCTGCCCTTGCGCCACAGACCTGAGCAACGCGAGCAGGGTCTTGGGTGGCTCAGCTGTGGTGAAGGCACGCCACGCTCGCCAGATCCAGACAAAGGGTTCCAAATAGCACCGGACACGACGCAGAGCAGCACGCCAAGTCGGCGGCTGTTCAGCCGCCGCTGAGGGTGGGTGATCGTCGTGCGGCGCTGTCGTGGGATCTTTATCTATCGGCTGTGACGCTTCCCAATACAAGAAACAGAACGCGACGCAGACGAGGTTTCAATGGCGTCGGAGGGCCAGGTCGGAGCGTGCTTGACCGTGTGTCCAGCCCAAATGCTGCTTGACCTCGCGGTAGGCTTGCTCAATTCGGGGCCGCCGGGCATAGAGCAAAGCGATCTCCAACAGCGTCGCTGGCGGCGTCTTGGCGTGCCACACCATGGTGTCTTGTTCACCCTCGCGGAGATTAGAAATCAGGTATTCCGTGCGGTCTTCTGGCAACGCCACCGGATCTGGCGTGACCACAATCAGCCGAAAGATCTGGTGCGGCCCAAAGGGGCCGCCCTGAAGCTCAGCGACCCATTTGATTTCTTGATGTCCATCGGCATACGTGCGCACGAGAGGTTGCCAAGCCTCTGGCGCTGCGTGCAGCGCCAGTTCCAGGGCACTCCCTGGCTGGTCTGCGGTATGCCACCACGTGTGGGATGCGGGCAGGGCCAACACGAAGGGAATGTGTTGACGGATCGGGTGGGTCTGGAAGACCTCGTTTTGCCCGTAGAAGCTCTCTGCAACCACTGCCCGATACGGCCAATCGACCCGGACAGCATCAATGGGGTCAATGGCAAGTTGGGGCTTGGTTTTGAATGCCGGATCATTCGTCTTGCGTTCAAAATGATGGGCTGGTGTATACGGCACAAATTTGAGGGGGACATACGCATGTGGCGTGTCATACAGCACATGAACGGTCACGATGCCCGAGTCGACCTTGCCCAAACTTCCCAAGTACTGGCGACCCACATGCGCGGTGTGCGTGCCGTATTTCCGGTCGCCTGTTTCGTCAATCACCAGCACCGCGCCGTCACACGGCGCGGTGCTGGCAAGCGTTCGCAGCATCGCTAAGCGCAGGTGATTCAACTCTTCCAGATCCCAAGTGCTCTCAGACAAGAACCACTGAACACGATGTGCGTCTTTGTGTCGGCTGCCCGCTTGACCCGGTTCGGTATTCGCCAGGCCCGTCGCTGTTTTGTGACGTTCCGTTCCCAGGAGAAGACCTTGCAGATACGTTCGAAACGTGGCTTGCTGTGTGGGACGCGTAAACGCCGCGTCGAACAGCTGGCAGTACTGCTCCAACGGTTCAGGAATGAGCTGCTGGGTGTCCATTCCCTAGCTTGCACCCGTTCCATGAGTCAACGGAGTACCAATAAAAGTCGGATAGAGCGTGGTTTGCTCCCATGAGCAGAGTTGCACATGTATATTAATACCGTTAAGATCAGACTTAATTTCCCCCTCCGTTTGTGTATAGGGCTACGGTTATCTTGTCGAATTTAGCCTTTTCAATCGTAGTTAATATTACGCTGAGTTGGATAGTGGCTAGGGAACCACTTAATGCCGTAGAGGTTAGCATGCATGTAATCCTAAAGGCGATCTGTGAAGGTGAGCCCGAACATGGGAGCAATCTTTATTCGGCCCTATCCCAACCGAATGGGGCCGACGACCGTTGGGGTGCTTATTGCCTCTTTTTACAAGGGCAACTGTTGCCAGCTAAAGATCTTCTGCTGCGTGCCAAGGCTAAAGGAGAGCAGGGGGCAAGTGTGGAACTTGCGACAGTTCTCCGACATCTAGGGGAACCCAAAGCTGCATGGCAAGAACTAGACAATCTCTCTCGATCCGATCTGGCTCAAATGGATCAGGCACTCATGGCTCGGGAGGCGGGGGCCTTGTATTTGTACCATGGTCAATTGGATCGCGCGCGCTGGGAATTGGAAGAAGCTTGGCGCATCACGGTGGCCATGAATGAGGCCGGTCAGCCTCTGGTTAGTCCGGTAGCGCAACTGCTCGGGTATGTTTACGGCCTTCTCGGGCGTGAGGCAGCTGCCCTTCACTACGCGTCTGTGGCTATTTCTGTAACAACAGGATCTAAGCGGCTTCAGCCGCTTCTCACTCGCGCGCAACTGCTTATCTACGCTGGCCAATATAGGGAAGCGGAGACAGATTTAAATGAGGCGTGTGCCTGCCAGGCCAGAAGACTACCCTACCAAGAGTACCTTACGGGCATCCTGAAGCGGGCACAAGGTCAGTGGGCTGCTGCGTTGGAAAGTTTCGAACAGGCCGTGCAGACTTCAAAGCTCCAGGGCGAACTGTGTACTGAGTTTCTAGCTGCTTTGGGTGCAGCAACTGTTCTTACCGTACAGCATGACTTTTCCAAGGCCGCTGCACACATAGAACGTGCCTCTCGCTTGCCCTCAAACAGTTGGGAGCGTACGCTGTTGACCTTACGACAGGGGTATTGGCAGGCAGCTCAGGAAGAGGCACAGGCTGTAGCGACGTTGACTCAAGCCCGAGATAACTTCGCTACCCTGGATCTACCTCGTGAAACGGCATGGGCCGAACTGCACCTTGCTGAGAGCTTGGCAGACCGTAGTATGGGTGCTTCTCTCTCGTCTCTAAAGCGTGCCATACAGTTGAGTCATGCCGTGGGGAGTGTGGCTGCACTTGTGCCAGAGTTGCGCTTACTCCCGCGGGTGACTGCATTGGTAGTCAGTAAGCAAGATGATTCAGATCTTGCCACGCTACGGAATGTTTGGATGCGGGTAACAGGAAACCAGCCTTTTCAAATTCGTCTAGTTACTCTAGGTAATGCTTATCTGGAGGTTGATGGCACGGAAGTTCCACTGGGCTTGAAACGCACAGTTGAGCTACTGGCGTATCTTCTAGCTCGGGGGCCGGCAAAGCGAGAACAGATTTTGACTGCGATGTGGCCAGATGACGATCCAAGACGCACCAGCAATTACTTTCATCAAGCTAAGCACGAGTTGATGCTTTCAGTACCTTATTTACGCGTGACCTATCATAAAGAGAGTCGCGAATACGCCATTGAGTGCGAGGGAGCTAATTTTGAGTGGGATGCTGCACGCCTCCGGAGTGCCCTCATTTGCTACGACGATGAGCAACTCACACATGCTTTAGAAGAATATACGGGTTCGTTTCTGCCAGACGCAGCAACTGAGTGGGTGCGTGAGGAGCGTGATGCGATAGAACGGCAGATGATTAGCGTGGGTTTGCGGCGGCTAACCCAGCTGAGTGCTGCTGGAGACTACGCCCATTGTAAGAAGCTTGCTCAAGGTCTACTGAAATTTGTTCCCGTCGAGGTTGACCTAGCTGAACACTTGTTAACGGCGATTCTCAATCTTGATGGTCCGATCGGGGTACGAGCTACATTCAAGAGCTTGGAACAGTGGGTGCAGCGCGAACTAATTGAGCGGCCTCGCTGGATGAAAATTTGTAACAGCCTTCCTATTTCAATGCACGACTAAGTACATCCTTGTTAAGTTTTAGATCAGGGTGGCTCCGAGGGCTTGGAGAGCGATCAACAAGGCCGCTTGGAGTTCACTGACCGTGTCGTAACAGCGCCGAGGCATTAGAAATCCTTTCAGCTTGCGCCAGGTCGTTTCAATGCGATTGAGCATGGGGCAGTACGGCGGGAGGTATCGAAGCAGCAGCCCTTTGGCCGCCCAGATCGGCTCTCGTGCTCGAATGACCTTGCTGCGATGGAATGAGGCGTTGTCTAAAATCACGACCGTCAACCGTGCTGTGCCTGAACGACGCTGCGCGTCGTCAGACTGTTCAGCGAGGGTGTCGAGATACGCGGTGACATCATCTTGCGTGCAGGACGCTGTCAACTGTCGCACCGCCAAGTGCTCACCTTGGGCGTCCACGGCGAGCGTACCGATCAAGTTGAGTCGTCCTTGAGATCCCCAGCGCGTGGGGACTTTGAACTGCCGGCCGGAACCGCGTGGGAACCAAGAGTTGCCGACCGACAGCATCAGCGACAGACCGGTCTGGTCTAAAAACTTGAGGGTGAGTTTGCCGTCCAGTGCCCCTTTTTTAGGGTCTCAATCGACGCCTGATGCTCATGAATGACATCCGGGTCAGGCACCTGACCCGGGGCGTAGCGTCCCCGCTTCCACGAATAGCCCAAGGCCAGGAGTCGAACGCGAACCGCGTCTCGACTGACCGTGATCCCGAAGCGCTCTTGGAGCGCTTCGGCGAGGAGGTCGCTGTTCCAGAGCCGTTGCTCCGCCAGTCGCTCCTGAAGATACTGATCCAGTTCTGGAGTGATCCGGCGCGGCGGCCCCGAAGACCGGCCGTCCATCAATCCAGGGAGTCCCTGCTGTTCATAGCGATCCAGATCGTTGTGAACGCTTTGTGGGTTGCGCCCGAAATGCTGTGCCAGGCGCGGTACGGTCATTCCACTGGCGTTCAGACGGACAATGCTCGCTCGCAAACGAACTTTGACGTTGATCCCAGCGCCCAGTTCTAGCCTGCGCAGGGCCACGTCTTCTTCGGAACTCAGCGACAGATGTCGGGCTGGAGGAGTCATTCCTCAAAGCTTAGCAAGCATATACTTAATGGGAGTCGTTTGAGATTCCCCCCTCGGTCGGTCCACTCTAGTTGCAACGAAAGCGTACCTCAGCCCGCCTGTTTCAGGCGGGCGTACTCATTGGGAGAGCGATCATCCAGGGAACTGTGTGGACGAACCTCGTTGTCATCCTGACGCCAAGCCGCGACGATCAAGCGGGCATGAGACAGCGTCTGGAACCAGTGGAGGTTCAGACATTCATCTCGAACCCGGCCGTTGAAACTCTCGATATAAGCGTTCTCGACAGGCTTTCCAGGTCGGTTGAAATGCTGGATGATGCCGCGTTCGTGTGCCCACTGATCCAGCACCTTGCAGATGAATTCTGGGCCATTGTCTGTGACCATCATGGTTGGCTGAGCGCGCTCAGCCAACACCGCCGTAAGCAACCGGGCCACATCCGCACCTGTGATGGAGGTGCCAACATGCATCAACACGCACTCCCGCGTGAAGTCGTCTACGACGTTCAGGACGCGAAACCGTTGACCTGAAGCCAACTGGTCGGACATAAAATCCATGCTCCACCTTGGATTGGCCGCAGAAACCCCTGGTTTCTGCCCCCGTTCACCAGCCACCAGCTTCTTGCGAACCTTGCGCCTGACCGATAGGCCCTCGACTCGATAAATCCGGTAGATCCGCTTGTGGTTTACTCTGTACCCTTCACGCCGCAGCATCACATGGAGGCGACGGTAGCCGAAACGAGGTCGTTCGCCTGCCAACTCGCGCAGACGAGTCTTCAGTGCCTGGTCTTTTTCCTCTCCAGGGCTGTTGTGCCGCCCAGTGGATCGCCAGAAGCCCAACTGACGACACGCCCGGCGTTCGGTCACCCCGAACCGCTCTCGGACAAAGCCCACCATCTCCCGCTTCAATGGCGTCTTGGACTGTGGAGTCGCCTCGGGGTTCACCACTTTTGTGCCACCACCTCCTTCAGAACCTGGTTGTCCAGCGAAAGGTCGGCCACCAGCTTCTTCAGACGGCGATTTTCCTCCTCCAGGAGACGAGGGCCGTTTGGTTTCGTCTTTCGTCATCTCCCCGTACTTCGCTTCATGACCCCTCCAGAATTGCCCATCTTGTCGCAATTGGAGTGGACCGAGAACTTGGGGTCACGTCACAGGGCGTTCCGGCCAAGAGCCAAGATGCGGATCCGATTTCGTCTCTTCTTGCTACTCGCCCACCTATAAGCAGCTGAGCCACGCCAGGGTGACTAACTCGAACAGGCGCTCCACCCGCTTAATGTCCGTGACTCCAGTTCGCTCCAGATCGAACCCCCGCATCTGTTGCGAGCTGAAGGTCCATTCGATGGACCAGCGAAGCTGATAGAGCTTCCCTGTTTCCCAGACGCCAACATCTGTCGCAATGATGACGAGGTCGCCCGCGGGTGACCTCGTTGCCACGACCCACATCCGTTCGCCGAACACTTCGGTCTTCTCCGCAATCATCCGAAATGGCCCGGGGCGAAGATGTTGGAACCAGTCATTTGCTAAGAGCTCCTCCAGCAGGATGTCCTTCTAGATCCGAACCGCTCGACGAATGCCCTTCAGTCGAAGAAAACGAAACCACTCGGCGCCGATGAACTCAGGGTCCGCAACCAGGCCCTTGCAGCGTCGCGCTGCAAGGGCCTCCATCAACTTGCAGACCACCCACATCCGCGCCCTAGTCTCACTGTTGCCCATGTGATCGAGTGCGACCATATCCAGGGGTTGGGGTAAACCCGTGGACGACCGCACCCAGGACGAGCAAGTTGACAGGGGATACCCCATGTTTCCAAGTCGTCCGGTCCAAGCTCATCAGGATCTTACCGGGGGAGCTGAACCAGCAGTAGTGCCAGGAAGACCTACGTGGTGAGGTGCGCATCGTGGACGGCATGTTCCACGCGCCGTTATTTAGCTTCCGGTGAGCTGGAACCGGGTAGGTGACGACCAAGGTTGCGGTGATTGACGCTCTCCGCCGTGATCATGGCGAGGACGACTTGGGCAGCACGCTGAAGGGTGTCGGTTCGGAGAGCAGGTACACAAGCTTTGAACTGGGCGGTGAATTCGGTCGCTGAGTGGGAAGCGGGTGTCGATGGCATCGCACTTCAACACACCGCCGTTGACTCTCTCCGTCGAGGGACAAAGGGAAAATCTTCTTTCATGCCGTCCAGCACGACTAAAGAGTGAAATTGTCAGCCGCTGAGGTCGGCCGATGCTAAGTGTGAAGGTGCTTTGGACTAAGTGAGTGAAAACACTTGCTTTTCTACAGTGGGACGAAGGCACATACACGGAGGAAATGATATGACTCGGCGGAGAAGTCACTGGCTACTTGTGTTACTTGGCATGAATCTAATCTCCTCAGCTCTTGCTGAAGGCGGAGGTGCAGTGGGTGGCGGAGGTCTTCGCGTAAAGCGGCAATGTCAAGACAATACATATGTAGCATGTAAAATTCACTTTCCTCAATGCTCGATCTAGTGTTTGAGCACTCAATAGTTGACTTGAGTGGCCTGTTTTGAATTGGTGCGAGAGTGATGACTTACATGAGAGGGCAACCTAAAAAGACGTAGGGGGTGAACATCATTCCGCAAAATGTGGAGAGGAGGTCTCCTCTCGATTTGATGATGGACTCGAATGTTATCTATGGGCCGCGCGGACCTCCGTACAGAAAAATTGCCATCAAACAGCACGCGTCCACGCCTCGACCCTTTATGAACGTTCGCAAGCACGCTTGAAAGGTCAGAGAACGACATTAGGAGGAACAATCATGTCAGATGATCAACAGGGTTCAAAGTCTTCCGGCCAGTCTCCTGCCAGCACATCGAGTGATAGCACTGGCGGTGGCCAGCCACAGGGGGCTTCCTTCCTTGCCTCCATTGCTCCCAATGGTCAGGCGCCGCAAGGGGTAATGATCGCTGGATATTTGAGTGACAGCGGCCAGGGTGGGCGGACTAAATTGTACCTTGACCCCAATGCGAATACGGCAGTCGAGTTCGACCCGGCCGATATGGTAACCAGTCAAGAGTTACAGGGTAATGCGCTGCCCGGCTACACAGCGGTCTGGCTGCGTCCGAGCGCCACGGTTACCTATATTCAGATGCAGTCTCAATCCGTGAGTTCGTTTCTGCAAGGAACCATGGTCTCGAACGCAATGGGACAGGCAGGAGCGCAGGGGCTAGACACGGGGGGTGGAGCAGCTGGGGGAATGGCACCCGCTTTCCTCTCGATCTTTGGGTGCAGCGGGGGCGGCGGCTTTAGCCCTACCCGGTACGATTCCTTCTTCTGGTGTAGAAGCCGTTTTGCGTGTAACCCACAGTCGCTTTCCTGCTTGTGTTAAGGCACTTTTCAAAGCGGCTACGATGATTAGGGCCACATTGCGGTCACCCTTCTCAAACTTTCAAGAGTTTGCACTACACCATAGATAAAGGTTCTATGGCTGATGCGTCCTCTTGAACCCTAGTGCAGGTCGGCGGTCCAGCCTGCGCTAGGGCCTTTCTCACAGGAATGTTGAGGCATCTATGCTAACGGAGAGCACGGTCATCCCGTATCTACTGCGCTGTGGTCTTATTCAGCATGCCGCCATCGTGGACGGCGATGTGATGGTGGTAAACGCATCTCGCCGCAACCGCAACTTTCAAGTCATCAGTCGGTATGGCCCGAGTTTTTTCCTTAAGCAGGGGCTCAGGCAAGATGACATTGTCTCACCTTCTCGGGAAGCTCAGGTGTACCGGGCATTTGAAAATCTCTCCAATTTCGAAGCACTTCACGCTCATCTGCCTCGGATGCATGCTTTCGATCCTGACGAAGATCTGCTCATCGTGGAACTGCTGGCCCATACAGAAAACCTGCGTGAGTATCACCGCCGCACGGGCCGATTTTCCACTTCACTGGCGGCTTCCCTGGGTGATGTGCTGGGCATCCTCCACGGCTCGTCCGACCGATCTCTTCAGTCTCTGACTGGTCTCGTTGCTCCTGAACCCGCAGCGTTTTACCTTTACCGTCCAGGTCTAGCGCTTCTGCGTGACTTTAGCCACGCCTGTATTGATCTAATCCAGATGATCCAACACTCCCCAGAGGTGTGCCGTTTTCTCGACGAAGTCAGGCAGGATTGGCGAGCGGAAGCGCCCATCCACCACGACGTGCGATGGGACAACATTCTTGTCGCTGCCGGGTCATCTCAGAAAGGAGCGAGGTCAGGCAAACGGCAGATCACATTGGTAGATTGGGAATCCTCAGGTCTGGGTGATCCCTGTTGGGATGTCGGTACTGTTTTTGGCGATTACCTGAGCTTCTGGTTGAGCTCTGTTCCAGTGGCAGGGAATGGGCCACCCGACCGCTATCTAAGCCTTGCACGTTACCCGCTTGAAAAAATTCAACCCGCAATTCGCGCGTTTTGGCACGCATATATACGCCGTTTGAAACTAACACCAGAGAAGGCAGAAGAATGGCTGGTACGCTCCTCTAAATATGCTGCCTTGAAACTGATTCAAACAGGCCTTGAGCAGGTTCAGCGGGCGTCCCAGTGGACCTTGACTTCCGTGTGTCACCTGCAACTCGGCATGAATGTGTCTCAGCGGCCGCGGGAAGGGAGTGTGGCGCTGATGGGTCTTTCCCATCTCGTGGGGGGAACAAGATGAGCGGCTATTTGGGGCAAGTGCAAGCAGTGGTGAACGCTATTGTGATCGACTCGCCCACTACTTTTTCTTGGTACGGCCAACGCTCCTCGCAATTACCTCTGCGGATTCGACGGTCCATCACTCCGGAAGTCGCCCGGGCACATTTACTCGCCACCTTACAGAATCAGCTGTATGGCAACTTCTACCAAATCGGTTTTGTCGCCCCTACCGTTTCAGATGGAGCGGGCCGTGATACAGACCACCTGGTGCCGCTTACGGAGGCTCTTTCAAAGGCCAACACAGGGCAGGGATGCTGGGAGCCAGGGTGGGAAGTAACGGGCTTAGAGCCAGGCTGGGTTATGGTGCAACGGCGGGGTTTGACTCTCCATGTATCGGAAGGCCAGTATTGTGTGCTTGACGGCAGACCTGCTGAGATAGGCGGCTCCGTCAGTGTGCGTCTGCCTCACGAATCATTTGAGGTATCCCCCGGCTTTTACATGGCACTTAGCGACCAGCCGCTTATTTGGGACGGTGATGAGACTCTTATACGGGTCTATTGGAACCTCAGACCTGAGGCAGCGGCACTGTTGGTGTCAAGCGTGACCACTCGGCTAAATGCTGAATCCATCGGGTTCCGGCTCAAAGTGCTTACCGCTCCCACCCAGTACCTTCGGTGTGACGCTGGCGTGCTCTACTTCCTAAAAAAAGATTATGCTCGAGCTGCTAGCCTGCTTCCGAACATCTGTCAGGAATTGGGAGAGGGGTTGAAGAAAGAAACGCCGAGCTTTACGAAAGTTCTGGCTTCTGGCGTGGGATTGGCCGAGGATCCAGGCCAAGGTGAAAGTTTTGGCCAGCACCGCTGCCAACTCTTGGCCGAAGGCTTAATTCGTGCTCACGAACGAAACCAACAAACTGTCCCTACCCGCCTTGAGACGGTGGTAGAGTGCTTCGCAGAATCTGGGATTGACTTACAACTTCCTTATCTCAGCGGCAAGTCCCATGACCTGTATGAACCTTGGTTTGTGCCTCCAGCAGTACCAACTGTGCGGATTCCTCTGCCTGCATCCACTTCCGTTGCTACAAGCGCAGCGTTCCTTGACACTGCCGATCAGCTTGCTCAACGCATCGTTCACGAAGCGGTGTGGCACCGTGACCACTGCAACTGGCTTGGCCTCGTGCCTAGGTCTGACGGAAAGGGCCATTTAGGCCTCACCTACGGTGCGATGGGATCCAATCTCTACGATGGTACGGCGGGCATTGCATTGTTCCTGGCGGAACTTGCTCTTCGCACCGGGGACTTAGCTACGCGCCGCACTGCACTCGGAGCAATACGCCAGGCGTTGCATGCTGCCGAGACCCTCCCCCCTGACAATGTCCTTGGGCTCTACACTGGTTGGACTGGAATTGCCCTCACTGCCACCCGCCTTGCTACCCTATTGGGCGAAGAAGATCTGCGGGAACGGGCGCACGCAGTGTGGCGCCGAGCGCTACAGGTACCCCGGAAGGTAGGAACTTTTGATCTGCTGTCTGGACGCGCTGGCGCGATCATTGCCCTTATCGCCTTGCATGCCCTGCTAGACGATCCACCAGCTTTAGAAGCCGCCATCCTGTTGGGGGACGAACTGTTGGTGTGTGCTCAGAAGTCGAAGTTGGGCCTTTCATGGCAGTCAGACACTGCCTTCGTTCACCCCAACTTGACAGGCCTATCTCACGGAACTGCTGGGGCAAGTTTAGCGCTCTTGGAGCTTTTCCAAGCTACAGGCAACCTCGCTTATCGGCAGGCGGCGGCAGGCGCATTTGACTACGAGCGGGCTTGGTTCTCGCCGGAGGAGGGTAACTGGCCGCATCTACAGGAGGAGCCGGTGCGCGGTACACGGCCTGGAACTAGGCTGCCCTTCCGTGTTCAATGGTGCCATGGAGCACCTGGAATTGCTCTCTCCCGGTTACGCGCCTACGAGCTCCTCGGCAGTGCAGTGTGCCGGGAAGAGGCGCTGATCGCACTGGACACCACATGGAGGGGTACGGTAGAAGCGCGGCGTAGTGGCTCCCTAAGTTTCTGTCTATGTCATGGTTTGAGTGGTAATGCGGAGGTGCTAACGGCTGGAGCACAAGCCATCGGGTGGCGCCCGGGTGAAGCGATGCAGCTTGCCTGGGACATCGCACAGGAGGGAATGGAAGCTTACAGTTCTCCAGGGCGGCTCTGGCCGTGCGGTATTCCCATCCCAGCCGCCGAGACATTAGGGCTGTTCTTAGGCCTTGCTGGCATCGGGCATTTCTATCTGCGAATGCATGACTCTACCGTGCCATCGATTCTCCTTCTTAGGCGCGAGGAATACGTCTCACGCTTGGACGACAGAGTTCCTTCCCGAAACTTCCATCCTCCTCAAGTAGATGCAAACCTAACCGTTCAACAACGCTGAGGTTCTCACCATGGATGAATTTATGATCGGTGAATCGCTGCCCGCGTTCCACGATGGGATGTTGCTCATCAAAATGAACAGCCAGGGACCGGCAGCGACAGCAATAGCGCAGGACACTGCTGGCGGAACAACATTTATGGCAGCGGTGGATAGAGTCTCGGCTGCGACGACTGGCTTAGCTGCGTTGTCCTTCTACGAACGGGCTGGATTGATCAGCCAGGTTGTGCCGCTGTCAGCGAATACCAACTACATGCAAAGTGCTGTAGCGACAACTATGGCCGCTGCTACTAACCAGGTGGCTGGAGATGACTTGGGCGGCGTGAGCATAGTGCAGCTGACCCAAGACCAGGAGGCGAATCAGCTGCACCGTATCCTTAGCAGTGACCCTAATGTGGCGTACATCTCGCGTGTTCCAACTCGTTATCTGCTTGCCAAGGCCACAGGCATTGTAGGAGGTATACCACCCGCGCCTACGCGGATGTGGAACCTGAACAGGATAGGGTGGGAGCCTAAGATCGTAGACGTAAATGAGGCCAAGAAAATTCGAGTGGGGGTCTTCGACACTGGAGTGGATGTCACTCACCCAGACCTCATGAAGGGCATCGCTAGGTATACCGTGGCCTACCCAGATTTACCCGGAAACGCCTCAGAGCAGGACATCGTTGGTCATGGTACTCATGTCACGGGTACGATTGGGGCAGGCATCAATGATGATGTGGGTATCAACGGCATTTGCCGCAGCCAGTTGCTGGTCTGGAAAATCTTTAACGATACTCCCACATACCTCCCCCGCGGCAATGTCTTTTGGTATCTCGTCGATCCCCTCCTGTACCGTCGGGCGTTGAATGACTGTTTACAAGGGAGTTTGGTGGACGTGCTCAATCTTAGTATTGGCGGCCCCCAGCCTCCAGATCAGTTAGAGCACGCTCTATACACCAAGTTGCTCGAAAGTGGGGTCACCATCGTGGCTGCAATGGGCAACGAACGTCAACAGGGAAGTCCCATCTCCTATCCTGCTGCGATTCCCGGAGTCATTGCCGTCGGCGCGACCGGATTGAATGACACTGTCGCTAGCTTCTCCAACGCGGGCAATCACATCACCCTATGTGCACCAGGAGTTGCCATATGGTCGACCGTTCCCACATATCCAGGCCAGGTTGGCTATCAGGCACTTCCTGGACCCGGTGGTGCTGCGCGCGGCCGCTCAATAGCTCGGGAAACGAACTATGCTGCATTTAACGGCACCTCTATGGCTGCGCCTCACGTTTCAGCAGCCGTCGCCCTCCTACTTGCGAAGGGTACGAAGCCCGCTGACGTCCTTGAACTCCTCAAGACTACTGCCGATCCTGTACCCGGAATGCGGGGACAAACTTGGCACCCGGATTACGGGGCTGGAAGGCTGAATCTGCGCCGCCTTCTCAGCGCATAGGCCGAATCTCGAATGATGCCGTCGGTGGCGGTACAGAAAGGGTGAAGGGGGAACCTGATGCAAACAATTTTCTTTATGTTCCGCTCCGAAATCCCGAGGGAACGTCAAAAAGATGTTTTGCATCAGGTGCAGGCTTGGTCTAAGATCCGCTCGGCAGACTGGTTTTCCCCAAATTCCACCGACCAGGACATCAGACGGTCCGCTTACGTGGTTGTTGATGCCAGTACTGATACGTCAGCATTGACCAACCAGCTAAAGTCTTTGCCTGAGGTCGAGAGCGCGTTCATACCATCAGAACGGGGCTGGTATTGATGGTGCAGGCGAAGCATTATCGATTCCCGCACAAGTCGGCAACACGAGAGAGCAAGAGCGTCGTACCTGTGTGGAATTTCGCCTGAATCGCACAAAGCGTGGCCAACATTGGTCAAGATAGGTAGAAATTTCCGGTCTTTTACACTCGATATACTCTCGTCAGCTCCTTACCTCTAGGTCGACAGGAGGTTTTGATGAGCATTCCAGTTTCCGTGCTGGATCTTGTACCTGTTATGGAAGGGCAGGACAGTCGGCAAGCTCTGCACCGCAGCCTTGACCTCGCTATTCATGTTGAAGAACTGGGATACAACCGATACTGGCTCGCCGAACACCACAACCTGCGGAGCACTTGCAGTTCCGCGCCCGAAATCATCTTGGGCCAAGTCGCGCATCGCACTCAGCACCTCCGCGTTGGTTCAGGGGGCATCATGCTGTCCAACCATGCGCCGCTCCGGGTGGCGGAGAGCTTTAGAACACTTGAAGCGTTTTTCCCGGGACGCATTGATCTTGGGTTGGGTCGGGCAGCGGGTGCTGACAGCCTTACGGCTTTGGTGCTGCGTCGTTGCCAAGACGTTCGGTCGGAGGCTGACTTTGAAGAACGCTTAGCTGAACTGCTGGCTTATGATACGAGAGACCTACCTGTTGAACATCCCCTGCAGAAGGTGATTGCTACCCCCAGTGATATTCCTCTACCACCCCTCTGGCTGTTAACTTCTAGTGGGCATGGTGCTCGGACTGCCGCCGCCATAGGGAGCGGGCTTGCCTTCGCAGCCCAGATTAATCCAAATCTTCAAAATGCTGCTGCGGCAATCCAGACGTATCGAGCAGCCTTCCAGCCCAGCGCCCGATTCGAGAGGCCCCAAACACTCCTGTCCTTGTCTGTCATCTTGGCTGACAATGATAATGAAGCTGAGAGGCTGGCGCACTCCGTTGATCTTGCCTTAGTGCGCGTTCTGCGAGGACAGGACGCCCCGTTACCACCCCCTGAGGCCATCGAAAACGTTCCCTTTACATCTGAGGAGCACTTCAGGCTAGAAGCTTGGCGTCATTTGCATGTAATCGGCGGTCCTACCCGTGTTCGTGACCGTTTACAGTTCATTCTCAATGAGACAGGAGTCGATGAGTTGATGATCAGCTCCATCGTGCATGATTCTGCGGCACGTCAACATTCGTACACAATCTTACGGGATATCACCCGTCGGTTGTCTGTATCTATGCCACTCTCCATATCTCCTGGGGTTGCACCAGTTGTGCGTAGGCGGAGTTAAGAACTCCGACAATGACGACAACGAGGTGCACGATGGGACAACGAAAGACGTATTCAACCGAGTTCAAGCAACAAGCCGTCAAGCTGGTCCAGCAGGAAGGCAACACTACCCAGGGCAATGCACAAGACCTCGGGATCGGGCGGTCCACGCTGCAGAAGTGGTTGAATGCTGCTGATCACCACGGACCGCTGGCGTTTCCAGGGCACGGCAAAGCCCGACTGACCCCGGAACAGGAAGAGATCAAACGCCTGAAGCGCGAGAACGAAGTTCTGCGTCAGGAACGCGAAATACTAAAGTCTGCGGCGGTCTGGTTCGCGAAGCACACCCAGTGAAATACCCTTTCATCCACGTCAGGCGCCAGCAATTTCCCTTACGGGTGTTGTGCCGCGTCCTGGGTGTGACTGAGAGTGGCTATCACTCGTGGCGAATCAGACCGCCGATCCGAACGGACAACGACCAGAAGCTGCTGAGCCAGGTTCATGAGGCGCACCAGGCCAGTCAGGGGCGCTATGGCGCCCCTCGGATCCACGTGGAGCTGCGTGAGCAGGGCGTAGTCTGTTCCAGACGCCGGGTGGGCCGCTTCATGCGTCAGGCTGGACTCCGCGGGAAGGGCAAGCGCAAGTACAAGGTCACAACCAACTCAGACCACGCCTTGCCTCTCGCGGACAATCTGCTGAACCGCAATTTCGACGTCCAGGAACCCAACACGGTGTATGCGAGCGACATCACGTAGATGCTGTCGGCGAATTCAAACCGCGTGGAGAAGTCTTGAAAAGCTAGAAACACGGGTGGCCGCACGCGGCCGCCCATCGAGCCAAGCGACAATGCGCGACACATTGATGGCCGTCGCGCTGACCACATGGTGTAACCGGGTACGGGCTAAACCGATATATCGGCTCTGACGCAAGCCAACACAATGCACGGCCTGAGAAATAGTGCCTTCGATGCCAGCACGGATGCGGGAGTTGGACTTGAACGTGGGCGTTTCCATTTGCTTTCTGGCGGCGTTCAAGGCCTCATATTCTGCCTGATGGAGGATCAGGAGAGTCCGGCGCGGATCCTTGGCCGCGGTGCATAACGTGCGTGTGGGACAAGTTCCGCAGTCACTCCGACGAAAGCGAATTCGGATGATGGGGTGCTTAACCTCGTTGTCACCGGGTCGCCAAGAGCCGGAGATCTTGCCCTGCGGGCAAGTGGCGTGTTGCTGTTCCCAGTCGATGTGAAACTGAGGCGTGTCATAGCCAAGACCTTGACGGCTTTGCCAAGTGGACACTTGGCGAATGGGGCCCATCAGCTCAATCCCATGTTCCTTGGCGCTCGAAACCAGCACCCCCGCGTCTGTATAGGCGGCATCAACAAAATGTTCGCTGGGCAAAAGCTTTTTCGCGGCCAGCTTGTCATGAATGACCGCGGTGCTTGACCCGTCATAGTCCATCGCTGCCGTCGTATGGACATGAGTCACCACGTGGGCCTCGTCGTCATCGCACGTTTCCGTCAAATGCACTTTGTAGCCAGACCACTCCGTACTGCGTTTGGTGCTGAAGTGCATTTCTGGATCGTAGGGTGACTGGATGCGCTCTCCAACAGGAGGGAACAGAGTTCCCTTCTTCCAGCGAAGCGCCCCACCGCTGCGATCAAAATGAGTGTCCCAGACCTACCGGAGCAAGGCAATTCGAGTCGCTTTCTGAGCCTCACACGGCGCGTTTGGAGCGTCCAGGGCATCCAACAAGGCAAAGCCATCTGCGCCAATGTCCAAAACATACAGCCGGCGCTTTGCTTCGGTTTTCGGGAGCAAGGTGTCTTCAACGCGGTGGGCGTAGCGCTTGAACCACAGTGGTTGGGCCACGCCGATCAGCCATTCGGGAACCAAGTCTGCCAGCTCATTTCAGGTTGCCCGCAAGGTTTCCCCCACCAATTCAGCGAGATGTAAGTCGCGCACCGCGCCCAAGACGTGGGTCGAATCCGTGCGTTGCTTGCCGCGTGCTTTCACCAACCCTCGATCCTGAAAATGATCAAGCATGCGGTCAAGCAAGCGGTATTCAGCTTCGCCGTCCACCAACCGGGCTCGAAATTCTGACAGCACACTGAAATGGAAGCCAGCATCGTGCAATTCCAGTCCCAGCGCGTATTTCCAATCAATGCGTCCTCGGACGTGGTCGGCAGCTTGGCGATCACTGACGTTCTCCAGAAACTGGAGAACGGTCACCAGCGCGAGCCGCCACGCGGGCAACGCGGGTTGCCCCCGTTTAGGAAATAGATCTGCAAAGTCGGCATCTTGGTACAGCGTGCCGAACTCGTCACGCAGACGCATCGCCACACACCCTTTCGGGAACGCGGCGCGCGCAACTTGTTGTGTCAGCTCAGGAATGTCGCTGGGCACGGCCGGTTTGAGGGACATAGACCAGTATGCCGCGTCCTGCACAGCGGAGTTTGAATTCGCCGACAGCATCAACGTCAGATCAGAAGCCCACACCGTATTGGCGTGCTGAACGGTAAATTTTCGGTTGAGCACGTTGGGGCAGACCGCACAGGTGTGTTCGCTGTCCGTCGTGCGCACAAATCGTCGCTTTCCCTTGGCTTGCAGGCCAGCAGTCCGCATGAAGCGCGAAATCCGCTTTCGGGAAACATGTTGTCCTTCAGCTCGCAGATCGGCTTGAAGACGAGGCGCACCGTAGCGTCCTTTGCTGGCCTGGTGAAGCTCACGGATGCGCTGCTCCAGCAGCGCATCCTGCTTAACGTGGGGTGAGATCGGCCTTCTTTGCCAGCTGTAAAACGCACTGCTGGACACATCCAGTACCCGGCACAAGACTTTTAGCGGGTACTGCGTGCGCCACTGTTGGATGAACACATATTTCAACGTGTGGTCTCTCTGGCAAAGAAGGCCGCGGCTTTTTTCAAGATCTCGCGCTCCTGACGCAAAATTTCATTCTCCTTCCGCAGGCGTTTGAGTTCCTCTTGTTCGGGCGTCAACAGCTGACGGCCCTGACCAGGGAAGGCCAGGTCTCCGTGATGCTGGTCAGCTTTGATCCACTTTCTCAAGGCGGACAGCCCGATTCCAAGATCGCGGGCAGTACCGGCGATATTTTCGGTGGACTGCGCGAGCCCGGCAGCGTCTCGCTTGAATTCGGCGGTGTACGTTTTGCGCTGGGTCATGGGGTGCCTCCGCGTGAATCGGGGCTTAACTCCATGTGTGCAAAAGCGACTTACCCTCACTGATCTCTTGGCTGTCGCGTTGCTCCAAAAACTGGCGACGGAGTTCAACTGGCCCGCGAAGAATAAGCGAAACTCTCCAGACTGCATCAGACCCTGCTGCCCGGTGGTGCCCTGTGACCCGCCGCGGCTCGGATCAGCGAGCCCTGCGCCTGCTGACGCGCTTCCTTTCTGGGCGCGGCTCGTTTCCTTGGCTACTTTTTCCTCAAGGGGTTCGAGCGCTTGAACCCTTAAAGCTCTCTCCTATCCGACGGCACCCCTCGGAGGGCGCTTTTTTCGTGGCAGGATAGGGTGATGAAGTATCAAAAATTGAGCGAAGTGATCGCGCTGCTCGACAATCCGCAGCGCAGCGACCGTTTTGTCAAGCACCTGAGGACTGCTGTTCTAGAGGGCGAGATTGACGCGGTGTATCTGCCGGAGCGATGTACCTTACCCAAAGAGTTTCAGCGCCGTGGTGCAGCGGGCAAGTACCAGCGAAGCGCCCGAGAAATGCTGATCGAAGTTACGCCCGCCTTTGAGAGGTGGCTGGTGGAGACCAGTGTCGCCCTCGCCAGCCGCCGGAACGTCCGTACGGTTGTTAGTGCGCAGAGCATTGAGGCAGGCGAGGTGGACTTTAAGGCGCTCGCCGAAGAGACCCGGCGTAAGATGCAAGCCAGCTACAAGAAGGGCCAGGCACTTGGCTTGTCTCGGGGCAAAGCAGCTCAACCCAAGGGCTGGCCCAAAGCCAAAGGTAAGGCTCCTGCACGCAAGAAATAACGTACTGAGCGCCGCCCCTCAGGGGGCGGCGCTCTAAGTTCTGGAATGTTGTGCCGGTCGGGCGTACTTGATGTACCCATGGGGTAAAGAGGCGTCTTCCACTCGCTGTTAATGTTGAGCCAGTGTGCTGTGCGCCCGCGCTTCTCGTGTGGCACGTGCTGCTTGGGCTTGCGCGGCCTGTTCTTCTGCGACGCGCTGAGCTTGAAGGGCTTCTCGTTTAGTGCGCTTGAGTTTGGCCATGTTCTTGAGAATGACATGACCCATGGCGTCCTCTGAGCGCATCCCTTCACTTATCTTCCAGTCGTACGACAGCTTCTGTATCGCGAATTTCGACGGGCAAGCCCTCGTCATTGATCACGTCCAGGACGGAGCCCCGCTGACCGATCACCCGCCGAATTCGGATGGTCGCGCCACCCTCCAGTCTGACGGTGTCGCCTTTCTTAAGGTTGTTCAGCGCCACAGGTTTCCAAGGCATGGGGAAATTGTCTCACACCCCACCTGAAGCCCACAGCATCAGGCACTGGCGAGTCAAGTGGCCTGTCTGTGATGGGCGGCATGGTTTGTGACAAAGGCCAAGGCCTACACTGCGGGTGGTTGCGTGCACCTGTCCGTCCCCTGAAATAACGGTAAAGCGCGTACGAAAGCCTGTTTCGTCATCCTGAAGGAGGGCGTGAGTGGGACAACGGGGACCTTCCACAATTCACATTGCCTCTACTCTTCAAGGAGACGACTCATGTTGGATCGGAAAGAGATGGCGCGCGTGTTGTTGCACAAACTGAAGCCGCACAGCGCTCAGTTCAAACACGCGCATATGTATACCCTGTTGGCGGCGCTGCATGACCTGCAAGATGCCAATGTGTTGGCGGTGCGTCCGGACGCTGCACCTCTGGAGCACCGCTCGATGGTGCGGGTCCTTCAGAAAGGGGCGGCCAAATTCTCAGTTGAACTCAGTGAACGTGAGGCGACGATCATGCTGAGGGACTGCGGTCTCAGTGTGATGGGACGTGTGCGGTCAATCCTGACTCCTTGGGAGAACTGGAGTGGGATTCATGCGCAGGTGCTGTGCGATGTCTGGCGTCATGCGCCTGAGGGCGTTGAGCAGGAGAGTCTCGCGGTGTTGCTGGAAGATCCCCTTGAGGTGGTCAAGGCGTATGAAGAGCGTCATCCGGAAAAACTGTATCCGCGTCTTGCGCTGGTTCGGGCCGCACGGATGGTGTACCAGAAGGTGTTGGTTCCTGAGTTGTCTCATCCACGAGAGTTGCTGGTGAGGGTGCATGAGGTTCGGGCCGATGCCGAATGGCATGGGGAGGTGCTGGCCTCGCCTGATTTCAAGCATCGTCGGAAGGCCCGCTTTGAGAGCATTGTGTTATTTATTCCCGATGATGCGCGATTTGCCCATCAAGACGAGCAGAGCTTTTTGTATCAGCGCGACGCGACGGTGGTTCACTCACGTTCCATTCGGCACAGCCAACGGGCTCAGCTGCCTCGGCGGCGGCCGGGTGATCTGGTGCGCTTTACCTTGCCCCGCTAAGAACGATAGAGCAGAAGACCTTGGAGATGAATTCAAGGTCTTCTGCTCTGTCGTTGACTCTCGCGCTGACGCTGAGGGATGGAAGCGAATCTGATGTTGTCAGCCTGGAACTCTTCTTGCTCGCAAGAGACCTGAGCTGCTGTTCACGTCAAGCAGGCAGCAATTCACGCGGTGCAGCCTGGCTCGCCAATGCTTGCGTTTGTAGCCGGAACAGATCGTCTGGCCCCCACAGCTTGACCCCATTGGCCCGCGCCAGCTCTACGGCTGCCCGCGTGTACCCCGGCCCACTCGTCACCACCACGGCCTCACTGCAGCGATACATAGCTTTTGAGGCGACGATCTCCTGCACCGCCTTGTTGCCCACGGTGTTGGTGGGGTAATGCTTGACCTGAATGGCCACCCGTGCCCGCTTGGGGCTGATGGCGATGACGTCGGCCCCCTGGTCATTGCTGCCACGCGTCGCTTCTGCCTGCCAGCCGGGAAGGGCCGCAATCACCGCAGCCACGTGGAGTTCGAATTGACGATGGGAGAGGGAGTGCAAGTCGTGCAGGGCGAGCGTGCGGGCCTTTCGACGCGTGGCAGCATGCCACTGAACCCACACGGTCACGCCGAGCCCCAGAGCCCAGACGCCCACCATGAGGGCTGGGAAGGTGTACCAGCCCAAGACCGTCAAGCCCCCCAGAAAGAGCAGCAGCACAGCCAGAGGAGGGAGGGGTTGTTGACGACGACGACGGCGGGCCATGTGGGCACCTTAGCGCGTGAGGGACAGGGTTCTGGGCGCATAACCGCGCCGAGCGTAGATACCCCCACCGGGGGCAGGTGGCATCTGCGGCATCTGCTCCACAACCCAGCGCCTAGAGTGGCCGGGTGTTCAGAATCAGCCTTGCGATCCTTGCTGCCCTGTCGATGTTGACGGCCTGCGGTGGTACCCCAACTCCGACAGTGGTGACGCCGCCAGCGCCGACACTTCCGCTGCGGCCTGCAGGGACACCGGATTACTACGTGATTGGTATTTCCGGAAAGTGCCTGTTTGATAAGTCGTGGCTTCCCTGCGGCAATCTCTTGCCCGCTGGCCTGCAACCACTCAACACTCAGAACAACTACAACTACTTAGCGCCTCGAAAAACCTTGAACATGATCGCTGAGGCCATTGCCACCAAGGGCTACAGCGTGCAGCCCCGGGGATACGCCGCCAGCCTGGAAGACCGGACGAACACCAGCTCTGGCAAGCTTGAAACGCATTCTGGCTTCATTTCGCTGACCCATGACGTGGCCCAGATCTACAGCACGGCCATTCGGGGCGTGTCCAACCCCTCCAAACTGGTGTTTGTTGCCCATTCACACGGCGTGGTCTGGGCCCACCTGTTCTCGATGCTGTATCCCCAAGTGCCGATTGAAATTCAGTTCGATTTCGATGGCGTCTGCGCCGACTGGCAGACGGATAATCAAGGAGATTTTGAGCGTCGAAACATTGGCAACATCACCGATTTCGAGGCCGTGTGCCGTACCAGAGCACTCGTCTTTGGTGGCAGTTCCACCGATATGCACAACATCACGCAGCCCAACGTGAAATACAACGTAGATCTTCAGTCCAGCGATCCTACTCTGCGTGACAGTGTGGACAACAAGAGACCAGACGGCAGTACCACTGGCATCTACGCCAAGAAGTTTTGGGATCTCCACTCGGGCATTACGCACCCTGGGAGTGACGGTCTAGACTACGCGGTCGGGTTAGCCGCCAGCTTGACGCCGTTTAAAGTGCCCTAGAATTCTGCGCACTCCTCCGGAAAGAAGACCAGTGGTCGCATCAATGCTTGTTCGTTCAGACTCAAATCACCTCTGGCTTGGCCTGCTCAGCAGCAGAGCGTTCCAGAGTGAACGCCAGCAAGCGGGCCAGCCCTTCATCCTGAGTCAGCGGCAGCCATCGCAGCATCATGCATCGCGTGGGTGACCGCCCGTGCTGCTCTCCCAGTGACCCGTTACAATCGTGCTCCAACACGTTGTTCAAGGCGGTCAGTTCTTGCTTCTGGCCTGCGCCTAAAGTCCGACTGAACGGCCCGACCAAGCTTAAGGGGTCAACACGTTGCTGATCACCCGAACCACCCGCCCGAGCACGTGAGCCACCTGATCGGGTGCAATCAAGGCCTGCTGGGGATCGGCCTCCGGGTTGGCACTGTCGAGGATGCCTCCGGGCCGGAGGCGTTTGACGACAAACCCGCCTTCGCGGAGCCGCGCCACCACCGGGAAATTGAGTTCCCCGGGCAGGAGGCGGTCTACGATAACGACGTCCCCTTGATAAATGGGATGTTTCCCGCCGGCCATGCTGTCCTCGTACACTCGAAACGCCATCAGTTCACGGTTGACCACAAAGGCCTGTTCCACATAGACGACCTCGCCGGACGGCGCCAGGTGCTCGGGGCCCGTGCCCACACGACCTGCGACATAGAGGGGCAAGTGCTTCCCCGTGACCAGATCTGCACCGGGAGCGGACGGATCGATCAAATACAGCAGCTCATGCGTGGGCACATCCAGGGCCACCGCCAATTTGATGAGGGTGTCGATGCTGGGGTTCGTCCACGCCCGGTTGGTGGTCGTGCGGCCCCGAACCAGTTCATAAATGCTGGTGCGGCCCACCTCCGCGTAATCGGCAAACTGCTTGACCGTCGGCAGACCGAGTGTCTGCATGCGCGTCGCAATCAAGGTGTTGAGTGGCCCGCGCAGCCGCGCCAGCTCATCCCGAGGAGAACGTGGTTCCATACGGAGAAGCGTACACTAAAGTACGCATTTGCGTACAGATTAGCCCGTTGACGCCCCCTCAGCACCAGACGACGCTGCTTCAAGACGCAGTCCCAAAACCCTGAATTACAGCTACTAGAGGGCATCTCTCCAGCGTGACTGTCTGGGCGACGCTGAACAGTTCAGTGATCTTCACCAACCGCATTTTCGGACAGACACCGTTGAACGGCTGCCCTCCATCTTGGAGCACACCCTGCTCCCCAGGACGAGCGGCGGTACTCCACGGGGTAGACCTTCACCATCACCGGGTTGATTCTGGCGCTAGAGAGCAAACTGGGCAGCTCTTGAATGGTCATGCCCCACCGCTCATTGACTCAGCGCGAGAAAACGAATGGTTCAGCTCTCATATTTGCTAACTTGCTTGCAAGCAAGTATGAATCAATGCCAATTTTATGGAAGTTGTACTATGATATGACTCTAGAGATGAGTTCAACCCCGAGGTAATCAGGACAGCGGTGTGGTGCCCCATACACTGCCGTGTCCACAGCATCAGGCACCTGAACGGCGGCCGATGATTTGGTGAGTTTCACTTTGCCCCGCTCAGAAGGGGTCAGACTAGAGTTGGAACAGACATCCCTGGTAAGCGGTCATCCGCGTAAAGGGTCAACGTCTCGTACTGCTAGGCTTCCAAACACTCTGTGACGCCCGGAGAAACCAACGGTTTCTCCGGGCCTTAAGTCTTCGATGGCCTCACCACAGCGGATTCTCAGCTACCCTGCAGGAACTTTAAAAGATTCGTATCGCTATCACCAGCCCGCAGAAGAGAGAACGTGCGACTGCTGGAATCCTTTCCGGAGAAATCCAAGCAGGTCCATGCTTGGATACAGGGCCTGCTCGGTGAAGCGCTGGGGAACGTCACTGAGCGGGATAAGAGGTCGGGAACTTATTGTTCTCATACTGCGTAGATGTGTTCATGAGTGATTTTCCTGATGATCAGTCCTTCTCGGGGTCGACCCCGGCCGCTACGCTGTACTACGTCGCACACATCAGTGCCGTTCACGAAGCCCCCGCTATGGGGGTGTGGTTGAACCTGCCCGACGTCTCGGCTTCCGCCGCTGCCTTCACTCGTGACTTCACCGACGTGTACCCCGAACGAAGCCTCGACCACCTTCTGCCCCAACACTTCGTCGCCGTCAACCGGGACGAACTCCAAGCCTTCGCCCAGAAGAAGGGCAGCACGCTGCAGGTCGACCGCAACCCCTTCGGCACTCTGTACTGGGTGGAATACCAGCTCCCAGCCGTCGCATGGCCGGACCTCCCTGTAGACATGCCCTTGGGCTCTTGGATCATTCAGACCGACGGCGTACATATCCTCGCCTCGCTCCCTCTCCCTCAGCAACTCTCGCCTGCGCTCCTGCGCCTCAACTCATTCCCGCGGCAAGTGACCCAAGCACTCCAAGACGAGTTCAGCGCGTGGACCCTCGACGACGAGCGGCTGGCACTCGGCTGGAACTGGCATGGCCTCCCGGCGTCGCGTCCACTCTATGGCGGGTTTATCTATCAACTGCCGGACACGGGCCTCGTGATGAGCGGTGAGAGCACGCTGAGTTCCAGCATTCAGACCTACGTCGGGACTGACCTGACCAAGCACCTCCCGATGATCTTGGCAGACACCCTCACCCTGCGCTTCACGACCCGGATCTTGAGCGCAACCCTGAATCAGACGGGGAGCCTAACCGTTGATCCGGACGACCTCCCCCTCAATCTCGACGATCCCAATCAGCGGAAGCAGCACCAGACGAAGCTGCTCGAATCTTGGCGAAAAATCAGTGAGATGCAGCGGACGCTGGACGCCGTGGACGACGTGTTGCTGGCGGGGCGGACTTGGATCACCTCACTGGAAGGGCTTAAACAGCGTGGCTTCGGGCGGAAGCCGACTGGACCGCTGCCATCCCTGCGCATACACCTGCATGGCCCGTACGACGCGACCATGGAGCACGTGCAGGGCGTCGGCATGGTCCTGAAGCCAAGCACCCGGATCAGCCTGAGTGGCCGTGACCTGCCCATGGACGGCTTGAAACGCGTTATCCGCAACGTGGATCAGTACCGTGTGCGACTGGGTCGGCAAGCGGCCACGGTCAAGGAGGGGGTCAATATTCAGAACAGCCTGATGTCCGCCCGATCGGCCGAGCAGAGCACGCAGGCCACAATTAAGGGGCTCGCCGTGGCACGCATTGGCGTTGTAATTTCGACTGCTGCAGTACTCGTCGCCCTTGTGTCAATCGCCCTAACCGTCAACTCGAATAAGGGCACGTTGTCTGCTGCACCACCGGCTCAGTCGGAGCAGGGAGCGGCAACTACAGATTCCTCTTTCGGTGTCAGCTACCCACAACGTCGATCCTCGCCACGATAATGCGGCGAGGCGCCCAACAGGCAGAGTGGAAACACGTTTTGAACGGCGTGCGGGCGAGCGGCTGACGCCGACTGGGCGTCCGGAAAGACCATCACGGTGCCACCCGGCGGAGTTGCGTCACCTGCCGGGCATGTCAGCGGCTGCCGCCAAGCTGCTCTTGCTGGTGGTCATCCCTCCTGACTGGGACGCCGATCCAGCCGGGGTCAAGGAATTTCGCCGGTGTCTGGTAGACAAGTACGGCGCGAGGATGAATCTGCGCCAGGCCCGGGTGGCGATGCGCAGTCCTCTGGCGCTGTACTTCGGCGCGTGGCCACTGGGAACCATCTGGTAGGGGTCACGCAAGAGTTAGAACGCAACATTCGCGGTAAGGATGGAATAGTGTCAGGTTGACGTTCAGACCCGGCTTGACAGGTGTCCGATTTAGGTGAAACGGACTTCAACTGGGCAAGTAAAGGCTGTGTTGATCGCACGGCACGAGCGTGAGAATGGGGTACACCCAAAACTGACACAGAAGGAAACTGGGAACGGTGCCTCTCCAGTCGGTGTAAATGCCCCCTTGTTGCCCAACCCTCCCGTCATTCCCTCCTCCCTTGTGGGCAAAGGAATGAACTCGGCATCAAGCCGGGAGGAAGTGCGCACGAGGTGCCCGCGTGAACCTGCTGATTATCCGCTCGAGCGGCGACTACCTGGGGTTCTGGCGACGCGGCTGAGCAGCGTGGGGCGACCAGATAGGCTCCCTTGATACTGCGTCATCAGGGGCTTTGGAGGGACAGCGGCCAAGTGGAGAAGGTGCTGGTTCCAGACGATGACGATTCGGGATGACTTCCAGATACAGCTCAGCTCCCCAGTTCGCGCAGGATACGGGCCGTGAGCTCGACGTGTTCGGTGAACTGATTCAAAGCCAGCGTGGCCAGGTGCCGCCCCTGCTGCTCGGGGAAGGTGGGCTCGCTCGGGGTGGTGTTGGCCAGGTACGTCGTGGCCAGGTCACGTAGGAAGACGTGATTCTCGTACTGGGCCGTGACGTAAGCCCGGTCGAAGTCCAGTCCTGGCGCCGCCGTTTCAATCTTCGTCAGAGTGGCCCGCGCCTTAGCGTCCATCGGCGGCACCGGGGTCTTCAGTTCCTTCAGCACCGTGGTCACGGCGATAGCCTCCCGCAGCTCGAAGCGGGCGAACTCGCGGGCGTTCGCCTGGGTGGCCCGCTCCACCGCCAGCTGACTGACCATCCTGGAGAGGGTGGCTGGCCCGATCACGCCCATGCGGAAGTCCTTTTCCGTCATCCCGGCTTTCATGGCCATGCCAGCGCCGCCAGCCCGCGCGGGAATACCCAGACCCAGCAGGCCCAGGCCTAGACCGGCGGCGGTCAGGCGTCCCAGAACGGTGCGGCGATCGGTGGTGTCAACAGCAGATTCACGCTTGGTCATGGTGTCCTTTGAGACGTGTCCGACAGGATGCAGGACGACGTGGGAGAGTGAGGACACGGCCTCGGCTGACAGACGGGTGACGAAGCAAGGCGGACAGGCAAGGGGTTACAGGGCAGGAGATGACGGAACGCCGCTGTCCGTTCATGCTGGGCGAAGTGACCGGTGGGCCAGGATCAGCATCCAGGTGCGGGCGTCTAAGCAGCTCCGGGAGTGGCACTCCGCGTGCCGCCAGATCGCCAGGAAGGCGTCCTGAACGCCCTGATCGAGATTGGCGACCTGAGTTCTATGGGCCAGGGCGTACACTGCCGGGGCGTAGCGGCGGTGCAGTTCCCGCAGCGCGTCTTCGTCCCGGAGCGCCAGCGCACACAGCAGCTCAGCATCCGAGCCCCCTACCCAGGGCATGGGCAGGAAGTCAGGGTCAAGTGCGGCCGCCATGATGAACGCGCTCAGCGGATCGACTTGGCCCAGGCGATGATGGCGGCGTTCATGGCGCCGGCCTTCTCGTAGATGGCCGCGTGCGCGGCCCCAGGAACGATCACCAGCTTGGAGCCCGCGATGTTCTGCTGCATCTTCACCGAGAACTCCGGCGGGTAGACGGTGTCTTCCAGCCCCTCCAAGATCAGCGTGGGCACTGTGATGGTCTTCAAGGTGGGAATGGAGTCCGGTCGAGTCGCCAGCACGGTTGCGCCTGCCACGTCTCCGGCCACACTGGCCTGACTCACAATGCCGGTCAGGAACAGGGCGTCGGCTGGCCGGCGTGCGCGGGTGTCGCCGGTCAGCATGTCCTTGAGCAGTTCGGGCGCCAGTGACTGGGGGCCGAAGGTACTCGCCTTCTGCGCCATGCCTTTCCAGATGTTCTGCTCGACGATCCCGGCGGGATTGGCCAGCGTGTCGATCAGGATCATCCCCAGGAAGCGCCCCGGCGCGGTGCGCCACATTTCAAAGGTGATGGGCCCGCCCATGCTCATGCCGCCGATGATCGCTTGGGGGACATTCAATTGATCCATGACGGCCAAGGCGTCCAGGGCGTAGGTCTTGAGGCTGCCGGCATCACTCGCTGGGGCCACGCTCTGGCCGTACCCGCGGTGGTCGATGGTGATCACACGGTAATCGGCCGCTGCCAGAGCGTCGCGGTTACGGGCGAAGAGCTCGCCGCTCAATGGATAGCCGTGCAGCAGCAGCATCGGGATGCCTGTACCAACCGACACGTAGTGGATCTGCGCCCCATTCACGTCCAGCATCCCCTCCTGCCGGGGCATGGTGCCGCCGCCAGCGAGTGCGGTCGAGGAGATCACAGCAGACAGGGAGGCCAGCAGCAGTCGGGGTCTCATAGGGTGTCCTTCGCAGTGCCACGGCAGGAAAAGCACCTGAGGTGGAGTGCTGATTTATACTCTTCGCAGCTTAAGTGATAGATGAAAGGACATCGTACATCACACCTTGGGATGATCTACAGCGTATCCAGAGCAAACGCAGGGAATTCAATTCGCCCAGCCAGCGGGAGTGCCAGCAGCTCGGGCGCCCCCGCTCCCGGCGTACTCCAGTCCACAATTACCCGACGACCCTGCGCGACATCAGGGTTGGCCGCCCAACGCGACTCGAACTCGACCTGGCAGGGCCGTTCGTCAGCCAAGGTATACCCCAACTGAACAAAACGAGCTGCTGGTGGACACAAAGCATGGGTCCAATTGGAATTCTTTTCGGCTTTTATGGACACCTATCAAAGCAAGTCTAATCTCAACTGGACACAGGAATATGTCTTAGCGGGAAATCCTGGTCGAACGCTAGCGTGACCCCGTCTAGGCTTTGGGCAGCGTGAACGAGAAGGTCGCGCCCTGATCCAATTCTCCCTCCGCGGTCACCACCCCACCGTGCCGAGTGATCACCCGGCGCACATTGGCCAGTCCGACGCCGTTGCCTTCGAATTCCTCTTGGCGGTGCAGCCGCTGAAACACCCCGAACAGCTTGTGGGTGTACTGCGCATCAAACCCAACGCCATTGTCCCGCACGAAGATGCGCCAGTCTTGTCCTTCCTCTTCAGCCCAGACTTCTACGTGCGCTTTCGTGCGGGGCAAGGTGTACTTCAGCGCGTTAGAGAACAGGTTCTCCATCACCTGGCGCAGCAGGCTCAAGTCGCCCATGACCAACGGCAGGGGGCCGACCGTCCACGTCACCTGTCGGTCAACGGCTTCGGGTTCGAGCAGGGCCCGAACACTGGCCACAACTGCTCCCAGATCCACCACCCGTAAGCGCAACGGTTGCTGAGAGGTGCGGGACAGCTCCAGGATGGCGTCAATCAGGGTGGTCATGCGGGTTGCCGCTTGATCCATGATGTTCAGATACCGCGCCGACTTTTCGTCGAGTCGGTCGCCCAGCGCCTTGCGGAGCAGCTGACCGAAACTGGTGAGATGCCGAACGGGGGTCCGCGAGTCATGCGAGACCGAGTAGGCGAACGCTTCCAGTTCCTCGTTGGCGGCACTCAGCGAAAGGGTGCGGGCGTCGAGCGTGTCGCGTTGGGCGGTCAGTTCTCGGGCATGCGCGGCGCGTTCCAGCGCCAAGCTCAAACTGTGCATGGTCGTCTCCAACACCGCTCGGTCGGTGGCCGTCCATGCATGCTTGTGAAACAGGCCGATCCCAAAAACGCCTACGGTCGTGTGGTCCACTTGAAGAGGAAACGTCACCACCGTCTGGATGTGCTGGACCACCTCAGCATCCGTGTCGCTGCCCTGCGCGTACACATCCTGATAAAGCGGTTAACCGGTCTCGAAGGGCTGACGGAGCGTCGGGCTTTCAGCGGGAAGTCCAGCGTCCACCAAGGCCTGGAGTGCGTCATTCCTCAACTCTCCCACTTGAGACTGGCAGCGCCAGACTTCGCCTTCAGGTTCGTAATACGCCGCGTACCCAGACGGTAATAAGGACAGCACAATCTCCTGGGCCCGGCGCACCAACGGGACGCGCTCGGTTTCGAACATAAAGTCTTGGGCCAGCTGTGCAAAGGCTTCCAGGGCCCGGTTGCGGTGCTGCACCTGCTCCACCTGATCTGCGCGGTCAAGGGCCAGGCTCAGCCCCCGGCACACGGCCAGAAACAAGGCACGGTCACTGGGCGTCCAGTACTGCTGCTCCTTGAGGCCGATCGCCAGTACCGCCTGCACCTCGCCCTGCCGTAGGAAGGGGTAGGTGGCCACCGCGTGGTACATGTCGGTGTGTTCCACCTGTCCCCGCTGAGCGTCCCAAGCGTTCACGAAGACAGGAGCGTGGGTGCGGAGCGTGGTGGCAAATATCGGGGTCTCCAGGGGCAAACCGGCCCGTAACTGCGCAAGCAGCTCTGGGTTTTCGGCTAAATTTTCACTCTGCACCCGCAGCTTCCAGTGCTCTCCCTCTCGTTCGTAGTAGCCGGTGGTGTTGCCGGGAAAGCGCTGATCTAACACAGTGACGCTGTGCTGCGCCAGCAGGGGCACTTCCGTCTCGGTGCCCACCGCTTCGGTAAAGGCGATGAAAGCGTCCTGGGCGTGGATTCCTCTGGCCACCTGCTGGGTGCGCTCTTCGACTTGCTGCTGCAAGTCGGCCATCAGGCGGGCGCGGCCTAAGGCGATGCCGCACTGGGTGCTCAGGGTGCGCAGGAAAAAGCGCTCCTCCTGGGTGAAGTGATGCGGCTCCGTGAAATCCAGCACGATCAAGCCCAGGGACTGCTGGTTCTCGAACATGGGCAGCACCGCCGTGGCTACCGGAGGCGGTGCGCCCACCCGCTCTTGGAGATCAGGATAGGCCCGCATCAGGGCCTCTTGATGCTCAAAGAACAGGGCAGTCTGCTTGAGCAAGGCTTCGCCAGCGGGGACACTGCTGTCCAGCGGCCCGTCTTTCCAGATGGTGGGGACATCCGGGGTAAACCCGCGGCTGTGGGCCAGTTCCAGTTGGTCACCTTCAGGGGTGACCAACAAGACGGCTCCAGTGGCGGCGTCTACGGTTTCCAAGGCGGAAGTGAGCAGGATGTCGAAGACGCCGTGGACGGTCGTGGACGCGGCGAGGGCATGGGTCACGTCTTGCAGCCGCTCATTCAGTGAGGGCTGCGCAGACGTGCCGAGAGGGAAGGACATGCTCCAGCTTAGGGTAGAGCTGAGCGAGGAAGTAAGTTCCCCACAGATACAAGGCTATCCGCATCAACTGAACCTTTAAAAAACTTCATCAGAAATCGGGCGATAAGTGATTGGCTGGGCTATGCAGTCAGAACCTCGGCCGTTGGTAAAAAATTCAAAAGACTGGGCTGAGCGTGTAGAGCGTTATCGACTCTTACACTTAGAGGCTCAGGCCTGGATGATTGGAGTCGCTTCGCGACAAACGGAGCTTGAAGTGATGCGGGCAGAGATACGCCGGAAGCGCGCAGAGAAAACAAAGCCAATTGTGAGCCGTTGATCATTGCCCTGACCAACGAACTGGACAAGAAACTCTTCCACGTTGAGCACTTCAGGGCCAAGGTTTAGGTGCTGAGACTTTCGTGTTCTTTGGGCCGATGCAGGCACTTCAGGAGCCGCCCTCAGGGATGTCTCTGGAAGAGCACCTGCAAGGAGAAAGACAATGAAAAAGGCGACCCCGGAGGATTGCCTTTGATTTTTCTAAGTTAGTGTGGAATTCGTTCGCCGTCGAGATTATGCATCGGTATCTGCTTAACCGCCTCCCAGCCGCTGTATGCATCATTCAATGCATTGTATAACAGGTTGCGAGGTTCCTGCAGAAGACGTCAATGGGTTGGACGACCTCCTCCGCTCTCGCCTCCTAAAAGTCATCACGACATTGACTTAAAACCGTCCGCTCTGGCGCTTGAAGCCGTGGCTGTCAGGCTTGGCGGCGGCCGCTTTTCGCTTGGTCTTGGCACAGGTCGTCTTGCTAGTGGTCTGGGACTCTTCCAGACATCACGTGAACAGGCTGACGTGTTTTTCTTGACCTGCAGCGGCACGGCGTCTGCTCGCCGGTAGATGCCGCTGAGGTGTTCGCGGTCGCCCGTGCGGAGCTTGAACACGGCAGCGACGCGTTGACCATCGGCCGATTGCAAGCCTGCAAGTCTCAAGGCTTCAATGGTGGCGAGGTCAGGGGGATGGGTCTGGTAGTAGGTGGGGATTTTCCCTTTGGGCATGCAAGCACTCTTCCGCTGGCTTCAGCACGAGCTCAGGCAGGCACACAGTATCCCTCAGTGGACAGGGGATAGGCGAATGCTGAGGACATTGCGGCCAGGTCACGCTGCAGCACCCGGTGTTCGGCCACCCTAGGCCTCGCCCAAGGCAACCCGGACAACAGATCTTCCAAGGGCGAAGCCGCTCACGCGGGTGCCGTTGGTGCGCAAGCACCCGTTCACAAGACAACAGCCGTTGCGGTGAAGTCTCGCCTTGAAGTGGCCGAAAGAAGTAGGGGTGGCGGCGGTCACTGACACTGAGCCTCGTGCAGGCCACACAACCGATGAACGTCGTCAAAGGATTGGAGAACAGGCTATCTCCACTCAGAAAATGCAGCGTTCCCAGCGCAACAGTGCCAGTACGATAGGGGCATGCGTTCCTTCGCACACGCTGTGCTGTGTTCTGTATTGATCGCGTCCCCAGTGGATGCGGCGTCCATTCCACAGCTCCCACCCCCACACCTCGTGGTGGGTGAAGGCCGCACCTCCTCGGTGGCCCTGTCCCCGGACGGAACGCTGTTGCTCAGCGGCGGGGCCCGGCGTCTGCTGCGTGACCCGGGAACTGGCCGGCTCATGCGGGCACTCGCAGCGGAAGACTGTCTCTCACAGGCGGTCATGTTCTCACCGGACGGCCTACTCGCCGCGGCCAACTGCTCGGGAGTTCCCGACACGATTCGGGTATGGAATGTCGCGACGGGTGAGGTCGTGGGCCGTCACGCGTACTTGCGTTACCAGTTCAAATTCAGCCTCAGCCGCACGGGCCACCTGCTGAGCGTCAATGAGGGAACGGTCTCCGCTGTGCTCGCCCGTGGAGAAGCAGCGCCCGTCGTCCTCGCCCGTGGAGAGGATGCAGAGGTGGCCCCGGACGGAAGCACCTTTGTGGTTGTGCAGGACGGCAAGCTGCACCTGCACGACGCTGCAACCGGCGCACGGAAGACGCTCAGCGCCGCGTCTGGACAGCCCGTCTTCTCGGCGGACAGCAGGTTCGTGGCGGTGAGGGCAGGAGGCGGTTGGCAACTGGTAGACTTGCAGACTTCTCTCGTGACCCAGCTCGCCATCGGTGAGGCGGACGTCATGGCCCTGTCCGCGGGTGCCCGAACGCTGCTGTTGGCGGTAGGCGACAAGGAGAGAGACCCACAACTGGCCCTCCAGGAGCGCGTGGGGACTTTGAACCCGCAGCCGCTCTCACCCGCGATCAGCGCCGTGAACTTCGGGTGGCGTCAGGCGGCCTGGTCTGCGGACGGCCAGCGCCTCTGGGTGGCCGTCCCCCAGGGCCTGTTCCGGGTCGAAGTCAAGACTAGACAGGCTCAGGCGGTGAAGCTGACGATCTTCAGACAGAATCAGGGGGCAGTGGTCACGGCAGGACAGCATGCTTTCGTGAATCTCGACGAGGGAGCGGTGGTGGGCGTGAATCTCACCACGGGGCAGGTGACGGGAACCTATGGCCGGGGTGGGGCGGCCCTGCCGGTCAGCGCGACGAACAAGGAACTGTTGACCCTCGAAGCAGGACGCCTGCTGCTGTGGAACCTGAAGGGGGGCGACCCTCGCCTGCTCCTGAAGAACGTGACTGTTGCCGCAAGCCAGGGAAGCACCGTAGTGGCTCTGACGAAAAACGCTTTGTACCGCTTTCAGGGCGCGTCCTGGACGCCACAAAAATGGGCGCTGCGCCAACCGATGCCCTACGATTGGCTCTCGCTCAATGCCGGAGGAGATCGACTCCTCGCTGGTTACGTGGGGATGGAAGGCTCGACCACCGATCTCATCACCCTGAGCGGTGAACAGGCGCGCGTGAAGCTTCTGTCTGAGGTGGGCATCCCGGCGCGGCTGTCTCCGGACGGAACGCGCGCCGCCTGGCTCCAGGCGGACAGGGTAGAACTGACGGACGTGACGAGTAGTAAGGTGCTGTGGATCGCTCCTGGGCAGACCCGTGCAGGACGGTTCACCCCTGATGGGACGCGTCTGGTGATTGCGCGGTACGACGGCACGGTGGTCGTTCACGATGTGGCGTCGGGACGCGTCATGCAGACCCTGTCTGGCAATGGGGGGTGGGCGGACTCCCTGGCGTTTACGGCGGGCGGACAGCTCGTGACACTGGGCGTCGAGGGCACGGTGCGCGTGTGGAAGCTCGGGCGCTGATTGCACGTCACCGAAGCTGCGCCCTTGAGAGGTTCTGGGCCAGCAGGAGCTGCATAGAAAGCTGCTCATTGAGGATGGCGCGTCCGATGCACAGCTTCTTACATTGCAAAGGCACATCAGCAAGAAGCTCTCCCGACTTCCCCATTTTTAAAACCAAGATTGCCACTGCCTTCTCCATCACGAATTGGCCGTCCAAGTCACCATCTCATGACGCCAATCCCTTCAGGCTCACTGCATGACGAACATCGCTGACATGCCCATCGGCCAACTGGCTGCCTTAACGGGTGAGAGCGTCAAGGCGTTGCGCTACTGGACGGACTTCGGCCTCCTCACCGTGGAGCGCCGCGCCAGTGGCTACCGGCATTATCCCCCTGAAGCAGCCGGGCAAGTTCGTTTTATCCGTTCCGCACAAGCTGCCGGGTTCGCCCTGGACGACATTCAGCGGATTCTTGCCTCGCGTCAGGATGGGCAAAAACCCTGCGCGCACGTCAAGGCTGAACTCGGCGCACACCTCAACACCGTGCGCACGCAGATTGCTCAGCTCCAGGAGTTTGAAGCGCTGTTGCAAGCCAAGGTGGCCTGGGCGGACGACCATCCGAACCCAGCCTGCGATTCAGCAGGGTGTGTGTACCTGGACGTGCCCCCGGCCGCTTGACTCTCCCCCTAAGGGGAGACGGTAGCCTGCAACGATGACCCTTTCCGACTGCTGTGCCCCCCAGCCCAGCTCGACCCAAGCCAGCTGTCCGACGTGTGCCTGCTCTGGAAAGTCCGTGCCGCTGGTCACCCTCAAGGCCCTGCTGACTCCCGCGGCCTTGGCCACCCTTGATCCCGCTGAGACCTACCGCTTCTGCGCAGACGTGGCCTGTGAAGTGGTGTATTTCAGTTCCACAGCGACTTACGGTCAGGCGGATGTGAAAGTACCCGTTTTTCAGAAAGACGAGCGTGGCACGACCCCGGTCTGCTACTGCTTCGGCCACACGCGCGCCGGTCTTGAGCAGGCGCACCGGGAAGGCCAGGCCCAGGCCATTCCCCAGTCCATTCAGGCGCACATCCGGGCAGGCCGCTGCGGATGCGAAGTAAACAATCCCCAGGGAAGCTGCTGCCTCGGGAACGTCAACCGAACCCTGACTGTCCTCCGGGATGCCCGCCATGCCTGATACCTCGGCTGTTCCCGCGCACCTCAGGGCACTTCTGGACTGCTATGAAGGCCAAATGCCAGAAGCGATGCTGCGCGACTTCGTGATGTTCACGCCCACACCGCACGTGATCCAGACCCAGAACGGTGTTCGCATCTACACCCGCTGTGCGCTGGACACTTTCCTCGCAGCCTGGATTCTTGACGAGAACATCGACATTGAAACCACACCTCCAGGCCAAACCCAGTCCCTCAAGCTCGCCGTCCGCAGCGGTCAGCTGCAAGCCCCCACAGAAGCCCTCATGGCCCTCCCCACACAGCCAGAAACTCAGACGAGTGCTGACGTCCACCGAAGTTTCTGTCCGTACACACTCGTGTTCTCTGGCATAAAGAGCTATCAGGTCTGGAGCGCTACCGCGCCCGTCCCGACCACTCCTGTGACCCTCCAGAACGCCTTCCAGCTCGCCCACACCCTCATTGATCGGCTCACCCACCTGCACACCCTAAACGGGACAGCAGGTGTCCGATGCTGCTAAAGAAGCCAGCCCAAATCTCTGCGCTTCCTTGCTGTTTGGCAGTGCCTGCGCCCCTGGTATCTGCTTGTCGGACAGGCCGCTGTGGGCGGCAGCCGTACTCCTAGGGTGGTTGTCAAATCGGAAGGATCGGGATGGTCTGAGCTGAAGGTGCGCTCATATCTCTCTATACACCCCAGGAGCCTGACAAAAATTAATGTGTAGCCATGCGCGAGCTCGAAGGAGAAGGCGCCGGGAGGCTGTCCTCACTGAGGTGATGGAGGCACCCTCTATGTGTCCGACCCCGAGGGTGAAGCCATAATCCTCGCCCTCGGGGTCGGACAACTCTCTTGCAGGTGTGATCCCAAGCAATCTCTCAGCACCCACAGCGACTTGTTCGTGTTGCATGACGGCGGCTGGTGCTGGTCTCCACGAGCCGATCAGATCGCTGTGCCTAAGCGATCAGGAGCCTCCGCCGTGGAAGGCGTTCGCGATGAAATGCAGCTGTTCACGTGTGCAGCATCGGCATAAGCTGGTGAAACCTGACTTCCTGGATCACTGTGACGGGGATGCTGGCCCCAGCGTTCGGCCTCCACGAAACATGGGGTCTAGTATTGGGGACAGGCCTGCTGATTACTGCTCGGCAAGTTGGCGTCTCGTGCTGATCAGGCCGCCGCACACCAGTGACCTCTTCTGAAATACTCCTGACATTCATGAACACAGTGTTGGTGGTGGACGACGAACCCAGCGTGCGCAAAGTCGCTGCGGCGTACCTGGAACGCGAAGGATTTCGGGTTCAGACTGCCGCAGACGGCCTGGACGGTCTCCGTCAGGCCGAAGCCGGCGGGCTGGCGCTCGTGGTGCTCGACGTCATGCTGCCCCGGATGAACGGCCTAGAGGTCTGTAAGCGCCTCCGGGCCTCGTCGAACGTGCCGGTCATCTTGCTCACTGCCCGGGGAGAAGAATTCGACCGGGTTCTTGGCTTGGAACTCGGTGCGGACGATTACGTCGTGAAACCGTTCAGCCCCCGGGAATTGGTGGCCAGGATCAAGGCCATCCTGCGCCGCACGGCCGGCGAAGCCGCTCCGTTACCGGTGGTCTACGGCGACTTGCGAATCGATCCGGTCACCCGCAGGGTCAGTCTGGCCGGGCAGCCCCTCGAGTTGAGCGCGCTGGAATTTGACCTGTTGCACGAACTGGCCAAAGCGCCTGGACGGGTTTTCACGCGCAACGAGCTGATCACCCGCGTGTGGGGCGAAGACTTTCCGGGCGTTGACCGTGTGGTGGACGTTCATATGGTGAGTCTCCGGCGACACCTCGGGGAATCCGGGCAGTCGCCCCGGTTCATTCAGGCCGTGCGGGGGGTGGGCTACCGCTTTGGCCGCGCGGAGTAACTCCGGGCGAGGTGTTGGCTGGGGCCTGCGCGCGAAACTGCTGGTCTCCTACCTCGCCGTGATCACGCTCGCTGCCACGACCATGATCGTCATCGCGGAGTGGACGGCGCCCCTGTTCTACAGGGGGCACATTGACGAAATGGTGCAGATGTTCGGGATCACTGACATTCCCGCGATGCGCCGGCAACTATCCCAAGGCTTTACCGGAGCCTTCGGAAGCGCGTTGATTGTCGCGGGTACCGTCACGCTCGTCGTGGCGTTGATCGTCAGCGCGTTCGTCAGTCGCCAGATCCTGCGGTCTGTGCAGCGCGTGAGCCATGCCAGCACGCGCATTGCCGCTGGCCATTACGCGGAGCGTCTGCCGGAATTGGGCCAGGATGAGCTGGGAGAACTCACCAGCAGTTTCAACCGGATGGCCGAAGCCCTCGAAGCGACCGAGACGCGCCGCCGGGAGCTGATCGGCACCGTCGCGCACGAATTGCGCACCCCCCTGACGGGCATGCGGGGGCTGACCGAGGGGTTACTGGACGGTGTGTTCCAGATTGAAGACGCCGGGCCGGACATCCTCCGGGAGATTCGGCGCCTGGAGCGACTCACCCAGGATTTGTCGCTCGTCACACAAGCCGAGGCGCGGGTGATTCCCGTGACCCTGGTTCCCGTCTCCCTGGCCGCTCAGGCGCGCACCGCGTGCGCCCAGTTCGAGCGGCCGTTCGTGAGCAAGGCCCTGACGCTCACGCTAGAGGTGGCCCAGGACGTCCAGGTGTCTGCTGATCCTGACCGCTTGACGCAGGTGCTGGTCAACCTGCTGTCCAACGCGCTCCGCCACACGCATCAGGGCGGGGTCACGGTGTGGGTAGGCCGTCATGGAAAGGCAGGACGGGTCGAGGTTCGGGACACGGGGGAAGGCATCGCGCCGAGAGACTTGCCTCACGTGTTTGAACGTTTTTACCGCGCTGATTCGTCGCGCGCTCGCGACGCCACCGAAAGTGTGGGAGCCGGGGTGGGCTTAACCGTGTCCCAGCACCTGATGGAAGCCATGGGAGGCGCCATTCACGTGATCAGCACTGAGGGGCAAGGCACGTCCTTCAGCGTCAGCCTGCCGCTCGTGACCTAGCGAGAATCTGGAGCGCCATCGAGCTCTAGGTCACCTGAACGCATGGCTGACCTCTCAAGGTGGGGAGGGCCAAGGCAGCGGTTGGTACCCCAACGCCTGGATCGCAGCGGCAATCTCACTTGCGGTGATGTGTGTGCCGTCGTACTCGACCGTCACGCGTTGGCGCCGGTAATCGGCGTTCACCCGCTGGACGCCCCGGAGATCCTCCTCAAGCCCCTCCAAGGTCATCACGCAGGCGGTGCAGCTCATCTCTGAGACTTTAAACTCAATGCGTTCCATGTCGCGCTCCTGGCCCTACTGAAATTGAATCTGGCCCCCGTACATCCCCATCGAGCAGGCGAAGGGCAGGGTGCCAGGACGTTGTGGCGGCAAGTGAACGACCACGCGTCCTGTTTCCGGCAAGATCTCCCGGACGCCCAGTCGGGGAATGGTAAACGCCCGCGCGCACCCGGCGGAGTTCTGGGTAACGAGCGTGAGGGTCACGGGAACGCCTGCCTTGGCGTATAGCACCCCTGGAACGTATCCGCGATCGACCACCTGAACTTCGAGGGTGTCCGTGGCAGGCCCACGTGGAGTCGCCGTGGGGGTGACCGCCGCGTTCGCCTGAAGGGAATTTGGAGTGCCAACGCCGAGCAGGGTCAGCGCTCCCATCAGGGCAGACACACCGAGTACCAGCGACACGCCTGCCACCAGTTGCAAGAAGACACGCTCCAGCCGCTGTCCGAGCCGCGTCGCGAGGTATGCCAGGGTAAAAAACAGGGGCGATGCGCCGAGTGTAAAGGCGAACATCACCGCTGCTCCGCTCCACGCGTCTCCTGTGGCAATGGCGAGCGCCATCATGGTCTGCGTTACCCCACAGGGGATCAGCACCGTCAGTGCCCCAAGGAAGGCTGGTGTCGCCGCGTCCCCTGGACGTTTTGAGCGCCGGCGGATGAAGCGCGTCACCCCTTTGGGAGGCTCGAGCGCGAAGTACCGGAAGATGGGGTGGACATTCAGTAGCCGCAGGGCGTTGCCGATCATGAACACGCCTGCGGCGAACTGCAGCGCCCCCTGCATCAGGGGCGTCAGCGCGAGAAACGAACCCAGGGCGCCCAGCAAGGCGCCGAGCAGGGTATAGGCCAGTAATTTGGCTACCAGGAACAGCACGATCGGTTCGGCGGTCACCCGGTGCGGGCCTGACTCCCGCTGGTCTTGCTCCACACGCTGCGCCATGGAGGTGGTGAGCAGGCCACCTTGCACGGCCAGGCAACTTAGGCCACCGGCCGTCAGCCCGGTGACGAAGGGCACCACAAGATCAATCACATGAACTCCAGGAGAATGAAAGAAACGAAGGAGAAGCCGCGACGGGCAGCCTGTGGGGGACGAACGGATGTAAGCGCGGGCGACGGGAATGTGGATCACCTAAACGGAGCACGGCACGACCGAAGTTGCTCTGCGCCGAAGGGGATCGAGAGGAGGAGCGGGTTCGCTGCATGGGCTTATTTTGTCAGCCGCATGTTCAGCTTCGATAAAGATACAGGGGTGTCCGTCCAGCGGTGCGGAAGGTGAGGCGCCCACGGGCGGCAGAGAAGAACCGAATCAAGCTGCGTGGATGCCGCACAGGAAGTGGGGGTCGCCCTTGAGAGATCTTCTCAGGTTGACGCGGTATGAGGCACAACAGGCGCTGCCCGGCAAAAGGGCCGCGCCTGTTGTGCTCGTCGTTTCACGAGAGTCAGCGGTGTGCAGATGAGAAAGAGGGGATCAGGTCGGGGTGCTGGCGCCCGCCATCACAGATTTCGGGGTGAGCCACCCGGCGATGGGAAGGGCCGTGAGCATGCCCAGCAACATGCCAATCTGCATCTGCGCGGTGAACACCACGTGTGTGATGGGCTGCATTAAGCCGCCGCTGTGCAAGTACAGCATCCAGCCCACCATGCCGACATCAAAGGCCAGCACCGTCATGAAGGCTCCCAGGAACAACCCCACGGGACGACTCACGCGCTGACCAGCGGCCGCCGCTGCTTCAAACACGAACAGCATCACTGTCGCGAGAATCAGAATAAACAACGCCACCGCCCACAAGGCCTCGCCGGCGATGGTCCAGCCAGCGCCAAAGACCAAGGGCACGCCGATCAGATGGGCGACCGTCGAGGCGGCGGCCCCTGGCAGCAGGGCCATCAGGAGCCAGGTCATTTTGGCAGGGCGCGGGGCCGTGTCGTTCTGGCGGTGAGCGCGGCCCCAGCGGGCATACAGCAGGAGCGTGAGTGGGCCCAGAAACAGGGCGCTGATCGGCCACACGGGCTTCATGGCGGGAACCTGCTGAGGCTGCCGGCGGCCGTAAATCTCGTACGAGAGTAGGGCCGCAGAAATCACGCAGGCAAGCAAGTAAATCCAGGCGGCGGGCGTCCACCACGCGGGTGACGTGTTCATCATGTCCATGTCCATATCCATTCGTGTTCCTCACTTGTTGTTGGGTTGGCTTCAGGTCAATTGACGGGCAGGAGGCACGCCTCAGGCGTGCTTACCTAGGAACACACTCACCTTGAGTACTTGGTGTTCTCCTTGAAACGAACAGTAACGGCCAAATGTTCAGTTTCGATAAAAGCAACTGGTCAACCCGGGGCAGAGTGCCTCTCGTCGGCTGTGGGGATCGATCTGGGCGAAAGCTCGGCCCCGCTCGGGTGAGTTCACATCAGCGTCAACTGCCCTGAGCGCCTGTCTGATCACCAGCCTCTTTTGCACTGATCTGGTGGCCGCCTTTTGCGGGAGGCCAGAATGTTATCTCTGGGTTTTCCTTTCGCTCAGGCACAGGGTGTGGCGGGCAAGTAAGGAGCGTGTTAAACACTAAAAATGAAAGCATCAAAGGGCCAAAAATGAGAACATTCCAACGTTCTCCCCAATGAATGAGCCCTTGCCAAAGATGAGCTCGCCTGGAAGAATCCCCCGTCTCCTACACTGTAGACATGCACTCATCTCCTCCTGCCCCGGCAGTTGAGGCCGCCTTGCAGGGTTTGGGACGAGCGGAGCCTCACGCCCTCCACACCTGCCTTCAGGCGTTCGCCCCCCTGCTGTTCGCCCTCGCGGAGCGCGCTCAAGTCGCCGACCAGGAAGAAGCCGTTGAAGCGGTGGTGCGAGATCTGGCCACCCATGCTCTGAGCTGGCCTCGTTCCGGTTTGCCCGCACGGGTGTGGGTCACCGGGATGGCCCAGCGCCGATTTCAACTCTTGCAGCGCGCTCCGCTCTCAGACAGAGCATCCAACTCAACTAAGGCTGACAGACGCGCAGCGTCGTTCGCGGCTCAATCCAACCCGCTGGAGGCTTGATCTCCTGCCCCGTGCTGAACATCATGTGTCTCGCACCCAAGGCCGACGAGGGCGGCTTCATCAAGCCAATCTGCCACAAGAGGCGGGCCGTTCCTTGATGGAATGGCCCGCTTGCTTTTCGGTGTCCTTCCTTGTTCAGCCCAGTGGGTCGAGAGTCTTCCAGGACAGTGCAGGTGCCACCCCTGTCAAGTTTGCTCAGGCACCCCCCACCAGGGCAGATTCGCGAAGGGGTAGTGCGCCTCGTTCCCCGATTTCAGTGCCAAGTAAAACTCCGCAAAGTTAAATCGGGGTTGGTACCCCAGCCCGGCCCTGGCTTTCTCGATCGACCAATACACTTGGCCCCAAGCCTCCAGCAGATCAGCGATGTTTTCTCCGCGTTGGGCCAC
Organism: Deinococcus sp. QL22; assembly: GCF_023370075.1. Taxonomy (NCBI): domain Bacteria; kingdom Thermotogati; phylum Deinococcota; class Deinococci; order Deinococcales; family Deinococcaceae; genus Deinococcus; species Deinococcus sp. QL22. The sequence goes on from NZ_CP097150.1 coordinate 463,983, forward strand.
CAACTCTGAGATGCCGGGAAACTGAGCCTCCACCAACGCCCTCGGGTTCTCGCGCCACAACGGCAACTGTTCGAGTGAGAACGGAACGGCCGCCATGATGTTGAACGCGTCACATGAAATCGTGTCGTTCTGCATTCCCAGCACAAACGCCTCAGCCACATCCCGGTCGTCCACTCCACCCTTCAGCAGCCGGAAGCCGTAACGCACAAAGGTCTCGGGAACGAACATGCCCAGACGGTACGAAATGGTTCGGATGTCATGGACACGACTGTAAAAGCTTGCCAGTTCCTCGGCAAGCGTCTTGGTTAGCCCGTAGAAATCTCCTGGCAAGCAAGGCAACTCCTCCGTGACGACGGCAAAACTGTCGTCAGGCACGGTGATGCTTGCCCCATACACGCCCATCGTGCTGCATAACAGGACTTTCCCGATCCCGTGCTCCCGGGCGGCCTCATAGACATGATATGTCCCTTCCATGTTGAGCTTCCAGAACTCGTCCCGAGAATGATCGCGGAGGTGAACGCCGTGCAGCGCCGCGCCGTGGACAATCACGTCTGCACCTTCGGCCGCCCGGAACACCTCCGCTTTGCTGGTCACGTCTCCCTGAATGAATTCGTACGGGGTGTCCAGCGGCCGGAAATCCATCAATACCGGGGTATACCCGTGCTCCTGCAAGGCCGGTGCCAGCACCCGGCCCAGACTCCCCCCTGCACCCGTGATCAAGACTCTCATCAGGGCCACCCACCCTCGTTCAGAGGTGTCACCACGACCTCGTTCAGCACCAGTTCTGGCGGCGCAGCGCACATCCAGACCAGCAGATCGGCCACCCGCTCCGGCGCAAGGGCGTCTGTGGGTGATGCGGCCGGCGGACTCTGGTCTGCGCGTGCTTGAGCGTCAAAGGTGCCCCAGCTGGTGGCCATGCCGCCCGGGTAAACCACACAGGCCCGGATCCCGTGCGGTTTGCCTTCAGCGGCCAAGGCCTGCGTGAGGCCGGTCAGCCCGAATTTCGAGGCACAGTACGCACTCGCGTTGGCCCAGCCCCGTTTCCCCGCCACCGAGGACACGTTGATAATCGTGCCGCGTCCCGCCCGCTGCATGTGCGGGAACGCCGCTTTGGCCAACAGAAAGGGCGCACGCAGGTTGACGTCCAGCACGTGATCCCACTCCTCCACACCGAGGTCGAGCACTGACCCTGGAACGTCTGTGGCCGCATTGTTCACCAAAATATCCAGGCCGCTCAGAGATTGGATGGCCTGCTGCACGGCTTCGGTCAACGCCGGCCCGGAGGCCAGATCAACCGAGCCGACCAGCGCCCGCCGCCCCAGCGCTTCAACGTCCTGGGCCACGGCCTGGAGGTCAGTCTCACTGCGGGCGAGTAGGATCAAGTCTGCGCCTGCCCGGGCCAGGCCCAGCGCGGTGGCGCGGCCCAGCCCGCTGCTGGCCCCCGTCACGAGGGCCACCTGCCCGGACAGCGCCGTCGGCGCCACACCGCTTTGCGCTGTCATCCCCAGGCGCCTGGGGTCACATGCTCAATCTGGCGGATGTCTTGTTCGGTGAGCAGGGGGCGGGTGGACGCCCGTGCGTTTTGTTCGACCTGCTCTGGGGTCTTGCCGCCGGGAATGGCCACCGAGACCGCTGGGTGGTTCAGGACAAACTGCAAGGCCAGTTGACCGAGAGAGCGGTCGGCGGAGGACAACACCCGCAGCTGCTCCATTTGGTCGAGTTGTGTTTGATACCAGGCCTCCTGCGGCCAGGTGTGGCGCACATCTCCCTCTGGAAACTGCGTCTCAGAGCTAAATTTTCCGGTCAGCATGCCTTTGCTCAGGGGCCCGCGCACCACCACGCCAATTCCATGCTCCAGGCAGTACGGCAAAATAGCCTGCTCGGCCTTGCGGTTGAGCAGGCTGTAGTCAAGCTGCACCACATCCAGGGTGCCGCCCTGGTTGAACTGCTGCACATACGCGAAGTCATCGGTCGAGACGCCGACGGCCCGCACCCGACCTGCTTGTTTCAGCTGGGCAAAAGCCGTCAGGAACGCTTCGGTTTCACGTGGGTTGTTCCACCAGATGTGATCGAAATAGACGTCGATGTACTCGGTGCCCAGCCGGTGGAGGCTGGCCTCGAAGGCCGCAACAATTTTCTCAGGACGATCATAGACCGGCTCCTGCTGCGGATCGCGATGGTGGCCCATCAGGCCGCCTTTCGTGGCCACGATAATTTGGTCACGGCGGCCTTTCAGGATCTGAGCGACCAGTGTTTCGCTGTGGCCGTTCCCGTACACGTCTGCGGTGTCGATGAAGGTGACGCCTAGGTCAAGTGCACGCTCCATGGCACTCAGCGAGGCGCTGTCCTCGACCGGGCCCCAGGCATCTCCCCCGATCGCCCAGGCGCCAAACCCAATCTCAGAGACCTGAATGCCTGATTTCCCCAGCTGACGGTGGTGCATAGATAGCTCCTTTCACTGCATCAAGGTGGTGTGGGCTCACCTTAGACGGTGGGAAAGGCGTTGTGTCCTTGCAGCAGTGTCGTGAAGAAAGCCTAAGGCCCGGTGCGGTGTGACCGTCCAGTTGCGCCGTGAGCTCTACTCATGGCCGGAGAGATGGGAACGAACGTTGGTGGCTGGGCCCAGCCACCTCGCGACAACGCTCCGCGATCTGCTGCACCTCGTGAGCCGGAGACAGGCGGCATGACGCTTCGCCCGCAAGAGCGGGTGAAGCTCAACTTCCGTCTCCCCTGATCGTGGTCACAACAGTTCCAAGTTGGCCAGCAGTCCGGTCTTCACAGGGAACATTTTCCCCGAGCATGAACACGTCAATGGCCCGATCATCCAAAATCGGGCCATTGACGGAGCTCTGCCGTGAGGCTCAGGGCTCGCGCTGGAAGCGGCGACGAAAGCGGCGGTGCAGCGCTTCCGTGTGTTCGGCCACCCGGGCGGCTTTGGGATCGGCAATCAGGCTCCCGCCCCGGGTGGTCGCGCCGACAACCAGCCCAGCCGACACCAACACCAGATTCTTGATGATGTACTGCCCTTCCAGCGTGGGCGCCCAAGGAAACAGGTTGAACGTCTCTGCCGGAAAAAACAGCAGAGGGAGAAACGTGCCCGCCATTTGAGCAAACAGCAAAAGCAATGTCAGCCGCAAGTACCGTCCAGTCAACAAGCCCAGACCAATGAGGCATTCCCAGATGGCCAGCACGGGCAGGCTAACGTGCGCCGGGACAAGTCCAAACGTCAGCACGGAGATGGTGCGGGTGGCCAACCCTTCGGCACTGCTCAGCCCTGGGAAGAACTTCTGAACTCCGAACCAGAAGAAAATCAGGCCCAGGGACCAGCGCAGCAAGGTAATGCCGTGCCGAGCCCACCAGCCCACCAACCGGGCGTCCAAGAGATTGAGGCGGGCCACCAACGAGGGGGTGGGTCGAGCAGTGGATGGGGTCGCTTGGGCTTCTTGGGTGGTGCGTTCGATTGCGCTCATAGGGCCTCCAGAGGGGACATCGTCCCCTTTCGTATGGAGGTATATGCAAACGGTAGCGCTTCGGATGTTCCTCTAGGACAAGTGTGAATTGAATGAGTGAAAAATGCAGTGGAGAGGGTGCTCATACCGCCGACGCGGGCGACGATCTCAGGTCAGCAGACGTCACTTCATTCACCGTGGCAAACCTGCCACTCGCTGCGCTAAGGCGTCCAACTGTACGGCCCTCCAGGCTGACCCAGCTGAGCATCTCAGCCGACCATTGCTCGTCTGTCAATCGCACCTTTTCATCGTGCCAGACGTATCCTCAATACCACCGTGGCTAATCTCCGGATGCTCTCTGGCGCAGTTCAGATGCTGCCAGCGACTCCCCCTCATTCGGCAACGCGGGCCGCTCCACCTGTAGATCTCTCAGGCCGTACAGCGAGAACCCGATGGTGGAGGCGTTATGCAGCAAGGCCAGCAGGTTGCCGGGCAGCACGTTGAGCAGCCCCAGCGCCAGCAACCCGCCGTTCACGCCGATGATCCCCGTATACAAACCGGTCAACTGCCGTTCCAGCCCCCGACTCATGTGGTCCAGCTCGGTCAGTGCGCCGAGATCATTGGACAGAATCACCACGTCGGCCACCTGCTGCGCCAGATCAGCGGACTCGGCCATCACCACGGCGATGTCGGCGGCATGCAAGGCCGCGCTGTCGTTGATGCCGTCGCCCACCATCACCACCCGGCGGCCCAGTTGCTGCTGCTGCTGCACAAACAGGTGCTTGTCTTCGGGAAAGACCTCAGCGTGGACTTCCCCGATCCCCAGTTCGGCAGCCAGTTCCCCAGCACGGGCCTGCTGATCCCCCGTCAGCATCACCAGATGCTTGCCCTGCGCCCGCAACGTGTCCATGACCTGCCGGGCATTCGGGCGCAGCGGCGCATCAATGCAGAACACGCCCGCCAACTGCTGATCGATGCTGAAGTACAGCAGGTGGTACCGCTGGGCCTGCTCGGCGATGACCGCCTCCTGCTCCGCGGTGATAGGCACACCCTCGTCCTCGATCACGAAATGGCGGCTCCCGATCACGGTGCGCTTGCCGTCAATCTCGGACTGGATGCCGTGCGACACGATGTACGTCAGTTCACCGTGCATCTCGGCGTGCGCGATGTTCTCGCGTTCGGCCTGCTCCACCACCGCGTGACCGATGGGGTGGTAATAGTGTTCTTCCAAGCACGCCGCGTACCGAATGACCGCCTGACGCGAGAAGTCGCCGAAGGTCAACAGGTCCACCACCATCGGGCGCGTGGTGGTCAGCGTGCCGGTCTTATCGAAGACGAAGGTGTCCATCTGCGAGAATTCCTCGATGAAGCGCCCACCCTTGATCAGCACCTGCTGATCGCCCATCTGCCGCATGGCGGTCATCACCACGATGGGGGTCGAAATCTTGAGAACGCACGAGATATCCACCAGCAGGAACAGCAGCGCCTGGGTCACACTGCGCGTCAGAACATAGGTGATGGCGGCCCCCAGGAAGTTGTAGGCCACCAGCGCGTCGGCGCGGGTCTGATTGAGGCGCTGGCGCGGGGACTGGAAATCCTCGCCCCCGGTGATCAGGCGCACGATCTGGCTGATGCGGTTCTCGGTGGCGAGGCTGGTGACGCGCAGGATCAGTTCGCCATTTTCCACCACGGTGCTGGCGTACACGGCATCGCCCACCGTCTTATGCACCGCCAGCGGCTCACCCGTCAGGGTCGATTCGTTGACCATCCCGCGCCCACGCAGCACCTCACCGTCCAGTGGAATGGCCCGGCCGGACGTGACACTGACGTGGTCTCCCACCCGCACGTCCGCGAGAGCCGTTTCGTGCAGCCCGCCGCTCTCGGTGATGACCCAGGCGCTGTGGCTGAGGAACGACAGGCTGCCCTCCAGTCGCTCTCGCGAACGGGTTTCGACCCACGCTTCCAAGTCCTCGCCCAGATTCAGCAGGAAGATAATGGAGGACGCGGTGGAGAAGTCGCCCATCAGTTGCGAGACGACAATGGTGGTGGCGTCCAGGACTTCCACGGTCAGGCGGCGCTGACGCAAGGCGCGCAGGGCGGGAGGAATGAAGGCCAATGATTTGATCAACGTGATCGGGGCGCGCACGACAGGCGGCAGCAGCGTGTGTGTCAGCGCCCGGCGCAGCGCCGCCTCGTAGAACACGTCGAACAGTTCGCGTTCTTCCGGCGCGGTGCCGATGTCGTTGGCATCCTGGCAAAGGTCCAGCACTTCCAGGCGTTGCAGTGCGTTCAGGAGCGCGGCGCGTGAGCCTCTGTAGTCGAGAACCAAACCGCTGCCGTACTTGTAGACCGTCACGCGCGTGATGCCTGGCAAGTCCAGCAGCCGCTCGCGTAAGACCTTTCGGCCCGCCGGGCCGAAAGGACAGTTCGACGAAACTCTTAAACGGCCCGGCCCGCTGTGCTCAACCCTAAAACGCACGCAAGCTCACTGGCTGCCGGTGTCCTCGGCGTCTGTCGTGTTGCGGGCTGGAGCTCTCTCTTCGACCAGTTTGGCGTCCACGAGATCGGGGGCGTTGTGCTCACCCTCTCCGCTCAAGTCCGCATACTCGCGGCTTTTCTGCTCGCTGCGGTCTTTTTCGTAGATGGTGCGGGCGTCAGCCATCACGTCGTCGTAGGAGGCGCGCACGCCCTCGACGGACGTGTCCAGGGTATCCTTCATCTTCATCCCCCCGGCGATCAGGTGGGCGTACAGCCGCTTGGCATCGCGGCTGCCCAGCAGCTTGAGGCCCACAGTCCCGACCAGCAGGCCGCCCAGAAAGGCACTGGTCGTGGGGGCCATCTGAAGCTGTGGTGCCCGGCGACGCTGACCCGCGCCCCCTCTGTAGGCCGCGCCATCGTTTCGACTCTCTGGGGCAATAATTTTGATTTCGGGTACCTCAACTTTAATGTTCTGCTTGTGATCCGACATGGGTTCCTCCGCTGGGGTGCAGCCAACATACTCCCTGGCACCGCTTGGTGCTACCGCGTTGGCTCGCCTCAAGAACGAAGTCAGCAGGGGTTTAAAGGGCGGAGACGAGCACAGGAATTTCTGAGCCAGCACGCCCACATTAAAAACCTGCACCAAACCAGACGAATTAACCGGAAACGAGCGTTCCAGACGTAGTTAATGATCAGGGCAGGGGTGGCTTGAAATTCAAGCCACCCCTGACGTTCGTCTACCGCGAGCCAATTTACCGCGAATAGGGGTTGACCTGTAGAGCAAAACATGCGAAAGGGACGGTGTTATGGGCCGTCCCGACCTCACTTTACAATCGCTTTCTACCGCTGTCACCCTGCTCAGTCGTTGGATCGCCCCTCACCTTCCACCGAAACTGCTCCATCCACACGAGAAAATCTCGGACGCTGACCTCGTGGCCGTCGCGCTGCTTCAAAAACTGCACAAGGTGCCCTATTTCAGCCGGTGGTGGCAATTTCTGAAGCTAAACCACTTTCCGCACTTTCCTTCTGAACCGCAAGCCCGAATCCGGCTCGCTCGATTGACCCCGGTCGTCGAGCAACTGGCCACCGAAGTCCAGCGTCTGGACTTCGTCGCTGTGGATTCACAGCCGCTCCCTGTTTCGACCTTCAAGCGAGCGCCACGATGTAAATTTCGAGGGGCTCGTCATGGGTTCAGCACGGCTGGGCCGGTGTACGGCTTCAAATTGCACGCTTGGAGTGCGCTGAACGGCAAGATCGTTAAATACGAGATTCGTCCTGCGAATGAGCACGATTTCAGCGTGCTCTGCGAGGGTGTTTAGGGACTGGCCCGCTTACAGCGGGCCAAAACAGATCGGAGACAAGGGGTATCAGTCTGGAACGTGCTTGACCCCTCCAAAGGCAAATGCGAAACAGATTGATCCACGTTGGAAAGAAGAGTACGGAGCCGCGAGGAAGTGCATCGAGTCGGCCTTCTCTGTTCTCGTTGGTGCGGGAGTGCGCTGGGGACAGGTGAAGACGTTCCTCAGTCTCCGGTTGAAGGTCGCCTTGGGCGTCCTCGCACATAACCTGAAATTCACTGACCTCAGTGGCTGATCGCTGACCTGTCAACCCCTATTCGCGGTAATTTAAGACAACGTAATCCGTCAGTCAGCGCTCACTTGGGTTCATTCACGATCACGATGCGGCCTTCGTTTTGCACATCGACCGCAGGACTGGCCTTCAGATAGTTGACCAAAATGTCCACGTCCAGCGTGCCGGTGTCCAGGCGCTTGGCCCCTTTGAACATGGTAAACCCGTCGCCGCCGCCCGCCGTAAAGTTGTTCATCGCGACCTTGTAGGTTTGGGTGTCAACCAACGGCTGCCCGTTCAGCGTCACGGCCGTCACGCGGCTGCCCGCAGGCTTGGCGAGGTCAAAGGTGTAGCTCACGCCTTTGGACACATGCAGGAACTGGCCCTTGTTCTCGCTCCACGTGGCCACGCCGTGTTCCAGCGCTGCCCGGATCTGGGCGCCCGTCAGGTCGAGAACAGACAATGAGTTGCCGAACGGCTGCACCGTGATGGCTTCTTCAAAGGTGATCGGGCCGGGGTTGATGCTCGCGCGCACGCCGCCGCCGTTCACGAAGGCGATGGTCGCTCCGGCCCGCTGAGCCGCCGCGAGACTGGCATCGGCCAGCACATTGGCCATCGTGCTCTCGCGCTTGCGGACGATCTCGCGGTTGCCGTTCAGCCCCGCTGCCGTTTGTCCAACCACTTGGCGGCGCAGGTTGGCAATCGGCACACTCAGCGTTTCGATCATGCGTTTGGCAGTGGGGTCTTCAGCAATGTCGGCGGTCACGGGCACTGGGTTGCCTTCCCACGCCTCGACAGCTCCAGCGTCATTGAAGGTCACTTTCAGGCGGCCCAGCACTTTGCCCCATTCCCAAGCGGCCACCAGCAGCGTGCGGTTGCCGTCCGGGTTGTTGACGATGGTGGGGTACGGCCCTTCACTGGCCGGAAAATCCTTGTTGGTGAAGGTGCCCAGCAGCGTGTGGCTGTGGCCGCCCACGATCAGGTCAATGCCCGGCACGGTGCGGGCCACTTCCTGCTCCAGGGTGTAGCCGAGGTGAGAGACCAAGATGATCTTGTTGATGCCTTGCCCCTGCAGCGCCGTGACGCTGCCCTTGAGGCTGGTCATCAGTTCCAGCATCTTGACGTTCGGGCCGGGGCTGCTGATCAGGGGCAGGTCAGGCGTGACCGCGCCCACCACACCGATTTTCTCGCCGCCGACCGTTAGCACCGCATAGGGCTTGACCAAATCCTTGAGCAGCGGCTCGGCGCTGATGTCGATGTTGGCGGCCAGCAGCGGAAAGGTCGCTTTCTGAGCAAATTTGGCCAGGGCTTCCGGGCCATCGTCGAACTCGTGGTTGCCCACGGCCATCGCCTTGTACCCCATCAGATTCATGAACAAGACGTCAGCCAAGCCCTTATAGACGTTGTAAAACAAGGTGCCCTGAAACGTGTCGCCGCCCGAGAGAACAAGTGGGTTGGGATCTTGAGCGCTGAACTGCTTGACCAAGGTGGCCTGTCTGGCATACCCGCCGTAGGTCGCCTGTCCAATGGTGGTGGGCTCCAACCGGCCGTGCAGGTCATCGGTGTGCAGCACCGTCAGGGTCAGGGGCGCGGCTGAAGCAGTGCCCAGCAGGCTGACGGTCAAGAGAAGGGAACGGGTCAGGGTCATACGTCACATTCTAACGGGTGCTTGGTCAAGGGAACGTTCGGAAGTGGCAAGTATCCCCGTGTAGACGGGACAGCGAAGTGACCACCCGGATCTGTCGTGCTCCGCTGCAGCAAAAGGGCGTCCCCAATGGACGCCCCCGAATGAAAAACGAACCCTGGTTGAGCAGGGCCCGCGGTCTACTCTACTCTCCCGAAACGCCGGAGCAAGTGGTCTTCTGCGGCTGCCGTGCCGGGTTGACGCGGTGCACTTCATAGACGTGCTTCCCGCTCTCAAAGCCCGTTCCCTCGGAGGCCGAAGAGCACTCCCGTGTCGCCACACGCCGACTTCGAACCAGCCCCAGACGGAGCCCCCATCGCAGGGTGTAGCCAGACCACGGCACCACTCAGCGTGGCGCTGGGCCACGTCCCCTTCACGCTGCCGCAACGCGTGTTGGGGCGAGATCTCTTGGATGTGCTCGAGCGCCTGAAGCTGTTGAACGTTCGCTCGGCTTCCCGCTTAGGCCGGTTCTTGCGGGCACGGGATCCTGTGATTGGCACCTCTCTCCGCGCTGAGGCCCGGGCAGGCCGAGTGCGGCTGCTCCGCCGAGTGGTCAAGGCGGAGGGAAGGCAGCTGTACACCGATCGGGGTGAAGCCCACCCGGTGGACGCCGTCGTCTGGGCCGCCGGATTTCGTCCAGACTCCACTTGGCTCCCCCCCGAAGTTGTGGACAGTCAGGGCCGGCCCCAACACCTGGAGGGCGTGTCCCCACTGCCCGGGCCGATGTTCTTAGGCCTGTCCTGGCAGCGTTCACGTGCCTCGGCGCTGCTGGGCGGTGTAGGAAACGACGCCGCCGTACTGGCCGGGCGGCTGGTGGAGTTGTGTGCCAAAGAATCTGAGGTTCCCTCTGCGGCTGAGGAAGCCGACCAAGCCTCACTCAGCTCACCTCTCCTCAGACCTTGACCCACAGGCTGTGAACGCTCACGCCTCCAGAGAAGCTGCCGAGCTGGGTGGAGCCACAGGGTGTTGCACCAAGCTGTGGGATCACATGAGGCTCTGCAGCATCTGCAGGAGCTGCGCCTCACTGAGAAGGCCACGCCGGATCCCCCGGATGGTTCCAGTGCGGTCAATGAAGACCGATGTGGGAAGAGTAGAGGCGCCGTACTGTTCGGCCAATGCTCGGCTCGGCAGGGCGCCAGTCAAGACGGAAAAATTAAACTGTGCGTCGTATTGCTGAAGTTCTTGTGGCGTGGCCGCACGGTAGAGACTGATCACCACCAGCCCGTGACTCAGGTATTCCAGCTGGTAACCACGGAGCAGTTGGTCATTCTCTCGGCAGGAGGCGCAGCGGAGATCACCGAATAGCACAATGACAGCCTTGCCCCGCAACTTGGTCAGGCTGAACTGTTCACCGCTCAGATCAGTGAAAGTAAAGTTTGGAGCCACCTGCAGCGCAGGCCCCACTCCTCCACCGGCCAACGATAGAGGAGAGCCAAAGGCAGCCAACGCAAGCACAAGCAGTACACGCTTCATGGGGTCTCCTCAACGATGTCCTCACCGTAACATGACCGCGCCTCCGGGCCGGTGTCTATCGCTACCAAAAACATTCCGCCTTTGTCCAGTTCACTGATGTGAGGGGGTGAACTCAGTGAACTGGATCCTGAAGATCAAGAGTCTCGGCCTTCTGGGGCGACGCGGCTCAGCACATGCGGCTTTGGGAAGATGCGCGCATCCGTCTTGGATCTCGTGCGGCCTGAGTGAATCCACCTTGCTTCACTGGGCCGTGCCGCTTTAAAACTTGACCAGAAACGCCGTGAAGTACATGAGGGCCACGCCGACGGTGAAACCGCCGAGGTTTGACCAGCCCGCTACCGGGAGGCCGAGTTTGCCGGTGTTGCGGATCACCAAGCGGCCCACCTCCCAAATCACCTGCAGGATGGCCCCCAGTCCGATCGCCAGGAAGATGGTGGCCAGGACGGGATTGAAGGCAAAGCCCCCGATCCAGGTGCCCAAGATCGCCGGGCCGCCTGCGACCAGCGCGAGAAGCGCGAACTGTCCCAACCCCGGGCTGCGCTTGACCAACGGGGCCACGATGCCCACGCCCTCGGTGATGTTGTGCAGCGTGAAGCCCAAGATCAGGAACGTGCCCAACGCGCCTTCTCCGAGGGCAAAAGCCGCGCCGATGGCCAGGCCTTCTCCGAGGTTGTGCAGCCCGATCCCCGTGGCGATCCGGTACGACAGACCCAGCGGCTGCTCGTCCGTCTTGCGCTTGCCGCCAAGGGCCAGCAACACGCCGACCGACAACAGGGCAATCAGGGCTACGGCGGGCGTGCCTTGCCAGAAGGCAGGTAAAGCGGCTGCAAACTCCTGGGCATCGAGCCAGGTGCCAATCGCCAAGTAGACCAGCAGGCCCACGGTCAGGGACAAAATGAAGTTCATGGCCCCGCCACTCAGGCGGCGCATCCACGGAAACCACAGCATCCCGAGCAGCACTGGTACCACACCGACGTACAAGCCGACCAACCCGAAGCGGACAAACAGGCTGCCGTCGAGTTGAGGCGTCAGGGTTGCGACTGGAACTTCGGCCTCGAAGATGCTGCCGAGATTGCTGAGCAGGGCTATCTTATGTGCCTCGCCCTCGACCCACGGGTACGGAATAGTCAGGGTGGTGGAGCCCAGGCGCGGGATGGGGCCGGGAGGATCCGCAGTAAAGGCCCAGAACGCGTCATCCACCATCACCTGCGGAATGGTCATGGCCTGCGGGCCATCGTTGACGACCTGTACCCGCATCACGCCGCGCTCGGGCAGCGTGATGCGGCCAATGTTGACCTGCTCAATGGGCGGCCCAGTCAACGACTTCAGGCCCCCGCCAGTTGCGACGAGGTAAGCAAGCACGGCCCCGAGCAGCAAAATGGGCAGGATGGCCAGGCCCCACAGGCTGCTGGCGCTCGCGGTCTTCACCGGAATGTCTGTGCTCATACGCCTTGCCCCTTGGCGGTGCTGCCCTGCGTGGCGCGGCGATCCCAGGCGGCGTCCAGCCCCACTTCTTTCAGGGCGGCAGCGTAGTTGGCCCCCTCGACCACGTTAAACAGGCCCATCCAACCCAACTCGGTGAATTCGCTGATGTGCGGGTGGAACATGAACTGGCCCGCGAATTTATAGCGAAATTCCAGAATGCCGCGCTGGCCCTGCCCCTGCGTGATGGTGTCTACGATGCGGCTGGTGGGATCAAGGGTGGTACCAGTGTCGTAGTAGTTGAAGAAATTGGCGTGCAGGTGAAAGCCGTTGATCAGGTCGAATTCAATGATGTTGATCAAGTAGATGCGGATCAGTTCGCCTTTCTTGACCGGGATAGGCCGGCGCGCGAATTCGAAGCCCACGGTGTTGACCGCGTAGACCTCGTTGCCACCATCGAAATTGGTGTCGAAGGCATTTTGCAGCATCATGAATTCGCGGGCGGGCGGCCGCCCCCCTTTGGGATCGACGATGAACGCGCCGTACATGCCCTTGTGGACATGGCGCTTGAGGCTGGTCGCGTGGCAGTGATAAAGGTGGCACCCGAACGGCTCGGCGTCGAACTCGTAGACGAACGTTCCGCCGGGCTGAATCTCACCAGGGCCTGCGCCGGGGACGCCATCCATCTCGGCGGCATGTACCCCGTGAAAGTGAATGGTGTGCGGGTGCGAGCTGTGGTTTAGGAAGGTAATCCGCAGCCGGTCGCCCTCGGTGCAGCGCAGGGTCGGCCCGGGCACCCGTCCGTTGTAGGTCCAGGCCGGGAAGAAGATGCCTGGCGCAATCTCGATCTCTTTTTCCTGCGCGGTGATGGTGTACTCGCGGAGGGTTTGGCCGCCCGGCAGCCGGCTGACTTTGCCCGTGTCCCAGTCGGTCAGCACTTGCATGGGGTCAAAACCGTTGCGGACGTGATCCACGGTGCCGACCATTAGGTTGCCGCCGTGCCCGCCATGACCTTTAGGCGTGGCGGGTGGGGTGGCTGGTGCCGCCGCCATTTGGGAGTGATCCATCCCAGCGGGCATGGGCGCTTGACCGAAGGCCTGAGCACCGACCAAGGCGGCGGCGCTGCCGGCGCCCACCCGCAGGATGTCCCGGCGGGAGAGGAGCGATTGGAACCAGCGGCTCATTTTGAGGTGCTCCGAAAAAAGGAACGCATGAAAGACATACTTATATATTAGGTCTGCCTAAAAAAAAGTCAAGCTCTTTCTTACTTTATTTTTGGGGAAAGCTACACCCCACTTTGCTGAAGCACTTTTTCTGTTTTCAACCTTGATTTCTAGGGGATTAAAGGCCCCAAAGAACAGCACCAACGTTGTGAATCTCAAGGACTATGGCCCGTAGAGGCCGTGAGCTGGCAGGCCAGCAGACTCCCGTCTTGACTTTTTAGGGTGCCCTAACTATTTTATTTGTGTATCCTAATTTAGATGATCTGGAATGTGCAGTTACAGCATCAGAGCCCTGATCCCACTGCCGAATCGGCAGCCAGAGTTCGAAATCCCCCTGCAAGAAAGAGGACAATATGACCCCAGGAACACTTAATCATCAGACTCTTGAACTCAGGACGTTAGTGCGCACTGCTCTCGCTCACCTGCCTCACTCTTCTCTCGTCCTGTTGAGAGTCGTGTATGGCCTGGCTTGGGTCATGGCCGGCATTACGAAAGAAATCGACAAACACTGGTGGAGTCAGCCTGGAGTGTTCCTGCAGCAATACCTGCTGGAAGCAATTGAAAAGCCACACGTCATGGAACCCTACAGATACTTTCTAAAGAACTTTGTGTTAGATCATGTCCTACTGTTTAACTATGCAATTCCCGTCGCGCAGGTAACCGCAGGATTATTGATCCTTATTGGGCTTTACGCATTACCTTCGATCATTGTGTGTTTGTTTATGCATATGAATTTCATTCTTTCTGGCAACATGAATGAGATCAGCCTCTTCCTTTACACTGCTGCATTCGTGCTTCTTATCGGCTGGAGAAGCGCAAGGAAGATCAGCATAGATGCTTATTTTAGACCTGTTCCAGCAGGACAGCCGGCACGTGTAGATTTTGAAGACGAAGCTCGAAGCCTCTCTTCTACCTGTTCCGCCATATCCACCCCTCCTACTGAGTAGTCACGCTTGAAGAAAGGAGGCTGCGCAGTCCCTAAGAACCTCAGGGGACTGCGCTACCATCAGGACGTGCGTGACAGACTCACCCCACAGTCGGAAGATTGCTTGAAAGCGATCTATCTTCTTTCTCGTGAGGGAAAAGCGGGAACGCAGGACATTGCTCAAACGCTTGGCATCACGGCCGCCTCAGTAACAGGCATGCTCAAGCGCCTGTCCGAGCTTCAACTGGTTGCTTATCAGGCGTACAAAGGGGTTCAGCTCACCGAATCCGGTGAATCAATCGCACTGGAGATTTTGCGTCACCACCGGATCATTGAAGCTTTTTTGCACCACGCGCTCGGCGTTCCTCTCGAAGAACTGCATGAGGAAGCCGACCGGCTAGAGCACCATATATCAGAGGCCCTTGAAGCGCGCCTGTTTGCCGCTCTCGGAGCGCCCACGCATGACCCCCACGGGGATCCCATTCCCTCGTTGATTGGGGTCATGCCGCGTGAAGCCACACGCTCGCTGGTGAGTGTCCGTGCTGGCGAGATGGTCCGTGTTGGCCGGCTGTCTCAGAATGATCCATCGCGTCTGATGGCTCTTTCAGACCTAGGGGTCATTCCTGGGATCCAGCTGGAAGTACTCGCGGTGAATTCGCTTGGTACCATCCGGGTTCGTCATCCCGAAGGAGAGCCGTTTGCCCTGAGTACCGTCGTAGCAGACGGGATATGGGTTGAGGACGACGCAGCTTCAGAGGTAGAAGCCCAACGCGCGCGACAGACTGGCGTTTTCTAGTGATTCCGATGGAAAGCTCTCGTGTGGAGCTTGATATCCGACCATTGGGAGAAGGAACAACGACCAACTCCAGGATAGGGAGCCGCACCCGATGCTTTTCCGGGTGTGGTGGCATGAAGCGGAGTTAGCATCACAGACCGCCTCATCAATACACGTTTTGGACTTCATAGCGCCAGGAACCGGTCTGCTGGCCTTGATTCACCCGGAAGCCCAACAGCTCGGGGGAATTCTTCTGATGACCTCGCTCGTCTGGATCGCGGTCGCGCAGGCGGCAATGGGGGTTCCTCCTGGCGGATCGGGATTGACCACGCCACGGCTCCCGCCCTCATCCGGAAGGGGCCGTTCTCCTTGTCGCGCAACCCCATCTTTTTGGGCATGCGGCTCAATTTGCTCGGATTGTTTCTGGTGTTACCCCTTGCAGTCACGCTGACGATTCTGGTGGCCGGAAAACTGCTGATGCAGATTCAAGTTCGCCTGGAGGAAGCCTACCTCAGCGGAGCACATGGGCAGGCTTACAAGCAGTATCAACAGCAAGTTCGCCGCTGGCTGTGAAAGGTGCCTGAGAAGCCTGGAGCATTTCGAGAGCTGTCGCCCAATCCCTGAGAACCCGGCTCCCGCGGCCTGAACCGTGCCACTCAGCCCAGAGGGGTGTGCTGGTGGCCTTGAATAAAGACGCGCACTTGCGTTCTCGCTCTTCCCCACCGGCTGCTATCGTCAGGCATGAAGCGGTTGCTCTTCCCCCTGACAGCCTCCCTGTGCCTCCTGACCGCCTGCCCGTCCACCACGCCGGAACCCTTGAAGATCCCCGATGGTCCCGCCGCCCTGAACGGCACCTGGCAGGGCACCTTGACCTCCGCCGTGACCTGGCAACCCCTCACCGCCGGGGGAGGACAGCTGTACCTGCTCCGCCGCGAACAGGCTTTGTCGTGGCGGGCCGACAGTGCTCAGCCGCCCCGCGCCACGGCGCATCTCGTGGCACTGGATGAACGCACAGGCCAGGAGGTGCGCCGGGTGGTGTGGTCGAGTGATGCGCGCAATTTCAGCTTCCTGGCAGCTTCAGGCACCCGTCCAGCCCGCCTGCTGAGCATTGAAGTGCAGTCCAGCCGTTCCTGGGTGGTGGAACGTGATCCCCTGACCCTCGAGGAACTGGACCGCTGGACACCTCCTCTGAATGGGGATGCGTTGCAGCTCAGCGCCGACGGCACTCGCCTCGCCCTGATGTCCAGGCAGCTGCTCGATCCCCGGACGCGCCAGGTCATTCCCCTGCGCCCCGAAGTCGAGCAAGCGCTCCGTCAACTGCCGAGTGATGCGCGTGCCGACTGGGGAGGGGATCTTCGCTGGCTGATCCTCCGACGGTGGGTCAAGTCCTCAGGGGGCAGTGTGGAACGCGTGTCGTTGATCTCCAATGACACGGGCCAGACCCTCAATGGTCAGGCCCTGCATCCTCTGGGGTGTGGCTTGACGCCAGAGCGAGGCCTGAGCTACCTGACCGCAGTTGCGCCTCTGAGCGACGGGGTGGCCTTGGCGTATGAAGACGGAGCCATCGAGTTGCGCCGGGCGGACGGAACATTGCGAACCACGGTTCAGACGGGGTCGTGTTCGGTCCCCGAGCTGCGGGTCGATGGCGACACACTGACGTTCAAAGTCGCTGGAGGACAAGGTGGGGGGCAACTTGGAACGGTTCGCGTATCAGACGGGCAGGTGACCGCCCAGATCTCGCAGGAGCCGTCGTATTCCGGCCTGTTGTTGCCGGGCGCCGTCCTGAACCGCTTCGGGGGAACCCTGGCGTATCAGCAGCTGAACGGTTTGAGCTGGCGGAAGGAAGGGCCGTTCAAGCAGTTGCGACTGGACGCGAAAGCCACCTGGGTTTCCAAGTCGGAGTACCACGTAACCGGTGAGGCGCGCATTGATGATCAGCCCTTGACCTTCACGGCTAAGGCGACCGCTTTCGGGATTGAGTTGCGGCCGCAGTTGAGCTATCCGATACCAGAAGTGCGGTGGGTGGGGGAACTGCGCCGGGCCGACGGCAGCCTGTATGGCCGCTTAGAAGGCAGCCACAGGTCGGCCAGCACGGAGCAAGAGACGAGTCTGGAGCTTGCCGGAGTCGAGGACGACTTTGCCTTCGGGGGGTCACTGACCCGCTGAGAGAGCTGGTCACGATCAAGCCAATGCAGACTAATGAAGAAAGGCGACCCGTGGAGGTCGCCTTTGATTTCTTAAAGATAGCGCGGAATGCGGCTGAGGTCAAGAACATGCACCGGCACCTGTTTTCACTGTCTCAGACGTGGAATTTATCATTCAACGCAGTGCATAACAGCGGGCGAGGTTGATCCGCTGTGCGTCACGGCTCTCCGGGACGACGCCTCCACAGGCTGTCCAAATCAACGTGTCGATAGGAGCGGCAAGATCAGTCTGCTCGAACCAGTAGCCCACCGGTCATGCGTTCCAACTGCACCTCAGGTGTACCCAAACCCGCTGCGCACCAAGCGTTGCCACCGCCGTTGCCGATGGCGGTAGAACAGCTGCGCGAATCCCCAGACGAGGGGCGTCAAGAGCCCAGCCCGCACCTCCACTGCATCGGTGTACCGGGTGCGTCCACCAGGGAGAGCTTGCACGGTGATGCGGTGATCCCACGTCCGGGCCAGGTGACCCCGCCCCTGATCCCGCAGTTCAAACCCCACGGCGGAGGACGGAAACGAAATAACGATCCACTGGAGACCCAGAGGCAAGAGGCCGCCCAGTCTCAACCGAACGAGGTACGTTCCCGTGCGCCAGATCTGCGGCAGCATGTAAGGCTGCACTGGTTCAAACGTCTGAAAGGGAGACGCCACATATTCCAGCAGGCGGCTGGTCTGCACTTCTCGCCACACGCGGGCTGCTGGAGCATCAAGAATGACCGACAAGGTGACGTGCATGGCAAGCTCCTGAGTCTGGCAAGTTCAACCAGACGGTCTGTGCTGATGCGGTGATCTGTGCTCTGATCAGGGTTTGCCGCTGATGGTGATTAGGGTCGTTTGACCCTCACGGGCGGCCAGATACTGCAGTTCCGCTCCCGCGCGTCCCAAGAAGGCCGCGTAGTTGCCCGGCGCGATGGGATCGTCGGTCAATTGCCGGTAGCCCGCGGTTTGGAACAGCGGCAAGAGCGCCTGAGGCTGCCAGCCCGCGACCCGGTACATTTCCACGCGGCTGAGTCCCGCCCGGATTTCCTCCCGGTAACTGCGGCTGTAAGTGGGACATTCCGGCGTGAACCCGGCGGGTAGAGGCGCCAGCCCGTTCCAGAGCGTCCCGGGCCGCTCGATACAGAACAGTGGGCTTTGCCAGCGGCGCTCGGTGAGCACCCACCAGCCACCCAGGCCCACCAGGGCAGCCACGGCAACTACCCACGCACGCCTCATTCTTGGGCGTGCTCCAGCGCGTTCTGAATCAGCCCGGTGACGTGTTCGTCGAGCAGGCGGTAGTACACCACACGGCCTTCTTTGCGAAACGTCACCAGCCGCTGGGTTCGCAGCAGCCGGAGTTGATGGCTGACGGCGCTCTCTGAAAGACCGATCACGGCCGCCAGGTCACCCACGCACAGCTCCTGAACGTGCAGGGCACTCAGGATTTGGAGACGGGTCGGATCGGCCACCAGCTTGAGCAGGGCGCTGGCTTCGGCGACGCAGGCCTGATCCGGGAGCTGGGCACGCACCAGGGCCACGACATCAGCGGTGACGCGGCTCTTGTCCTCCTGTTTTTGAGAACCGATTCTCACCAGCACACCATAGCGCATGGAGAATCCAGCCAAGGTCACAGCGTCACCGCCCAGACACCGGGCTTAACGTCCGTCAACTGGGCCTCATCCCAGACCACCTGGCGTTGGTTGGCAGGCAGGGCAAGCATCACCCTTTCCGAAGCGGTCAGCATGGTCGGGCAACCATGAGGCTCATGTAACAAGCTGAACACGACAGCGGCGGTCTGGCCCCCGAGTAGGTCGAGGTCAACAGGACGGCCATTCTCGTCCAGACCGGTTAGGGCCAAGGCAGGTGTGCTGGCGCCGAACGGGAAGGGGCTGTTCCAGCGGGTGACGCCCCACCCGCCGCCCAGCAGCAGGGTCATGGGCAGCATGCTCTTCAGCACCGAGCGCCACACAGGACGCGTGGGGAGTTCGGGCACTTGCGAAAGGTCAATCATCTACAGATCCTTTAAGGATGGAGGTGGGCGGCGTGCGCCCCATGGCGGTTGGCTTCCTCCAGCTGGAGAGTCACGTGCTCGATGCTGTACCGTTCGGCGATGAGCTCCACGGCGTCCTGAACCCCCATACGAGACGTGGGCACGACCAGGTGGACGGTGAGGTTGTGCTCTCCGGTGGTGACGCTCCAGACATGCAAGTCATGCACTTCGGTGACGCCAGGCACACCCGCGATTTCGCTCCGCAAGGCGTCCAGGTCGAGGCCCTCTGGTACACCTTCCAGAAGCACATTCACGCTGGCTCTCAGCAGCGCCCACGTCCGGGGCAACACCCACAGACCGATCAAGGCACCCAGCACCGGATCAAGCCACGTCCAGCCTGTCAGGCGGATCGACAGGGCCCCCACAATGACCGCCACCGACCCCAGCAGGTCGCCCATCACTTCGAGGTAAGCAGACTTCATGTTGAGACTGTCGCCACTGCCCCGCACCAGCAACCGGGCACTGATGATGTTCACGATCAAGCCCAGGACGGCCACGATCAGCATCGGTGTGGTCTGCACGTCCACAGGCTCCTGTAGCCTGCGGTACGCCTCCACCAGGATGTAAAGCCCGATGGCAAACAGGGCCCCCGCGTTCACAGCAGCGGCCAACACCTCCGCCCGGCGGTAGCCGAAGGTGCGCTTCCGGTCAGCGGCGCGGGCACCGATTCGCAGGGCCAGCAAGGAGAGCGCGAGTGCCATGACGTCCGTGAGCATGTGACCCGCGTCCGAGAGCAGGGCCAGGCTGCCGGAAATGAACGCGTAAATGACTTCGACCACCAGAAAGCTGCCGGTCAGAGCGAGTGCTGCGGTCAACTGCCGGGCGTTGGCCTGCCGTCCATGGTTGTGTGACTCACTCATGGTTCATCTGCTCCATGGGCATTGAGCCGGCGGGCCGCGGGACGGAGGGCTGCATCCCCCGTTGGCCCAACAGGGCGTCGATGGCCCGCACTTCGCTGGTCTGGGCCACGACCGTCCGCTCGGCAAAGGCCCGAACTTCTGACCGCTTGACGCGGCTGAGTGCCGACTGGGCCATGGCCACCCCACCGAGGTGATGATCCCGCATCAGGCTCAAGTACTGCCGTTCGGCAGTCGCCACGGGGACGGTGCCGAGCTGCTGCACCTCTTCAGGAGTGGCCAGGCCCATCGCTTCCCGGTTCATGCCGGCCATCGGCGCTTCTGGCCCGGAGAGCGGGTGACCCCAGGCCATCAGCCAGCCGCTCATCTGTCCGATCTGAGCCTGCTGCGTGAGGGTGATGTCCTGCGCAAGCAGTTTCACGGCCGGATCAGCCGCCCGCTTGAGCAAGGTCACGCTCATGGTCACCGCCTGAGTGTGGTGGGCGCTCATGTCGCGGGCAAAACGCACGTCGGCGCTGTCCGGGCCGGGCAGCCGGGGCCAAGTCAGGGCCACGGCCAACCCCGTCACCAGAACGGCGGCCGCTACACCGTACCGTTGTACGCGCCGCTGCACGAGGCTCCGATCTCCGGGGCTTCTCCACCCTGTTCGTATTTGACGAGAAACGTTTTGATGCGCGGGTCAGAAGCGTCCTTGACGGCCAGCTGCTTGTTCCACGCCGTCACGACCACCGGCGAATCCTGACCCTCATGGGGCGAGACGAGCGTGTGTGTCCGGCCTTCGGCGAGCTGCTTGAGTTGCGTGACCTGCTCGCTGGCGAGGGTGGGCTGATAACTGATCCAGACCGCGCCGTGCTCCAGGCTGTGCACCGCGTACTCGTTATACAGCGGCTGATCGTAGACGCCGCAGTTTTGCCAGGACGGATTGTGCGCCCCTCCTGCAGGCGGCGTTTGCGTGTAACTGACCCGTCCTTCCTGATGGTCTCCTCCCTTGTTCTCAAAGGATTTGACGCCCTCGATCTCTCCCGATTTTTGGGAACAAGCAGCTAGCAGCAGGGGCAACAGGGCAACCATCCAACGTTGTGTGTTCATCATGACTCCTTGAAGTCTCACGTGAGGGTGAGGCAGAATGTCCGGCCAAGCCGGGAGTAAACGACAGCAGTTACGCGCTGACGGGGGCGCCCAAGGGCTCCGGCGTGCCCTTCCAGCGCAGCAGTCTCAAGGCGTTGGCGGTGACCAGAACCGTCGCGCCGGTGTCGGCCAAGATCGCCATCCACAGGTCGGTGTAGCCCAATAAAGTGGTCACGAGAAAGATGGCTTTTAGACCCAAGGCGAAAGCGATATTGGCCTTGATGTTGCCCATGGTGGCCCGCGACAGGCCCACCAGATCGGCCACGCCCATCACGCGCTCGCGCAGCAGGGCGGCGTCAGCCGTTTCTAATGCTACGTCCGTGCCGCCGCCCATGGCGATGCCCACATCGCTCTGGGCCAGGGCGGGGGCGTCGTTGATGCCGTCGCCTACCATGGCGATCCCGCCCTGCGCCTTCAGGCCTGCGATGATCTTCAGCTTGTCTTCCGGCAGCAGATCGGCCTGCACGTCCAGGCCGAGGTCGCGGCCAATGGCCTGTCCGGTGCGGGCATTGTCTCCGGTCAGCATCAGGGTCTTGACCCCCATGTGATGGAGTTGCGCCAGTGCGGCTTTGGCATCGGGGCGGGGTTCGTCCCGGATAGCGATCAGGGCCAGGGGGCGGGTGTCGTGCAGCACCACCACGGTTCGGCCCTCGTTCTCCAGCGCGGCAATCTGGGTTTGAAGGCCACTGTCCAGACTCACCACCGTTTGAGCGTAGCGGGGCGAACTGACGTGGACGGTCTGGCCGTTGATGGTGGCCGTGACAGCTTTGCCCGGCAAGGCCTGCGCGCCCGTAATGGGGAACAGGGTCAGGCCGCGCGTCTTGGCCTCGTTCAGGATGGCTTTGGCCAGCGGATGGCTGCTGCCCGATTCCACACTGGCGGCGAGTTGCAGCACATCGCTTTCCGACCCGTGCAGGGCGATGATCTGGGTCACGCGGGGCTTCCCAGCCGTCAAGGTGCCGGTTTTGTCAAACGCTACGGTGTTCACGCCGCCAATGGCTTCCAGAGCCGCGCCGCCCTTGATCAGCAGGCCCCGGCGCGCTCCCGCGCTGATGCCACTGGTAATGGATGCCGGGACACTGAGCACCAGCGCGCACGGACAGCCGATCAGCAGCAGGCTGATGCCCTTGTAGATCCAGGGGTACCATTCAGCCCCAAAGAATAGGGGTGGAACGACGGCCACCAACGCCGAGACAGCCACCACCCCCGGCGTGTACAAACGGCTGAAGCGGTCGATAAAGCGGGCGGTGGGGGCTTTGCTGCCCTCGGCTTCCTCGACCAGTTGGATGATGCGGGCAATGGTGTTGTCGCTGGCCGCCTTGTCCACCCGCACGGTTAGCACGCCGTCGGTGTTGATGCTGCCGGCGTAGACAGAGTCGCCCACTGTTTTCACCACGGGCACGCTCTCCCCGGTGACGGGGCTGTCGTCCAGATTAGAAATGCCGGTCAGAATGGTGCCGTCGGCAGGCACGCGGGCACCGGGATTGATCTGCACGGTTTGGCCGATGGCCAGGCGGTCTGCGGGAAGCTCACGGACGGCGCCGCCCTCCAGCAGCAGCGCGGTTTTGGGAGTGAGGGCTGCCAACGCCTGAATGCCAGCTTTGGCCCGGCCCACCGCGATGCCTTCGAGCAGCTCACCGATGGCAAAGAAGAACACGACGACCGCGCCTTCCGCGGCTTCACCGATCAAGACTGCGCCGATGGCCGCGAGGCTGACCAGGGTGTTGATGCTGAAGGGATCGCCCAGTCTGGCGCTGGCGTAAGCTTTCCGGGCCAGCGGCCAGACGCCTAAAAGCGTGGCAGCCACGTACCCGTAGACTGAGAGCGAAGGCGCAAAGAAGCCGAACAGCCAGGCCACGGCCAGGAGCAGGCCGGAGAGCACCACCAATTTGCCCTGTCCGCTCCGGTACCAGGGCGTTCCAGTGGGAACCGTCTCGTGCGTGTGGCCCGGCGCGTCATGGTCGTGGTCTTGTGCCGCAGCGGAAACAGCTGTAGACGCGCTGGTGGACGTGGGTGCGCCAAGCAGCGACGGCGTGTACCCGAGAGATTTCAGGTTGCGCTCAAGGGTGGCGCGCGGAGTTTGCGCCTCGTCTAGGGCCAAGGTCAGGGTCTGCTTAGTAAAGCTGGTTTTGACCTCCGCTGTTCCCGGCAAGGTGGTGATCATGCGTTCAACCTTTTGGACGCAGGACGCGCAGTCCATGCCATCGACAAAATAGGTCAATGACAAGTCATCGGAACGGAGGGGCGGGGCAGTCATGGGACGAGTATACATGAGCAGATATTCATATGAAAGACCGCTCAGAGACAATTGTAACGGTACTCACGAAGAAGGACATCTGAGACCCGAGGCCGGAAGATCAGGGGACAAGAAAAGGCCCTCGCACTTCGGATCTGGGATCACATGACGGCGGTGTT
Source organism: Deinococcus sp. QL22 (assembly GCF_023370075.1). Taxonomy (NCBI): domain Bacteria; kingdom Thermotogati; phylum Deinococcota; class Deinococci; order Deinococcales; family Deinococcaceae; genus Deinococcus; species Deinococcus sp. QL22. The sequence continues at coordinate 487,611 of NZ_CP097150.1, forward strand.
GCCTCAACTGGGCTGGGGAGGCTGACTCGCCATGACCGCTCCGAAACCCTACACGTGGTTGGGCGGCGCTGGCAGTCGCGGCAACCTTCTCAGGGTTTGTGGCTTCCTCTCCCTGAGCAGAGGCTGCAAGATCCGCGGCACAGCACTGTTCTGGGCCTGACACGCGTAAGCTCAGGTGGATCTCTTGACCTGCAGGGGCACCGCGTCTGAGCGCCGGTACAAGCCACTGAGGTGCTCGCGGTCGCCCGTTCGGAGCTTGAAGAGGGCGGCCACGGTTTGACCCTCCGCAGGTTGCAGGCGTTCCAGTTTCAAGGCTTCAATGGTGGCGAGGTCAGGTGGGTGGGTTTGGTGGTAGGTGGGGATCTTGTTTTTGGGCATGAGGGAAGTTGTCCGTCCGCTGGGGCGGGCACCGAGTATCTCTCAGTTGACTTTCCCTAGCCGTGCACTGAATACACACTGGCCCGGTCACGCTCAAGCACACACTGTTCGGCCGCCCGGCGCCTCGCCTGAGGCACCCCGGACAGCAGATGAGCCTGCTCGTGCCTCGAGGAAGAAGTCTTGCCACTGGAGGTGCTCGTCCGGTGCCGTTCAGCACGTTCCGTCCCCAGCAGCAGCGGACGTCAATGTTGGCCATCAGCTGTCCGGCATCCTCTTTCTGGCGATGATCCGGATCAGGAAGGCCAAGGCACGTGTCCGGTCATACTGCGCCAGCACGGCCTCCGCATCCTGAATGCGTCCGGGAGTACTGCTGGTCTCCGTCCCAACTTGTGCAGCGTATGACCCAAAGCGATCCAGCGGGAGCTGAAAGCCGCGCGGCCCCACGGGCGTTTGACCCACAACCAACAGGGCGCCGCGATCCAGGCGAATGGGCCGGAGCACCTGCTGATCCAACATAGCCCGCGCGGCACGTGCCTTGACTTCGTACTGATTAGGCCTGCTCCCGGCGGAGTGCCAGAGCGTCCCTGTGTCGAGCATCTCGCTGAAGCTGAGCGCCGATCACTTTGGCTCGACTGTTTACCGCCTGCAGGGCCAGCACCGGGTGAAGGTGCCGCAGCACATCCACGGGCACTCGTCCCGAGGAACGCTGGGGGTGGCGTGAGGCGCGAAAGCAGCGCGTCGACGCCCGTGGCCGTGGCCGACCGGACGGGGGTCGTGCGGGTGAACATGTGCAGTTGTGCGGGGTGCCCGGGTGGACGGTGCAGAACGGCGACGTGCAGGCTGCGCCAATGCGAGGTTTGCTGAGGTTGCCTTGGATCGACCGCCGGGTGCTCCAGATACAGAGCGGCCAAGGGAAGCAGGGCGTCCAGATGCGCTGGGCCAGGGACATGCAGTTGGCCGGCGCTGAGGGCGCAGGTCTGGCGCGTCCAGCGGTGTTCTTGCTGGATCAGCAGGGTGTGCGTGGGCCCGGGGCGGTGGAGGAGTTCGCGTGCCAAACTCCAGAAGTCCACAGCACACGGCGAAGCTGCGGTGAGGTCGGTCGGGCTGGGCAAGACCACCCACTGAAATTCAGGTGCAGTGGGCGTCATCGGTGATCTTCCGGCACGTACGGCATGCCGCCGAAGCGTTCCTCGCCGTGTCCGCCGAGGAGGAGCAAAAAAGCTTGGAGCAACCCGTCTTCGGGGTCTTCGACGTCGCACGAAACGTATTGCGTGCCGCGATTCCCGGTCACGCGGTAGCGGGCAGGCAGTTCGAGCGTGGGTTGACCGTCGAAGGGATCGTCGTACGAACTGGTGGCCCGCGTGAGGCCCAGGCCGAGGTGAACGCCGAGCCGTCCGGCATCATGCATGAGGGCGAACAGAAAGTTGTTCCGGCGCTCGTCGTAGCCGCAGTCACGCACGCTGAGGTCAACGCACACGCAGCTGAAGTTGATCTCGACATGCCAGTGCTGTGGGGCGGGCTGCTGGGTGTAGCCCGCAGCTGCAAACAGGCCCCAGTTGCCGAGGGGCTGGAGGTAAGGCAGGGCGAGGGTGAACAGGGTGGAGACCGAGCCGTGCTGGATCTCAGAGGCAGTTGGGGTCATGCCCTTAGGGTGAGGGGGCTGGGGGTGACGCGGGGTTCGGGAGGCGGGCCAAACATGGTCGGTGCTGCGCCTCTCCCGGATCAAACGTCTTGTTGGTGCTGCTGCCGGGAGGCTAGGACAACCGCGCCGATCGGGCATCAGCAGCGTTAGTTCGGGATGCTGGACGCGGTGGATGTGGGGTTCTGCACGGCGGATGAGGCAGGGATCGGCGTATTGATCTGATCCGGGTGGATGCGGCCTAGTGCCACAAAGTGCCACAGGTGGGGCCACTTGGCCTCCATGCTGATGCCTAGAGAGGGCGTTTTGCGGTGTGTTCTAGACCGTTCAGCGCACTCCGAAGACGGTGATACACACGCTCGAAAGCGTGCTGTAAGTGCCTTCTTGGCGGGGCCGATCCTGCATTTCCAGCAGATACGTGAACCGGGGGGTGCTCTGCGCCGTGTATTGCCGACTCAGCCACTGTCCGTCGTTCCAGGGAAAGGGTACCTGAAAACCGACGTTCGTTATATCCAACACGCTGCGCTCCAAGCTGGCGTTGACCGTACCCCTGAAGCTAAATGTCTTGATGAACTTCAGCTTTGACGTTGGTTTTTGAGGATAAGCAATGGTCGCGTTGGAGGCAGCGCGGTTCCGGCAGAACACATTGTCTTCGAGTGTCCAGTTCCGCTTCACTGCGAGGCTGTTCACGAGTGTGCTGGGCGTGTGGGCATTGCCGACAGAGATGGTGGGCGTTACTTGAGCCGTCAGTGACAGCAGGGAGGCCAGAACGAAGGACATGCTTCCTTGTAGCACGGTCTTTCCGAGAGCAAGCGAAGATGTGCTGCTCAGCATCCACATTGTTGAGGGGGGTCTAACGGTGTTCTGGGCACGGCTCGATAAATTCGACGTCCAGCCAGTATTCGGCCTCAGGTTCTTCCACGTCCCCGCCTTCGGCCATCAGCTCCTGCCAGGCGGCCCAGGCTTCAGCCTGCACGTCGGGATGGCAGCCGAGGAAGTCGGCCAGCTCCATCCGCACTTCCGGATCCGGCCCCTCACGCGACAACCCTCGGTCTTGGCGGTAGGCAGCGTCCAAGAGGTCGGCGAGTTCGACAGGCGTCAATTCACGCGGGTGCAGAGGCAGAGGGTAGAGCCAAGCGGTGAAGTCTGGAGTCAGGCACTCTTTATAGAGCTTCTTGACACGAGTTAAGACACCACAAAAACGCCCTCGCCTGCCAGCCGAAGCTGAGGCGGGGACGCTGGAGTTTGGGATTGATCTCTCTCTTCTCCTCAACACTGAGTAAGACCCCTGACCCACACGGGTGCCTCAAGTGAAAGGCCGCTGTCATTCATGCGGCCCTTCGGAGAAGTGGGGTGTCATGGGCTTGGCGATCAGTCTTGGGGCGAACTCCAGATCAAGACGTTTTGCTCATGCCTCGTTCGTCGTTCAGGGAAAAAGCATGCTCCAAAAAGCATGGTAAACGCCAACCCAGCTCCCGAGCAGGAGCATGAACGCCAGCGGCCAGTACTTGCGGAGTCGGTCGCTGATACAGATGACGATGGCTGGCAGCGGCCCAGTCAGCACGACCACGCCCAGGATGGCGTATTGAGTCCAGGGCTCCAATTCGCCCAGATGCTCAACGGCGGGCAGGATGTGGCCCAAAGCAAAGCCCAGTGCGAACATGCAGGCCATCAAGAGGGCGAACGCCAAACGGCGGAAGAGCGGCAAGAGCGGGTGTCGCATGACTCCACTTTGCCCTGCGCCCTCTCGAACCCTTCCCCCTGCCAGAACGCCTCATCTAGACGCATTTCACAGCAAGTATGATTCCAGTCTGAGAGCAGGCCAAAACTGTGGGGGGTCAGTTTCCTCACCTGGCGTTCAAACGAGCGCCCCCGCCCGTAGCCGAAGCTGGAGCGGGGTTAGGCGAGGTAGACATAGCCCGCCCGTACCTGTTCAGCTTCCTCTTCTGTGCTGCAAAACACCTTCGTGTTCTCAATTTGCCCGTAGCAATCCACGCGAGCAGGCACGAGCCAGCACTTCACCGCGCCGTCGTCCCATTCGCGACGCTCAGGCGGTCCCAAGACTTCGATAACGTGATGCTCAATTAAGTTCATGTTGTCTCTCCTCTAGCGGCAGGCCTGCAGGGTGAGGGGGCTGGGGGTGACGCGGGTGTCAGAGCGGAGACCAGACGCGGTTGGTGCAGTGCCTCCAGGATGGATCAAACGTCTTGCAGGCTTGGGTGCTCCGGATCTGCCCTCAGGAGCGCGATCCGCGCCTACCGGTGCACCTCGACTTCTGGCCACTCCCCGGGATGACCCAGCTCCAGCAACCGGATGCGCAAGCCGGGCGGGCTCAGGTCCAGGACCTGTGCCGCGCTGAGGAAGCGGGCCCGTCCCTGCTCATTCTCGTAGAGATTGAGGGTCACGTCGGCGTATTGGAGGTCCCCACACTCCTGGCCGCCGAAAAATTCCAAATAGGCTTTGACGTAACTCTCCGTGGTGATGTCGATCGCCAACGGCTCCCCCGGCATGATCTCAAAGACCAGATCGGCGTTCACGAACCGTTGGAGCGCAGCAAATTGCATGCAGCACAGGTCAATGCTGACGCCTTCCGGCAACTCGATGACGGGCTCCCGCGCACCAGGACCGGGAAGATCCCAGGTGTCGATGAGGCGAACGCGGCTGCGAGCGAGGGTGCTGGTCGTCAGGCCTGGTGCGGCCACTGCGGCGAGGTCATGGGTCATTGGGGTTCTCCGTGTGTGTGGGGACTCCGTGATGGCGGGATGGGGTGGCCGCGCTGGGAGTGCCGCGGGCGAACTGGGGGGTCAAGCGGCTCAGAGATGGGGCCGGCGTGTGGTTGCACACAGGGGGAGGCTCAAGAGTGTTCACTCTCTTACGGTGAAGCCGCTGGGGGTGACGCGGGCCGAACACGGTAATGGGGGGGTCGTACCCCCAGCGTTCTGAACATCGCCCGCAAGTGCGGTGCAGCGTGCGCTGTCGTATTGATTCCAAAGCACAAAAGCGCCTCCGTCCACAGCCGAAGCTGGAGCGGGGTGCTCTGCCGCGTGTTCGGGGGTGGCGTGGTGTGCTGGCGGGGGTGGTTCATGGCTGCGGCACCTTAAAGAAGTGGAGGACAACGGGCTGAGTCATGTCGGGATGGTGGCAGCGCTGGGGGTGACGCGAGTCGAGTTCAGTGGGCATTAGGATGCTTGCATGGCCCATTTCAAGATCTGGTGGGTGGGGAGCCAGTCGGCTCCATACCGGGCGTAATGTGCGTGCTCGATCTCTCCGGTGCGGCTGATGAGGAATTCGGCAGGCATGCGGAAGCGTTCATCGTGCAGGGTGGTGGGGTTCAGGTGCCGGAGGTGTGGTGCGAGGGCATTCAGATGGCGCAGGTCCAACACCCCTTTGAGACTGTGGCCTAAGCCGTAGCGGGCGTAGGTGGCGTCGGTGGGGTCGGCCAGCACCGGGTAGGGCATCGACACCTGTCTCAGGCCCTCTTGCAGCGCACTCACCGAACTGCTCCAGACCGAGACCAGTTGGATGTCCTGCTGGGCCAGCAGAGGCGCGAGGGCAGCCAGCTCGGTCTGCCGAGCGTGGCACACGAGGCAGGTGCTCTGAAGGTTGAACGTCAGCCAGACCCGTTGTCCTCGCAGACTGTGGACACGGTAAGCTGGCGGCATGTCTGCCCCCCAATGGATTGCCTGTGTGTTCCTCACTGACCCGGCGATGCTCTCCCTGGAAATGGCTGTGGTATTCATCCGTGCCTATTCCAGAAAAGAGGCTCTGCGGGTGATTGACGACCAACTCCAGACGTCCGGCAAGCTGATCGGCTTTGAGGGCAACATCAAAACATATGAAGTGCCACGCTTGGAACCGTGTCGCGAGGGGCAAGAGAAGATGATGGAGCAGATGTACTTGGAAACGTTACAACAGTCGATCGGCAATCGGGGCATCGTCGTTAAGCCGCAGTAACAGCCGACCTCTGTCCAGTTGATGGTTGCTGTGGATGCTCACGCCAGCGAGAGTCTGTCCAGCGCCACGCGAGCGGCCCAGGGGTTCAGGTCTGGCTGAACGTTGTGTTTGGCCGGCCAAACGTAAAACCCCCAACAAGTGTCGGGGGTTGACTTAAAAGAGTGCGAGGCTGTGCCTGGGAACACAGAAGCCTAAATGAGTTCGAGGAGTTTTAATGTTGCAAACAGCGCTTGGAGTGCCAGAAGAACGGTTAAAACAATACCGGCCCACTGTTGCACCTGCGCTGGTTGAATTGTTTCCCGTTTTCTGGTAGTTCTCTTATGAATCAAGAAATTTCACCACCTTTAGGGCGCACACTGTTACAGCAGTACGGCTCCGCAATCCGCTCAAATCAACTCGGCCATCGTCTCTGGTGCCAAGGCCTGCACTTCCACCGTGTAGAAGTCGTCCTGTGGCAGGAGGAAGAGGGCGCGGTGTGCCTGACACTGTTGGAAAGTCAATGTGGTGACGAATCAGTGTACGTTCCACCCGAGCTGACTGCACAGGAGACTGTCTCAGCTGACTCCCATTCCCTAAGCGGGCGGGCTGATCTCAACCCTGCGCGGCTTTGGTGCGGTGTGGCCTAAGTGCATGCTCGGGCTGGGGCACTTGAGCGGCGTTCAGCCCACTGGAGTCCAATCGGGACTGGGGCGGCCGTAATAATAGCCTTGCAGCAAAGTCACACCCAGGTTGCGCAGCAACGTGCCTTCATCGGCATGTTCAACGCCTTCAGCCACGACGTCAAGGTTTAGCGCTTGGCTCAGGCCCACAATCGAGCGGATCATGGCCTGCGCTTCAAGGTTGCCCCCACGCTCCAGGGCTGTGACAAATGAGCGGTCAATCTTGAGGCCCGACACTGCCAGCGTGCGCAGAATACTTAGGCTGGAATAGCCTGTCCCGAAATCATCGAGCATCACCCGCACCCCGAGGGCGCTGAGCGCGGCCAGAAGAGCCTGCACCCGTTCAGGCGACTCGATCATCACGCTTTCAGTGATTTCGAGTTCCAAGCGCTCCGGAGGCAGGCCACTGAGGGCCAGTGCCCGCGTCACGTCACCCAACAAGTCGCCCTCCTGAAACTGCCGCACGGAGAGATTGACCGCCACCCGCACGTCTTTCCAAGTGGCTGCCCGCAAGCAGGCTTCACGCAGCACCCACGCGCCCAGCGCAACGATCCCGCCGCTACGCTCAAGGGCCGGGATAAACTCTGCCGGACTTTTGCGTCCCAGCGAAGCGCTGTTCCAACGCACCAGTGCCTCGGCGCACACGGGGCGGCAGGAGTGGGCGTCTACCAGTGGTTGGAAGTGCAGTTCAAATTCGTCTGCCTCCAGTGCCGTGGCCAGAGCGGCGTCCAGCGCAATGGCTTTGACCCGCAGTTCATCCCCGCCGCTGTAAACGTGCAGACGTCCTCCCCCTCTACGGGCATCTTCCAGCGCAATGTATGCAGCGCGGTGCAGGTTTTCAGTGCTGGGGCCGTGCTCCGGATGATGAACCAGCCCCGCGCTGCCAGAGACGTTGAGATCTTGACCCAAGACTGAGAAATTGCGCTGCAAGCTGCCGAGCACGGCCTCGGCCTGGGCTTCTCTAGCGTGCAGGGTTTCTCCGAACAGCAGCAGCAAAAACTCATTGTTGCTGGCACGGGCGAGAATGTCGTGCGGTTTGAGGACTGTTTTGAGTCGGGCAGCCACCTCCCGTAGCAACTGATCACCGCCGGCCGGACCCAACGCTTCGTTAAACTGCTTGAAGCGGTTGAGGTCAATCACCATCAAACTGAGGCCCCCGGACTGCGGCTCTTGGGCGATTACAGCGTTGCTCAGCAGGGCGTGCAGCATGACCCGGTTGGGCAGGCCCGTGAGGTCGTCGTAAAACTTGCCGTGCTCAAGCGCAGCAATCGCTTCGGTGCGGGCGGAGTCGGCGGTGCGGCGCAGGTCGCGTTCATGCTGAATTTCGCGCCGTGTGGAGTGGAGTTCAGCTTCTCGGGTGAGATCTCGCGCCTGGGTCCTTAGGGCGACGTCCCGGAGTTTGTTGCTCAGCGCCGCCGCCTGCTTGAGATGGATGATGGCCTGGCGTGGATCGTCTGTTTCATACAGCTGGGCCAGCAGGTTATGAATGGTCAGAGCGTCCGCCGGCCGCACCGCTTGCTCGCTGATCGCCAGCGCGCGGTGCAGGAGGGGCGCGGCCCGTTGCGGGGTGGGCGAGCCCAGGTACTGCTCTGCACTCACCAGGAGCAGTTCCAATTGGGTGTCGATGTCGCTGCTGTGCTCGCTGAGCGCGGCGGCGTCTGCAAAGGCACGGTCAGCCGCTTTCTGCTGGCCTGTTTCCGCGTAGAGCAGGCCCAAGCTCTGTAACACCCCAGTTTGAACCTGGGGGTTGCTCAGGGCACGGGCGACGTGCAGGGCGCCGGAGAGCAGCGCCTCTGCCTCAGGGTAGTTGCCGCATTGCCGGGCCATTTCGCCGCTGTTCAGGGACATCAAGCATTCTGCGGCCTCGTTTCCAGCGCGGGCGGCCACATCCTTGGCCCGCAGAAACTGTTCATAGGCCTCCTCATACTGGTGCGTGGTCTCATGGATCAATCCCAAGCCGGAATACACGTGTAGGGCGGATTCGAGTGGCTCAGCGCAGCGTGGCAACAAGAGTTGAGCCTGCGTCAGGGCTTCGACCGCTTCGGGGAGCCTCGCCTGCGCGTCAAGGATCAGCGCGGTGTTGCACAGCGCGCGGATCTGGCCGTCCACGTCCCCGAGCCGTTGGCGCAGGAGGAAGGCTTGGGCAATCAGGTTCAGCGCCTCGTCACTGTTCCCGGTGCGGTGGCGAACTTGGGCCAGGAACGACGTGGCGGCGGCCTGATGTGACAGGAGTTGCGTGGAAGCCGCTTCGTCTAGCGCGGCCCGAAAGTGTTGTGCGGCCTCGTGCAGCCGCCCGGTGCGGGTATCGGCCTGGCCGAGCAGCAAGGCGTACCGAACACGCTGCTCGGCGGTCTGGGGTGAGCAGGCGTCCAGCTGCACCCGCAGCCGCTCCAGCGCCCCGATCCGCAGCAGGATATCGGCGGCCATCAGCCGCAGATCCGGCCCGCACGTCGGATCGGGGCAGCCCTGTTCGATCAGTACGGTGAACCGCTCGAGCGCCTGTTCGGGGTGCGCAGCGCTTAGGGTCTGCAGGTTCGCTCGGGCGGCGACGTGCAGGCAACTCGTTGTGTCTGCGTGGGCAAAGACTGAACCAGGCCGGGTCACGCTAGCGGGTCAGCGCGTCGAGATCGATGCGCCCCACCCCCAGTTTTCCGGTGTAGCCGGCGTTGCCGCTCAGGTCGCCGATGTTCTGCGCGGTCGCTTTCAGGCGCTCCGTGCTGTTGGCCGCCGAGCGGGCCGGCCCATGGGTCATTGCCAGCGCGACGCTGCCGGCCACCAGCGGGGCGCTCATGGAGGTGCCGCTCCAAGCTGCGGCTTGACCTTCAGGGGCTGGGCCGACCATGCCCTCGCCGGGGGCCAGCAGAGTGAGGGAGCCGTACTGCGAGAATGAACTCTTGCTCCCAGCGTGATTCACGCTGCCCACCGCGAGGTTCGCCGAGGTCAACCCAAATTCGGCGGCAGGATAATCTAGTCCCTCCCAGCCCTGGTTGCCCGCACTGGCCACCACCACCGCACCCAGCGCGTTGGCGTACTGGATGGCCTGCGTGACCGCTTGAACCGGCACGCCCGCCCCCAACGAGAGGTTGATGACGTTCGCGCCGTGGTCGGCGGCCCACACAATGGCCTGCGCCAGATCATCGACGTCACCCTGGCCCTGCTCGTCGAGCACCCGCAGCGGCATGACCCGTGCGCCGGGCGCCACGGTCAGGCTCAGGCCTGCGACTTCAGAGCCGTGCCCGACTGCGCCGCTGCCCATCTGGCCTTGATCTTGGGGCTGATCGTCGTTATCCACGAAGTCTTTCCAAGTGTGGACGGGACTGAGGCGTCCGGCAAAGGCCGGGTGGTTGAGATCCACTCCAGTGTCGATCACGGCGATGGTGACCCCCATCCCAGGTGTGCGGCCCTGCGCCGTGATACGGGCCTGCGCAGCGTCCAGTCCAATCGAGGTGTATTCCGCATAGTTGGCCGTGTTCGCGGCAGAGGCGCCGCTGCCGCTGCCCCAGAGGCCAATCGTTCCACTGCCCCACAGGCCAATCGTGCCGCTGCCCCAGAGACCAATGGTTCCACTGCCCCAGAGACCAATGGTTCCACTGCTGTTGAAATTGAGCACGCGGAAGACGTCTGCATTGCGCTCGACCGTCACGTCCGGATCGCGTTCAAGCGCTGCGCTTCTCAACGGTCCACCCACCACCCGGAGCAAGGCAAAGTTGGGCGTCCGGATCACCACCGCTCCGCCGTAGCGGGCCGACAGTTGCGCGTTACTGAGAGCGGGGTCAGGAGTCTGCACCGTCATGACGTATTCATCAGAGGCTGCAGGAGCCTGAGGCCCCGTCGGGGCAGCGCAACCGGCCAAAAGCAGAGCGGTAAACAGGGGCAGAGTAAAGTGGGTGAGGCGCATGAGACACTCCTAACTTGAACGTGAGAGGGGAACAACCGCAGAGGTTCCTACAGGTAAATGTAGCCTCCGTGAGTCTTTTATTTGAAGCGATGCACGGTTGAGCCTCTTCATACTAACTTCCCCTTCACTTGGGGGTCGTGAAGTGTAGGGCTAGTGCACTAATCGATTGTTGAGTTTTTCACGCACAGTCCTGAACACGGCCTCACGTAATGGGGGGGTGAATGCTCCCTTGGGATTGACCCGATTTTGCGTAGGTAGAGATAAGCCTCACTCTAGTGGGTCACTTGGTCAAGGCATACGGATTCAGTGGATGACCTGTAGAGTGTAAGCACCAGACCCACCCAGAGGATGTCGTTGTGTCCGGGCCCGTTGACGGCGGGCTCGTCGCTTGCCTCCCCAGATCAAGGGGGTCGGGGGCTGATTCCATCCTCGTGCCGTGGCTTCCAACCACTTGATGAGTTGTGTCGGACTAGTGGGTCACTTGCCATAGGCGTAGGGTATGAGGATGGCTCGTGTCCAGAAGAACCCGCTGCGTCCCCTGACCGAAGAGGAGCGCACGATGTTGGAGCGATTGAGCCGGTCGCATCACACGGCCGTGATCGTCGTGGGTCGGGCGAAGACGTTGCTCGCCGTTTCGACGGGTGGGCCGTATACCGAAGCGGCTCGGCTGTGCGGGCGTCGATCCGGTGAAGGGGTCGCGCGTCTGGTCTCCCGCTTCAATCAACATGGGTTAACCGCACTCCAAACCCGTCCAGGTGGGCGTCCTCCAGTCGTCTACGGTTCCGCTGAACGGAACCGCATCTTAGACACAGCACGCCGTCCCCCAGATCGGGAGCAAGACGGCACGGCGACCTGGTCTCTGGTGACTCTGCAGCGAGTGCTGCGCCGTGAACCCGGGCTCGAACGCGTGAGTACCTTTACCATCTTGGGGGTCTGACACGAAGCAGGGCTGACGTGGCAGCGCGACCGAACCTGGTGCGAAACAAGAAAGGCCAAACGACACCGCAACACAGGCATGGTTGTGGTGCGGGATCCGGATGCTGAGGCCAAAAAAAATGAATCGAACGCGCCTATCTCGAAGGAGAACAAGGCGGCTTGGCCGTGTGGGCCCTAGATGAAGCTGGCCCCTATCAGGCCATTCCTCAGCCTGGGAGCAGCTGGCAACCCCAAGGGCAACCCACGCGTCTCCCACACGAGTATGTCCGGGGTGGGACAGCCAAGTTGCTGACCCTCTTTCATCCGGCCAGCGGTCAGGTTCGTGTCCGTGGGGTGACCAGCTGCGAGGGCGCCGTGCTCCACCCTTGGATGAGACAGACCCTCTCTGAAGTGCTCCAATCCCTACCGGTGGCAACACCGTTGCCACCAGCAGACAACCGTGCCGCTTGGGCCAGGTGGCAGGAAGGACTGAGTGTCAAATTCACGCTGCTTGATCTTCTACCGCCTCTTCGAATGGTGCTGGTGTTGGACAATCTGGTGGGCCACAAGACACCAGAACTGGTGTGCTGGTTCATGGCGCAGGGCATCATGCCGCTCTATACCCCTGTGGCGGGGAGCTGGCTGAATATGGCGGAGTCCATCCAGCGCATCTTGGTTCGTCGGGCGTTGAGCGGCCAATATCCAACCAGTCCGGCACAGATCATTCAATGGTTGGAGGCAACTGCGAGAGGATGGAATGCACGCCCGACCCCGTTTGTATAGGGCGGAACAAGAAGGGCTCGCCGTCAGCGAGCCTATGCGAGACGCCACCCTCTTGGAGGTTCTGGAGCAAAGACCCTGCAGGTCGTCCACTAAACGACCATGCACTAAAAGTGCATGGGTTTGGGAGCGACTAAAGTCGCCTTGACGCCATCAACTTCACGCCGCTCTCCCTTGCAACTTTTTCCTGACCTTGTGCCTCAGTTGTAAGACCGTTTTTACCCTGTCCGCCGAAATGTTTGATCTCACAGCCGCTTGCACTAAAGTACATGGCTTCAGACCAGCGCGTTGGAACAGTGAATTTTAACGAGCAGGACGGAGAATGGAGCGGCCAGAAGTCTTTTTTCTGGCTGCGTAATTCGGAGAACTGCTCTAGATCACGCTCTCCCTGTTTCTGAACTTCTCCTGGTCAGTGCAATAGGTATATGCGTATGCTAGGATATACATATATGACAGTGGCCACCCGTGAGGTACAACTCACCGACATGCTCGAAGCGCTCACCGATCCGGTTCGCGTCCAATTGCTCCGGGTGCTGCGCGAGGGCCATGAACATTGCAAAGACCTGCCCGATTATCTGGGCATTCACGTCAGTGACCTGACCAAACAGATGGATTTGCCGCAGCCCACCGTCTCCCGACATCTGGCCCGTCTGCGGCAGGTCGGCCTGGTGCGTGTCGAGCGGCGCGCACAGTGGATGTACTACACCGCGACGAGGCCGTGATCGCCAGCCTTAAAGACCAGTTCACTCAGCTTTAGCTTTTTTTCGTTGCATACATGCGTGTATTTACATATACAGATGTAAAAGGAGAATTCTGTGTCTACTTCCCCTTCTGTTTCTCAACCCTGGTGGCAGACCGCCGTGGTGTATCAGGTTTATCCTCGTTCGTTTCAGGACTCTGGGCAAGACGGCGTGGGCGATCTGCCGGGGCTGATCCAGCGGCTGGACTACCTGGCCTGGCTGGGGGTGGATGCTCTGTGGATTTCTCCGTTCTACCCTTCTCCAATGGAGGATTTCGGGTACGACATTACCGATTACTGCGGCGTTGATCCTTTGTTCGGGACGCTGGCCGACTTCGATGCCCTGGTGGCCCGCGCCCACGCCTTGGGGTTACGGATCATCCTCGATTTTGTCCCAAATCACACGTCCTGGCAGCACCCGTGGTTCCAGGCGGCGCATTCCTCGCGTGAGCATCCCCAACGGGACTGGTACTTATGGCAGGATCCCAGTCCGTCTGGCGGCCCCCCCAACAATTGGCGGAGCGTGACGGGCCGCTCCGCGTGGACGCTGGATGCAAAGAGTGGCCAGTGCTACCTGCATTCCTTCCTGCCGCAGCAACCGGATCTCAACTGGCGGCATCCGGCGGTCAGGGCCGCACTCTTTGACGCCATGCGCTTCTGGCTGAAGCGGGGCGTGGACGGACTGCGGGTGGACATGGTGGATTTCCTGGTCAAGGATGAGTTGCTCCGCGATGAGCCTGATCCTGAGTACGTGTTTCCAGAGGCTCAATATCACCTGAATCGCCCCGAAACGCTGGACTTACTGCTGGAACTGCGTGCTGTGACCGACGAGTTTCCAGACCGGGTACTGATCGGCGAGATCGTGCCGCACTTGCCTGTGGCACAGGTGCTGCCGTATTACGGCCCAGCAGGCGAGCGGCTGCACCTGCCCTTCAACTTCGCCCTGCTGGACGCGGCGTTCACAGCTCCGGGCCTGCGGCGCGTGATCGGGGCGTATGACGGCGCGCTGCCGCCACACGCCTGGCCCAATTACACCCTGGGCAACCATGACCAGCCGCGTCTGGCCTCGCGCTTTGGGTCTGCGGGGGCGCGGCTGGCCGCCCTGCTGTTGCTGACCCTGCGGGGAACACCCTTCCTATATTACGGCGACGAGTTGGGGCTGCCCGACACCCCGGTGCCTGGCACCCAGATGCAAGACCCCTGGGAACAGGTGCAGCCCGGCGCAGGCCGGGACCCGGAACGCGCCCCAATGCCGTGGGACGCCAGTCTCACGGGCGGTTTCAGTCCGGCCCCGCCGTGGTTACCACTGGCACCGGGCCACGAACACTTGAGTGTGGAGACGCAGCGGCAAGACCCGGCGTCGCTGCTGTGCCTGTACCGGGAGTTGCTGAGGTTGCGCCGCAGCCACCCGGCGCTGCTCCAAGGCGAGTTTCAATGGCATGCCAACAGTCCAGATGATGTGCTGGCGTACATCCGCGCGGGCACTGAGCCTGTGCTGATTGCCCTGAACTTCAGCCAACATCCGCAGCACCTTGATCTGCCCGCAGGCAACTGGCATTCACTCGTGTCTACTGTGACCCAAGACTTTCCGAACTCCGAGAGATCACTGACCCTGCGCCCGTTCGAGGGGCGGCTGCTGGGCCGGGCTACGCCGGAATGATCCCGGATGACTTGTCTCCCATCCGGCGATGGCGGTTGACCAGCGGGGCATTTCTAGGGTTGTGGCTGAGTGGTACCGTGGTGGCCGCGCCGGGGGCGCTGTTGCCGCAGTGGGCGGCCACATTCGGCGATGGGTTGAACTTGGGGGGCTTCTACGCCCTTCAATTCGTGGGTCTGTTGCTCGGCATTTTCCTGAGTGCCCGCACCCCCCATCGGCAGCCGATCTTTGGGCTTGCCCTGGCGCTGATGCTGCTGGGGCTGATCACCGCCAACTTCAGGGTGCTCGGCGGCTTGATTTTAGCGCGCGCAGCTGGGTCAGGGCCAGCTCACGAACCGCGTCTTGAGGCTCCGCTCCTCTCTAGGCAGCACGTGCTCGCAGAGCCAGGCGACAAAGGCTGTTACGTCGGTCTCCACAAGATTCCGAAAGCTTAGGAACTCCTGGATCAGGCTGCGGTAGGTGCTGTTGAAACGGCCCCGCCAGTGTAGGTGGCGTACAGGTTGGCGTGAACGTTCAATCTGCCGGGACACGTAGTCCACCACAACGCTGGGTACATCGGTGGTGTTGTAAGGGAAGCGCCTCTCCTGCTGGAAGGCTTTGAACATTGGCGCCAGACTCAGGCGGTTGGCCTCCTGACTCGGCCCGAGCACCTCCTGCTCAGCAGGGAGCAGCGTCCAGTGGTCGATCAGCTCGTCAATGGTTCAGTGGTGCTGCACCTAGCCTCCGGGAAATTTCCTGCTTTCGGCAGTGTCGGCACTTTTCAGGATGCAGAGAAGGAAATCAGAGCAAGCTGCACTGTAGAAACACTGAGTAACCGCGAATAGGGGTTGACCTGTAGAGCAAAACATGCGAAAGGGACGGTGTTATGGGCCGTCCCGACCTCACTTTACAATCGCTTTCTACCGCTGTCACCCTGCTCAGTCGTTGGATCGCCCCTCACCTTCCACCGAAACTGCTCCATCCACACGAGAAAATCTCGGACGCTGACCTCGTGGCCGTCGCGCTGCTTCAAAAACTGCACAAGGTGCCCTATTTCAGCCGGTGGTGGCAATTTCTGAAGCTAAACCACTTTCCGCACTTTCCTTCTGAACCGCAAGCCCGAATCCGGCTCGCTCGATTGACCCCGGTCGTCGAGCAACCCACCGAAGTCCAGCGTCTGGACTTCGTCGCTGTGGATTCACAGCCGCTCCCTGTTTCGACCTTCAAGCGAGCGCCACGATGTAAATTTCGAGGGGCTCGTCATGGGTTCAGCACGGCTGGGCCGGTGTACGGCTTCAAATTGCACGCTTGGAGTGCGCTGAACGGCAAGATCGTTAAATACGAGATTCGTCCTGCGAATGAGCACGATTTCAGCGTGCTCTGCGAGGGTGTTTAGGGACTGGCCCGCTTACAGCGGGCCAAAACAGATCGGAGACAAGGGGTATCAGTCTGGAACGTGCTTGACCCCTCCAAAGGCAAATGCGAAACAGATTGATCCACGTTGGAAAGAAGAGTACGGAGCCGCGAGGAAGTGCATCGAGTCGGCCTTCTCTGTTCTCGTTGGTGCGGGAGTGCGCTGGGGACAGGTGAAGACGTTCCTCAGTCTCCGGTTGAAGGTCGCCTTGGGCGTCCTCGCACATAACCTGAAATTCACTGACCTCAGTGGCTGATCGCTGACCTGTCAACCCCTTATGTAGTACGTCTGGGTCCATTCCTGATCAGAATGGAGACTGCCAGGCCAGTCCGAGCCGCCAAGTCCGCGTCAACCCCAGGTCCAGCAAGACCGTCGAATAGTCCGGACCGGCTCGGGCGCTCTTCTCGAAAACTGAACGCTATCAAAGGCCACCAAGCCTGCACCATAAGAGCCAGTGCCGAGAGAGTCCGACCTGCTCCACCCCTTTCTCCAGGAGGTTTTTATGTTTGCCCTCGGCCTGGACATCGGAAAAGACTCTCTCTACGCACATTTACGGCTCAACGACGACCTGGAACAGTCACTCCCTGACCTTCCGAACACGCCCACTGGATTCGGGCGCCTGCTGCACTGGGCCCAACAACATGACGTGACGCCAACGGAGCTGCACGTGGTGATGGAGGCCACCGGCGTGTACTGGGAGCAGTGCGCGAACTTCCTATTCGGTGCTGGCTGCATCGTCAGTGTGGTGAACCCCACCAGCATCAAGTACTTCGCCCGCGCCACACTCAAACGGGGCAAGACAGACCGCATGGACGCAGCGGTCATTGCCTTGTACGGCGCCATCATGCGGCCGAAACCTTGGTCACCGCCGAGCACCGCATTGCAGGAACTCAAGCAACTCGTTCGTGAACGCACGGCGTTGTGTGAAGCGCTGACTCAGGATCAGAATCGCCTGCACGCCTCAGAACGCCGGCAGCATGAAAGCCAGACGGTTGTGGCATTGCTGAAGACTCGCATTGCCTTGTTCAAGCAACAGATCTTGGAGCTCGAAACGGCCATCCGAGCACTCATTTGTTCCGATGACCTGTTGCGCGAGCCCTTTGAGTTGCTGACCAGCGTTCCTGGGTTCGGCTTGCTCACTGCGGCGTCTGTACTGGCGGAAACAGATGGGTTTGCCGTGCTGGAGACCGGCAAGCAGATAGCAGCTCACGCTGGCATCGCTCCAGCGCCGTTTCAGTCGGGTACAAGTGTCCATGGCCGAGGGCGCATTTCAAAAACCGGGAATGCTCACCTAAGGCGTTCGGCGTACCTTGCGGCCTTGAGTGTCACACGTAACAAAGGGCATCTGGGTGACTTCTATCGTCGTCTGCGAGCTAATGGAAAGCCGCCCAAGGTGGCGTTGATCGCGCTTGGCCACAAATTGTTACGGACAGGACTGGCCGTCGTGAGATCAGGGAAGCCATTCAGCGAAACGTACGTGAAACCAGCTTCACACCAGGTGTGAAGTGGTTCGGCGAACGGGCGACCACTGTAGACAACCTCCAAAAACTACGCTATCTATTCGCGGTGAGTCGAACTGGCTGACGGCCTGACACAATTTATGAGGGAGAGCGAAATCTGAGCACCCAGCCGCCTTCTAAAGCGTCCACAGAACTGACATGCGATTTCTTGCGACGTCCGGGAGGCGCCGGATCGGCGCCTCCTTGGAGCGTCAGGCGGTTGAGTACTGCCTGCCCCCGGCTCAGCGCGAAGTGGACGCCGCGTAAACCAAGTTTCAAATAGCTCAGGGCGCGGTTCCAATGGGGATCAATGGTTCTGCGCACACCCTGCTGCACGAGCTGGAGTCCTTCGGAGACGAGCAGGAGCGTGGCCACAGAGATCACCAGGATCAGGCGTTCGAGGCTGGCGGCATCACGCAGTTTGGAGTCCTCCAGACCGAAGAGGCCACTCTTATCATCCAAGAATCCTTCCTCTATTTGGAAGCGCTCGCCGTACTCAGCAAACGTTGCACGACTGGTGGGTTCATCGCTCACCACCTGCCACTGCTCTGGGCCGTCCGTGGACGGCCCAGAGCCACATGCACCGGCCCAAATCGGTGTCCGGTGATCGTGACGTTGTGGAAGCAGCGCGTTTCGCGCTGCGAGTTTGATTTCCCGATGGTGCAGACCCGTTGCCCGTCTGGAGCGGCCAGAATCAGGCTCGATTTGATGCGGATGCGGAAGTGCCATCCGCAGACGCGGAGCCAGCCCATCAAGGCCGTGTCGCAAAACCCCGATCCGCCAGGAGTCGAACATCGTGCAGCCCAAGAAAATCCAGCAGGCCTTTGACCTCGGCGAGGACAGGCAGGAGTTGTTCGGTGCCGACCTGAGCACTGGCATGCTCTAGGACGCGGGAGACGAGCGGTACCGCGCGTCCCCGGTAGAGGACGGCCACCCGGATCAGACAGAAGCGTCCGAACAGGATGCTGGTGTCCAGCGCCAGCGTCAGGAATGCGGGCCCCAATCCCGCAAGGCTCGGGTAATCAGGGGGCCATACACACTGCCAGGGGCGATGGCTGGATTCTCCAGCCACCGTCGGCAGCGACGTTCGGTGCTCTGGGCGACCGTGGCCTGGGAGTGGATGTGCGGCAGCCAGGAGGGAATGGAAACGCTCTGGGACAGCACCAAGCCGCTGACCATCCAGGCCAGCGTACGGGCGTTGCGGACGTCGTTCCACAGGGCGGGGTGGAGGTGGGGCAGGATCGCTTGGTACAGTCGGGGGGCGTCCCCGGTGGCATTTTCGGTCTTCACAAACAGAAAGTGTCCCCTACCGGGGACGCTTTCTCATAAATTGTGTCAGGCCATCAGGTCGAACTGGAAGTGCTATTTCCAGTTACTGTTCCGGCACCTTCGATAGACGGAACAGGGAATCCGCTTCATTGAAGCCGAGGAAATAATCCGCCATCACCTGGGACTGGCCCTGTTCACGCAATTCCTGTGCAATTCGAGCGATCAGGCCGAGCGAGGCCAACATCAGGCTCTGCCCAAAACTCACGCGTGAAGCGCCTGCGTTCAGCATGTCCCGAGGGGCAGGCGAGCCAGGAAAGGCCATGACATTGAGTGGCACCGGCAGGGTTTCAGCCAGTATTCGGATGAGTGCCGTATCGGTGACCAATGGAATAAACAGTCCGTGTACGCCTGCCTGGATGTCCGTCCGTCCACGCCTCAGCGTTTCTTCGAGACGCTCCTGTTCGGACGTCCCAACCCCTTGCAGGTAGGTGTCGATACGCGCGTTCAGGAACACCGGCACCCCCGAATGGTCGATGGCTTGACGCGCGGCAGTTAGTCGTCGGCCTTGCTCTTCAAGCGAATAGAGCGGGTCGCCTGGCCGTCCTGTCGCGTCTTCCAGATTCAACCCCACTGCACCCGCTGCGATGAATTCGCTGGCGGTGAGCGCGACCTCTTCGGGCGTGTTGCCGTATCTCGCCTCAATATCGGCATTCACCGGAACTTCAGTAGCCGACAACTCTACTTTTTTCCTGTTCCAGAGGGGATATAGGCTGGGTCAGCAGGAGAAGAAGTTCAGGGAGCGTCTCGTGACACCAGCGAAGGGCATGGATGAGGTATTGCGCTCCGTAGGCCGGAAGGCTGATGGCCTTCCGGCCATGCTTCAGTGTCTTGATGGGCTTGTGCCGTGACCTCCAGACCCCGACCTGCAAGCAGCTCAGCCACGCCAAAACGACGAAGCCGAACAGCCTCTCCAATGCCTGTGGATCAGACATTCCGGTGCGCTCAAGGTCAAAGCCTCTGGAGTTCAGGCTGCTGAACGTGCCTTCCACCGGGGCAGCGCCTTCGGTACAGTAAAACCGTGTCCCAGACGTTGAAATTGGTCGCAATGAGAACAAGGTCACCCGCGGGTGACCTTGTCGCGACGACCTGCATGACCTCACCGAAGACACAGGCTTTGTCCGCCAGACAACGGGACTGTCCCGGCGCGATATCGTCGAACCATTCGGACGCTCGTAGACTGTCGAGCTGGGTGTTCTTCTTCACGCGCACGGCCCGTTTGATGCCGCTTTTGCGCAGAAAGCGGAACCACTCCGCACTGATGAATTCCCGGTCGGCCACTCGGCCACGCCAGCGGGAGGCGGGAAAGACCCGAAGCCGTTGGCTGACCAGCCACCTGCGGGTCTGGGTGTCGCTCCTGCCCGTGTGCTCCAGGGCATCCCAGACCACAGGGATGGTGTAGCCCTCCATGACGACGCCCAACACCAGCAGATTCATGGGCGACTCGCCGTCATCCCAGGTGGTGCGGTCAAGGCTCAGGAGCCACTTTCCGGGCGGGAGACGGGTGAAGATCAGCGCCAAGAACACTAGCCGTCGTGAGCTGCTCATCCCCGACGCCGCGTTCTACGCGGCGCTTTTTCGCTTCCACACTGCTGGTTCCGGGCATGTGGGGCGAAAGGTTAAGGTGGTTGACATTCTGGGCCGTGATCATTGCCAACACCATGTCAATCAGGCGCTGAAGGGTGTCGATCCGCAGGAAAGGCACCGTGCGCTTGAAATCGGCGGCGAGTTCGGTACTGTGGGGAGAGGCGGGAGATGAGGTCTGCACACCTCTCAATCTCCTGCCTATTCACGTCTCCAGCGCAGTCAAAACCTCAGTTTTGCGAAAATCATCGACTGGGACAGCGTAAAACCTAAGTTGTCGGCTACTGAACACCGGAACGCTGACGGTCTCGATGATCGCTTGCACCTCACGGCGCATGTCTTCCCGGGTCAGATTTTGTCCATCCACCCGCCCTGTGGCGTAAGCAATTCCAGCACTGGTTGTGCCAATTGCGGGGAACCCCGCCTGTTTAAGAACTCTGGCGCTTCCCGCATCCCATGCGTTGGGAAGAATGAATCCCTGCTGGTGCAGCGAATGAAAAGCTTGAGCGGCGTCATATTGGTTCATCCGTTCTCCTGCGAAGATGGGTGGTTGAGCCCGTGCCAGAGGTGGAAGGTGGCGAGGCTGCGATATGGTTGGAAGACACTCATGAGCTGTGTGACCTGCTCCGAATCCGGTCGTTCCTCAAGGCGATAAAACTGCTGTAAGGCAGTTGCCAGCGCACTGTCCCCCACCGGCAGCGCGTCTTGGACACCGAAAACCCGCAAGAGGATGTATTGGCTTGACCACACCCCGATTCCGGGCAACCCCAACAACGTTCGCACCATTCGGCTGACCGGACCACGAGCCAGCTCTTCAAGATTAAGCACTCCGCTTTGGATCAGCTGTGCCAGGTGTACGAGGGTGTTGGCGCGCGCTTTCGTCAAATCCAGCCTCACTAGATCAGCAGGTATCAGACGCAGCAGGCTTTCTGGTGTGAGCGGGGCATAGAGGTCAGGAGCGACCAGCTCACCAACTTGCTCGTACAGCCTCCGGCGTAAGGTACAGGCGGCCTTAAAGCTGATCTGCTGTCCCAGAATGGACCAGATTACGCCGTCGAACAGTGTGGCGGTCAAGGGGACACGGAGCCCTTCCCGACCCTGAATGAGTCGAGAAAATTCAGGCCGTTCGCGCGCCATGCTAATAAAGTTGGCCGGACTGCTGTGCAGTCCGAGCAGCCTGAGCAAGGCGGTATGCAGCTCCAGTGGATCGGCGCTCCGGTTTGCTAATACCATGGCACGCCCCTCAGTAAACTCAATGCTGACGGCCATGGCTCCTGAACTCAGCCGCAGACCTACACAGCACACGGTGCCCACAACGCGGCAAGTGGTGCTCTGCGGGTCGCGCCCCAGATCATGCAGCATGGCGCGAACTGGATAATCAAGCGGGAGCAGCAGTTCAAATTGAGCCGAAGTCCTGAGATGTTTGAACATCGTGGGGGTCATAGCGCACAGGCGGCGAAACTGTTCATTGAAGGCGGATAGACTTTCAAATCCTACCCGGGAGGCAATCTGCACGACGGGCTCATTCGAGATGAGCAGCAGGGACTTTGCCTGGGCGATTCGTTGACGGTTCAGCCAATCCACCGGCGTGAGGTGCAAACCTCGTCGAAGCAGCTCGCAGAGCTGCTTGGGTGGGATGCCTGATCGTTGTGCCAGAGCCTCAACATTTCTGATCGTATTGGTATCGAGAGAGGTGACCCGGGACAGCCGTTCTTCCTCGGCATAGATCCCCGCATAGAAATCGTCAGGCCGGCATCGCAGGCAGGGGCGCAATCCTGCCGCCTGAGCCGTATTGGGTGAGTCGAAGAATTCGACATTGTGAGGTAGGGGTTTGCGGGCACGACATGAAGGGAGGCAATAGATCCCGGTGCTCAGGACCCCGGTGATGAATCGCCCATCATACGCGGGATCAGCCGCCTGCATCCGGCTGAGCATCGTGTCACGAGAGAGCGAGAGCATCATGCCCGCCATTGTTGCTGATGGATTGCGAAGGGGCTACCGGATTTTGGAGGTGGAATTTTGCCGTCATCTTGACCGCAGAAATGTCCGTGTTTACGACTATTGCGCTAAACGACAGCGACCCTGATACTCCCCCTACGCGCTGACGCTCAGCCTGCCATCAAGAGGACCACCATGATCCTGAAATCCAACTTCGATATGGTCTCCATCCTCTTCTCCGGCCGTCGACTTTTCGCAGGTGGTTTAACATGTTGGTA
Source organism: Deinococcus sp. QL22 (assembly GCF_023370075.1). Lineage (NCBI taxonomy): Bacteria > Thermotogati > Deinococcota > Deinococci > Deinococcales > Deinococcaceae > Deinococcus > Deinococcus sp. QL22. The sequence continues at coordinate 510,248 of NZ_CP097150.1, forward strand.
TGAGCTCACAGCGCCTGCCTGTCGCCTTAGACCATTGCGTCATTCATGTGACCGATTGGACGCGGTCTAACGCTTTTTACGTGGAGGTGATGGGCGCAGAACTCATCCCTATGGGTGGCGGGCACGTGTACCGCTTCGGGACGCAACAATTGAACGTGCATGGTCCGGGCGTGCACGTGGACCAGAAAGCCCGCATTCCCGTGTTACCGGGAGGATCAGATCTCTGCTTCCGGTGGGATGGACCGATTGAGGATGCAGTGCGGCACCTGCAGAGCTGTGGCGTGGCCCTGGAGACCGATGTCGTGCAGCGGCGTGGGGGTCAGGGAGAGGGCCAGAGCGTGTACTTCCGTGATCCGGATGGCTCCCTGCTGGAATTCATTAGCTATCACTCAGGAGCATCCTGAACGAACAACCGCTCTGGTCCGGCAGAACACAGGATGGCAGAGTGCAAAAGCCATCCGCGCCAGCATGAGCGATCCGTAGCTTGGCGCGATGGTGTAAGCGAGATTGCCAGCAACGGAAAGGGCGATAAGCCCGAACAAAGTTGTCTGGGAGACTTGCCGCAAGAGTGTAGCAAAGACGGGTCCATCCATGGTTACCGAAGCGCCGCGCTGGAGCTCACTCCGTCAGCTCGGTGGTCGGTTCAGCCAAAGCAGCCAGAGCAGCGCCACTCAGCCCATAGTCGATCCACACAGGATTGGCCTGAGCACCCAATCGTTCGTAAAACCGTTGCCCAGCGACATTCCAGTTGGCCACAGTCCAGCGCACCGAGCCACAACCCCGTGCGGCGGCTTCTCGGGCGGCGGCACGCATCAGCCCCTCTCCGATCTGCTTCCCACGGGCGGTCTCCGTCACGTACAGCTCTTTGATGTACAGCGTGGGTTTAGCGGTTGCTGTGAAAGGCACCAGGTAAAACACCAGCATCCCCACCAGGTCATCCCCCTGTTCAGCCACGAGGGCACAGAAGTCAGGCGGATCTTTGCGGAAGTCCTGCTCCCGCAGGACATGTTCATCCACTGCAAAGACGTCAAGGTAGTGCTCAAATTCGGCCAGCGCCCGCATCCGGGGCAGCAGGGGTGGAATGTCCTGTTCGGTTGCCAGGCGGATGGTTGGGGTCACACCGAGTATCCTGACGGCTCAGTGGTCTGACTGGAAGGACCAATCGGGGAGGACAATGACAAACCATTTACCCGTTCGGCTCCGGGAGAGTACGGTGGATCTGCCCTTGTCCTTGGAGCGGGCTGGAAGCCTGCCGAAAGCACCACAGTTGGTGGCGCAGCTGCGCGCCGCGATTTTGAGTGGGCAGGTCCAGCCGGGCACTCGCCTCCCCAGTACCCGCACGCTGGCCCAGGTGCTGGGCATCAGCCGGGGAGCCGTCGTTACGGCTTACGACGATCTGTTGGCGGCGGGCTGCGTTTGGACCAAAGCCTGACCTCAGTGCGGTTCCGCGTCGTGACGGTCCTCGCCCACAACCTCATGCAGTCCTAAACGAGGTTCAATGGTTGTGGAGTGCCCACAAATGCCATCGCTCAACCAACTTCTCGGATTCCGGCCACTGCCGCCTCCAGAGGAAAGAGACACTTTGTTTCATGCAGTCCAAAATCAGCATAACTCCTCTGTATGGCGTGGTACGACGTCGCAAAGGCGAATGTGCAATCGACTGGCCGCCAACGCTCAGCCACACGACAGACGGAACATTGTTGTGATTATTTGGCTGAAGTTTTGATGCAATCCGGTTGAGTGGGTCTCTGGCCGGTGTAAAAGAGACAATTTGCATTTAACCTCCCTCTGCGTTCAACAACGCGTGTTCAGTCATAGGCTCCGAGGCAGGAGCTCGGTGGCGAGGCTGGTCTGATTCGCCCCATGGGTTGTAACCAGCCTCGTTCATTAAGACTGGTCTTACGGCCGCCCTGACACGACATTGATGGTCGTTTCCAGCTCGAAGGTTTTATTTTTTACTTGCAGGATGTACAGTTTGACTTCTTTTCGGTCCCCGATACTGTTAAAGCTGACACTGCCGGAAATAAGTCCGGTCACTTTCACGTTTCGCATGGCCTGCTCAACCTGCTCCCGGCTCGGCAGTTTGTTTTTCTGGCTTCTGATAGCGGAAAGGAGCCCCTGGAGGGCCACTTTGGTCGCGTCATACGAGAAGATTCCGAAGCCCTGCAGCGGTCGGCCAAAGGCTTTTTGATACTGGGCGGCGAGCTTCATCGCAGCGGGCAGCATCGCGGGCGGAGCGGCGATGGTGGTGAAGTAGATTCTCTCCGCGCCTGGTCCCGCGATGGTCAGCAACTCGGTGCTGTCGAAGCCGTCTCCCCCTACAATCGGTGTCGTCATGCCCACCTCGCGCAGCTGCCTCGCAAACACACCGGCCTGGCTGTACATGCCTCCGAAGTAGATCGCGTCGGGGCGTTGGAGCTTGATCTTGGCCACTATGCTGGAGAAATCACTCTTCTCCTCGGTGCCCTCGTTGGCGAGGACCTGCACACCTCCAGCCTTCAGTGCCTTGGCTACCTCGTCTGCCAATCCCTCACCGAAGGTGGTCTTGTCGTTGAGCACATAAACTTTCTTGACCTTAAAATTCTTTATCATGAAACTGGCGGCGGCTGGGCCCTGCGCATCAACCCGCGCCACAATGCGGTTGACGTTTTTGAGTCCCCGGTCGGTGACCTCGTTCGCCGTATTCAGGGGTGACACCATCGCTACATGGCTGCTTGCCAGCACGCTGCTGACTGGAATCGCTACGCCACTGTTGAGCGTCCCCACGACGGCCAGAACGCTCTTGTCTGAGACGATCTTGCGCGCTGCGGCGGTACCTGTGGCCGGGTCTGCCTGATCGTCGTAAGCCACGAGTTGCAGGTTGAAGCCGAGCTTTGTGAACTGCGCCTTGTATTCGTTGACAGCCAGTTGAGCGCCGTTTTTCAGCTGCAGGCCCATGTCGGACTGCGGGCCGGAAAGTGGAGAGATTGTTGCGATCCTGAGGGTGGTCTGGGCACCCGCCGAGCCGAGCAGGAGAGCGGACAAGGCAAGCAGAGCAATACGGTTCATCATGCGGTGACCTCCGGGGAAAGGGCTTCCTGCGTCCGCCAACCGTCAACCATCCGCCAGATGCGCAGGGGGTTAGCGTTTTGCAACTCAGGGGGCAACAGGGAATCGGGGAAATCCTGGTAAGCGAGGGGGCGGCTAAAGCGCTCAATGGCGCGGGTGCCCACACTGGTACTGCCGCCGTCACTGGTGGCTGGAAAGGGACCACCATGAACGATGGCGTGCCCGACCTCCACCCCTGTGGGGAAGCCGTTGAGGACGAGGCGGCCCGACCTCGCACGCAGTACATCCACCACGTCCTGCCATTCAGAAAGTTCTCCAGGTAGGGCGTGCAGGGTGGCGGTGAGCTGACCTTCGAGCTCCAGCAGGACGCGGGCCAGTTGCTCGCGGTCGGCATACCGCACGGCCAGGCTGACCGGACCGAACACCTCGTGGGCCAATTCGGGCGAGGCGGACAGGGCGCCAAGAGGAACCTCATACAGCTGACAGTGCACCCCTGGCGTCACTTCTTGAATGGTTTGGCGCGTTGTCACATCTGCGTGCCTGGCCAAGGCTGCAGTTCCAGCGTCGTAAGCGTCTCTGATGCCACTGGAGAGGAGGGTGCAGGCGGGCACGGTCATCAGTTGCTCGGCCAGGTCCTGAAGAAGGGTGTCGCCAGCCTCGCCTTCAGGCACAAACAGTAGCCCTGGTTGGGTGCACAGCTGCCCGCCTGACCCGCTGATACTGCCGATCAGGCCCGTGACCAGGGCTGGGCCCCTTGCCCTGATGGCGGCCTCACTCAACACCAGGGGGTTGACGCTGCTCATCTCTGCGAATACGGGAATCGGCACTGGACGGGCCTGCGCGGCAGCGACCAACGCCATCCCCCCTCCACGTGAGCCGGTGAAGCCCACCGCGCGGATATGGGGATGCCGCACCAGGGACAGGCCGACTTCATACCCGTCGTCATAGACCAGGGAGAAGACGCCGTGGGGCATGTTTGTCTGCGTGGCAGCGACAAGAAGCGCGTGTGCGGCTACCGCAGAGGTCGCAGGATGGGCCGGATGCGCCTTCGCCACTACCGGGCATCCGGCCGCCAATGCGGACGCCGTGTCGCCGCCAGCCACACTGAAGGCAAGTGGGAAGTTGCTCGCCCCGAAGACGACTACCGGACCGAGGGGAATGCGCATGCTACGGACGTCGGGCTTGGGGGGTGTTCGTTCAGGGTTGGACAGGTCAAGGCGGGCATCGACCCATGAGCCGTCACGTACGAGGTCTGCGAAGAGCCGCAACTGATTGGCGGTGCGGGCGACCTCGCCACGCAGACGGGCTTCGGACAGCGCAGTCTCTTCCATGGCCCGCGCGATCAGCTCTTCAGCATGTGCGGCGATCTGGTCGGCGGCCGCGCTCAGGAACTCTGCCCGCCGCTGTCCAGACAGTTTGGCGTAAGGCAAGGCGGCCTGCCCGGCGTCCTCCATCAGCTGTGCCAGTTCGTCGGAAGACGTGACCGAGAAGGTGCTGGGGAGGACTTGGCCCGTGGCAGGGTTGTGCGCCTGAAAGGTACGGGGCACCGTCATACCGGCGCAGGCTGACTGGCAGACGCCTGCTGGATGATCCCGCGTACTTCGCTGAATTCCGCAGGCGTGAGGGCCAGACGCGGAGCGCGCACACGCGCACTGCCATGCCCAGTTTCCTCCTGCACCTGCTTGATGAGCTGGACAAACTTGATGCCCGTATCCAGCCTCAACAGTGGCAGGAACCAACGGTAAAGGTCGCTGGCTTCGTCCAGCCGACCCGCGCGGGCCAGGTTGAACAGGCGCACGCTCTCTGCGGGGTAGGCGTTGACCAGTCCAGCGATCCACCCGGTCGCCCCGGCGACCACCCCTTCAAGCAGCAGGTCATCCACGCCCACCATCAACTCGACATGTGAAGGAAGGGCGGCCGCCAGGGCGGTCACGCGGCGCACATCTGAACTCGATTCCTTCACAGCGCGCACGTTGGCGTGTTCGTCGACCAGCTCCAAAATGTGGGCCGTGAGGAAGTCCGTACGGTAGGCGATGGGGTTGTTATAGAGAATGACTGGCAGGTCGGTGGCGCTGATCACGGCAGCCATATGCAACTTCATCTCGCGCCAGTCGCTGGTGTACACGTAAGGCGGCAGCACCATCAAGCCCTGGCAACCGAGCTCCTGGGCCACCCTGGCGAGCCTAACGGCTCCCTGCGTACTCAGGCTGCCAATCCCAGGCACGACGGGCGCGTCTCCCAGGGCATCGACCAGCGTTTCAAGAATGGCAATCTTTTCGGATTCCTCAAGGGTATTGCCTTCGCCCAAGGATCCGAGTGGCACCATACCTCGGCTGCCTTCACGCATCATCCAGCGGGCATGATCACGGAGAAAGGCATGATCGACACTGCCGTCCTGATTGAACGGAGTGGTGATGGCGGGAAAGACACCTTCAAAGATTTTGGACTGCGTCATGCTGTTTCCTCCTGGGAAAAGGGAATGAGGGCGGATGAGGGTCAGTGGAGTACGGAGTCACGCACTCCTGCTGGTTGAGCCCGGGGCTCAGCGGCGTGCAGCAGATCAGCAATGGGCACAGGTGTGAGGGGCGGGCGGACGCCGGAAAATGTCCAACCATACAGTGTGGCGGTGGCCGGACCACAAATCCGACCCTGGCAGGTCCCCATGCCGCAACGCGTTTGCAACTTGGCGTCGGTCCACGACGTGCAGCGCTGGAGGTCACGGTGACGCACCTCTTCGCAGCGGCAGACGACCGTGTCGGCCTCAGGAAGGTTGCGGAGCTCCGGACGAAGGGCGAAAGACTGTTCTATCACTGCTTGAAACGCGTGCTGCCTTTCGACCTGCCGCGCCACCTCACGCAGCCGTCCGATTTGTCCTGTGGCTGCGCAGCCCGCTATGAAGCCCTCCAGCAGCGCCTTGTCCACACCGCCGACCCCGGTGACCTCGCCCGCCGCATAGACACCTGGGTGGCTGGTCTGCTGCCAGGTGCTCACCTGAACCGCTCCAGACTTGTCGAGAGCGCACCCCAGCAACTGTGCCACGCGCGTGTCGGGCATCAGGTCGAAACCTGCAGCCAGCCAGTCGCATGCGAGGGTCTGGTCCCGGCCTCCACGGCGCAAGGTGACCTCTTCCAGACGGCCCTCACCGCGGGCGCACAGCGGATACGTCTGTGGCCAATACGGCACACCGCGGAGACCGGCGGCCAGCCGGAGGGCTTCTCCTCCCTTGCCTGGGAGGCGGCTGGCACTGAGGCCAAAACGGATCAGGTCAGCCCACCTGGCCTGCTCAGCCACCGCAATCACATGGGCACCTTTTCCTCGCAGGCTGGCCGCGACCGCCAGCAGCAGTGGTCCAGACCCTGCGACCACTACCCGTTGACCGCGCACGTTCAGTCCGCTTTTGGTCATGGCCTGGAGGCCCCCTGCTCCCACCACACCCGGGAGCGTCCATCCGGGAAAGGGCAGAAAGCGTTCGGTCGCCCCTGTGGCCAGGATAACTGTGGTGGCCCGTACCCGGCGCAGCGATCCAGGCGTCGACACGGTCAGTGTCAATTCGTCTGTGTCCTGGGGGTCGACGAAGCTCACTTCTGCACGGTTCAACATCTGGACTCCCAGGCTGCGCACTTTGCGCAGCAGGGCAGCTGCTGGACTAGACTGTTTCTCCTGGAGCCCACGCCAGATCTGTCCACCTGGTCCTGGGCTGGCGTCCAGCAGCACGACCTGCGCCCCACCCTCAGCAGCGGACCGTGCGGCCGTCAGCCCAGCGGGACCCGCACCAACCACCACGACGTCGGCGGAAACATCAGCCTTCACCACGCACCTCCAGGATCCGCTCGACCACCATGTTCTCCTGGGCAGGTGTCAGGCAGGTGCGGACGAGCACACCGTCGACCAGGGCGCGGCACTCGGAGCAGACCCCCATGCCGCACAGCGCTCCACGAACCTCACCATCGTGACTGCGCCGTGTCACGTGCAATCCCAGGTTTTGCAATGCGGCAAGCACACTGACGCCTTCATCCACCGTAATTCGACGAGCCTCAACGGTCAGTTCAGGCATGGTGTTCCCCCGCGCCGAACCGTTCCAGACCAAGTGAGACGCCCGGAAGGGGTGAGGCCTCGCCCGTCAGGTACGTCCGGAGAAGTTCCGCGGTCGCCAGTGCCGTGGTGATGCCCAGACCTTCATGGCCCACGGCGAGGTAGATGCCAGGCCGGTCTGGATGCGGCCCCACGATCGGCAGGTGATCTGGGGAAGCGCTGCGCAGCCCCGTCCAAACCCTCAGGGCACTGACATTTGGCAGCCCGGGAAGAAAATCAGCGGCCCGGTCCAGCATCCGGCGCAGGAGCGGCCAGTCGATCTGCTTGTCCACTGGCCCGAATTGGCGGCTGGACCCGATCAGCAATTGTCCGGTCGGGCGCGGCTGCACGTTGAAGGCCACGCTGTCAGCCTCGCTGCCGTGCGCACTTTTCAGGTAGCCCAATTCGACCAGCTGGTGGTTGACCTTGAGCGGGGTGCGCTCCGTGATGAGCAGGTGGCCTTTCCGGGGACGCAGGGGCAGTTCGGATAGAAGGGACGACGCATCCGCACCGCCCGCCACAACCACCAGATCGGCCCCCAACCTCCTGCCATCTTTGAGGCGGACCACACGGTCTTCCAGCGCGATCACCTCTCCGTGCTGCACGTCCGCTCCTGCCCGCTCAAGAAGGAACCGGGCCACCACCGGGGCGTAGACCACGGCGTCATCTGGCACTCGCAGGGCGCCCGCTAGTCCCCTGCGCAGAGACGGCTCGTGGCGCGAGAGTTCCCCGGTATCCAGAACCGTCGCCTGTCGTCCTGTGGAAAGGTACTGCTGCTGTTTGGGGTGTACTGCAAACAGCTCTTCCTCGTCACTTGCGATCCACAGGGTGCCGCACCGCCGGTAGTCCGCCTGAGCGGGCAGGTGCGGTACCAGGGCTTCCCAGAGTTCCAGGCTGAGGCTGGTCAGTGCGAGTTGGGCCGGACTGTCGTCCATCACCACCAGGTGGCCCATCCCTGCCGCCGTTGAGCCGCCGCCAACCGTCCCGGCTTCGATCACAGTGACCTGCCAGCCCTGGCGGGCCAAGGCGGCGGCGCAGGCGGCACCGACCATGCCACCACCCACCACCACGCCATGGAGCTGCCTCACCTGTCCACCACATCCGCACGGATGCCCCACGCAAATGGGTCTCCCGGCTGGACAATCAGCGTCCCTTCGGCCGTGATGAAAGCCTGTCCGGTGATGGTCGGGTGGACGGCGCCGTCCTGCCAACGGTAATGCCCCTCGAACTCGGTACCGATCACGCTCTGCTGCACCCAGGGTTGACCCGGGGCAAGCTGGCCATCGGCCGCCAGGCAGGCCATCTTGGCGCTGGTACCGGTGCCGCAGGGGCTCCGGTCATACGCTTTGCCGGGACACAGCACGAAGTTTCGTGAAACACCATCCACCTGTCCGAGCAGTTCGATGTGATCAATTTCGGCTCCATCCGCACCAGTGACACCGGCAGCCACCAGGGCCTGGCGGATGCGCCAGGCAGAGTCAGTCAACGCTTCCACATTGGCAATGTTGAGATCCTGTGTCCCGGCATCTGTCAGAAAGAACCAGTTGCCGCCCCAGGCCACGTCCCCGCGCACCTCACCAATCCCCGGCACCTGAACGGTGACATCCTGGCGGTGGCGATAGGCAGGGACATTTTGCACACTGACGCGCCCGTCCCCGTGCAGTGTGGCGGAAACGACCCCCACTGGGGTGTCGATGAGGTGCTCCCCAGGTTCGATCTGGCCCAGGTAGGCCAGGGTGGTGATCAGGCCGATAGTGCCATGACCGCACATGTTGAGTGGGCCTACGTTGTTGAAGAAGATCACGCCTGCGGCGCAGTCCGGCACACAGGGGGGAACGAGCAGAGCACTCACGAGCACGTTGTTCCCGCGCGGCTCATTGTTGATCAGGCTGCGCCAGGCATCAAAGTCCCTTGTCAGAGCTCGTCGTTGCTCGGCCAGTGTCGTCCCGGGGAGCAGCGGAAATCCGTCCAGTACGATGCGAGTCGGCTCACCCGCAGTGTGGGAATCGATGAATCTCAAACGCCGCGGAACGCGCGCCTGGCTTAGTTGGAACATGCGTTCATCCTAGGGACGCCCAGGCACAGTGTCTTGTACAGGTTCATAACGTGAAGCGACGCTTCTTGCACAATGCAGTCTGCGAGAGCCTAGAATCCCTGGCACACTCAACGTCGTGAGTGGATTGATCGCAGAACGCCGTAGAATTGCGTCATAGTAGGAGTGGAGGACGACGTGCTGACATCCCCCCTACCGGAAGAATTCAGTACTCCCGGTCTACTCACGGTGCTGGAGCTGCTTCATTTTCTTCCCAATACAGTCGCATTCCTGAAGGACGCCCAGGGTCGGTATCTTTACGGGAACGATACCCTCCTTCGCCGACTACGCCTCAATGGGGCAAGCGACTTGACCGGCAAACAGGCCAGTGACGTCTTTCCACCGACGCTTGGTCAGAGTTATACCCAGCAGGACCTGATGGTTCTGACGGGAAAGACACTGACCGAGCATCTCGAACTTCACCTCTACACAGGCGGGCTTTCGGGCTGGTGCCTGACCACCAAGCGCGTCCTGACCTTACCCAACGGCCAGACCATTGGGCTGATGGGGATCTCACGTGATCTCGCAGTCTCTTCAAGCAGCGGGTCGGCCCTTTCCGAAGCTGTCGCCTATATCCATGAGCACTATGATCAGCCACTGCAGATTGCGGCCTTGGCACGGCAGACACAGATGAGCCTGGTGACCTTTGAACGTCAGATTAAGCGGGTCTATGGCGTCACGCCGAGTCAGCTCCTGATTCGGGCTAGGGTAGAAGCAGCCACTAAGTTGTTGCAGACCACAACGCTGCCTGTTGCCAGAATCGCAGTCGAGTGTGGGTACTTTGACCACAGTGCCTTCAGCCGCATTTTTAGAACGACGGTGGGCGTTACCCCCCGGCAGTTCCGCCAGCTGGTTCAGGCAAAGGGCAAGCCCTGAGGAAACGTTACTCCGACCCTTCTTCAAAACGCATGACAAGTCACGGAAGAGCCGCTACTGTACAGTGTTTCTGCGATCAAACCCCTCTATAGCCGGCATCCACACGACGGCTCGCGAACCGCGCTCTGCCGATCATGGCGTACAACATTCCCGCGTCCGTGCTCGTCAAACTGGAGCGTGCCACGCTGAAGACCCTGCATGCCGAAGGGGGTGCATGCGACTGGATGACGTCAGCTTCGGGACGCCCCGCAGCTGGCAATAATCTTGGTGTAGCGACGTGCCCTCATAGAAAGAGGACACCATCCATACTTGCAACGGCATATCGGGATACCCCGACCTGGGCCCAGCGTCAGGGATGCTGTCATGAGACGCAACGGTGAGGGCACGAGACACCGATGTTCCGTCCAATCCCTAGTTCAGCTTCAAGGTAATTCCGTACCGCCGTGCTCACTCAATGGCGCGGGTAGGCGCTGCAAGGAAGATACATTGGCAGCCTTCAAGCCAACTATCTGCACTAAACACCCCTGCACTGAAAGCGCAGGGGTTGTGGAGCGGCTCTAGCCGCCCTCAATCTTCTAGGATGAATTTTGCCGAGGTCCTTAGCCCTGCGCTCCTTGCCCCAGGCAAAGCCGGAAGCCGCGCAGCTCGTAGCCCTTCACGACCTCGTTGTAACCCACCTGGGGTTCAGTGATCATCTCCAGATCCCGCCATACCAGCAAGCGGCGTAGGAACACGTCCGACTCCTTGATGGCTAGGAACGCCCCGGGGCAGCGGTGATGGCCGTCGCCAAAGGCCAGAACCTGAGGCTGCATGCCACGCGGCAATTTGCGGCCAGGGCAGAGTTCCCCTGCGTCCGTGCCCATCACCTCCAGATCCACATTGGCTTCCTGCACGTTCAGGGCCAGCAGGCTGCCCCGCGGTATGGTCTGGCCCTCCACGATCAAATTCTCCTCGGCGCGGCGATAGAGCATGGTCACGACCGGCTCCAGCCGCAGAATCTCATGCAGGATGGCGTGGCGTTCCTTCTCGGTGCCGTGGACGTATTCGGCACGCAGCTCCGGGTTCTTCAACAGGTGCCAGGCGGCGGCGCTGATGAACTCGCGCGTGGTTACCATCCCCGCCGTGCCGTAGGTCAGGCACTCAGTCATGATCTCTACGTCGTTGTACTCGCGGTCAAGCAGGTGGCTGATCAGGTCGTCCTTGCGCTCCCTGCGCCGGGCCTCGATGGCTGGTTTCACGTCCAGAAAGTAAAAGAGTGCCATCTGCGCCTGCTGCCGCCGGGCCGAGAGCCAGCCTCTGCTGGGCTGTGTGCTGCCCGGTTCGCTGTCGCCGCCTCCCTCCACGAAGGAGATGATGCGGCGCTCCAAGCCAGGCAGGCGGCTGTCAGTCAGGCCGACGACCTGCGCGGCTACGTTCACGGCAAGCTTGAGGCCGAGATCGTCGAGGTTCATCTCACCCTTACGGATCAGTTCGGCGATCAACTCGTCGGCCAGCGCGGCGATCATCGGTTCGTAGTCTGCAACCCGGGTGGGCGTGAAGTAGCGGGCGGTCGAGCGGCGCATCTCGTGGTGCTTCTCGCCCTCCTCGAACAGAACGGGCAGGTTGCCCAGGCCCCGGACGCCACTGGCGACCTCGGACATGAAGCCCGCCTGGCGCACTCCCTCAGCACGCAGAATGTCACGCGCAGTCTGGAAATCGTGAATGCGGTAGACGCCGTGTTCGTCCACCTCAATGGCTTCGCCTATTTTGGAGGCGATGGAGTCGCGCCGGGTGAGCGAGGCCGTATCCCCGTGAAAAGGGCAACGGGGCGCGTCGGATGGGGAAGTGGTCATGCTGACTCCTGTTGGGGGGAGAGAGAAGGGAGAGAACGGGCGGCTCCAGCGAGGGCCGACAGGTCACGCGTGAGGTGTTCTGCCCGGAGACCGAGCGTGGCGAGCGGCGGGCCGGTGACGCTGCGAACCGTGTCCAGTGCCGCCGCGTAGAGCGCCGCGCCCCCCGGAGTGACGGTCACGGTGACGCGGCGGGCATCAGTGTGGGCAGAGATCCGGCTGACTGCGCCCCGCGACTCCAGCGCGTGCAGCACCCGGCTCACCTCGTACCGGGGCACGCCAAGTTCGCGGGCGAGCCGTGCAGGTTGACCCTCACCGCTCTGAAGGTAGGCCAGGGCAATGAAGGACCGCAGATCCAGGCTATGCCGAGCCCGCAGTTCGGCCTCGCCGCGGGCGGTGAGAGCTTGCCAGACCTCCCACAGGGCGGTCAGGAAAGTGAGTTCCAGGGGTGCCGGGAGAGAAGATGGCCAAGTCGCTAGATCCGTCGAAGAGGCAGGCGTCGTGTCCATTCCCCCATTCTAAGGCATCTCCACACTTTTAATTGCAATTTGCAATCACATACGTTGTGTGGGGCATATGAAGGTGTAGGCCTGCCTCGGTTGTACGGTTTTTCTGTCGATTCTGTGCAGGGAGTTGGCCTGAGCTGATCCCAAAAACCTCTCCGGGTCAGGATGGAACGTCCGGCGGGCGAAAGGCCGGTGCAACTCTGGCTCGGAACGCGTTGAACGCGAGATTTTCTAACGAGGGATACGGTCTGAGATCATTATGGTTAGTCCTCTACTCTTCGATCTTCCTAGCCGCATCGTCCAGCGACAAAAACCAGTGCGTGTTCAGGCACTCATCCCGAAGACTGCCGTTAAACGGTTCGATGAACGGATTGTCTGTCGGTCATCTAGGACGCGAAAAGTCCAGAGTCACACCCTGCTGGTAGGCCCACACATCCAGAGCCTTGCTGATGAATTCGCCCCGCTGTATACCTGAATCCGGGCAGACGCCCCACGGTGCCTGCTAACCTCCTGCATCACCCTAACGCCAGCTCTGACACGGTTGCACGTCATCGTCCAAAAGAGCCTGGACTTGCGTTAGCGCAGACGCCTAGCAACAGAAGAAACCGTCAGTCATGAGCTAGGGTAGAGCCAGGGAGGCCGTTATGACTGAAGGACGACCAGATCGACCACAACCCATCGCGCTCAACCGCTATGACCTCGCAGGTCAACTCGCCCGTCTCCGCAGCGAAGCATCCCTCCGTGACCATGGACGAGATTCGCTCACGCTGGTGCGCGACCCGGGCTTCACTCTGCTGTTGGTGGCCTTACAGGCGGGATCAGGCCTGCCAGACCACACGGCCCCCGGCCCCATCAGCGTCCTTGTGCTCGATGGCCGCGTTGCATTCACTTCCCAGGGTGAACGGCTCGAACTCGCCCCGCATGAACTGGTGACCTTGCCGGCCCGTATCCCGCATGAGGTCATGGCGCTTGAAGACAGTGCCATCCTGATCACCATCGCCGTTCCCGTCACCCACACCAATCCAATCGGCCTGGAGGGTGAGCACCAAGTGGACACTCAGCAGCCCTCCAAATAGGGTGGATGACCGGATCACTGTTCAGGTGATCTGCGCTCCCAGCAGTCCAGGAAACAGCATTGCGCTATCGGCGTCCGGTATTGTTGTTGTCCTGACGGAACCTGGGCCAACTGCTGGTCGTCAGTCCACGTGAAAGCGAGTACAGGGCATAGACCTTGCGGCCTGAACCGATATACACCGTACCGTCCATGCTCACAGCGGGAGAGGAAATGACCAAGTTACCCGTGTTGTACTTCCAACGGGGCTGACCAGTCATGGGGTCGAGGGCATAGACGTGACGGTCATGGGAACCGACATACACCGTGCCGTCGGCACCAATGGCAGGTGACGAAGCGACAGAACTACCGGTGGAGAATGTCCACCTGGGACGTCCCGTCGTAGGGTTGAGGGCATACACGTTGCCGTCATTGGAACCGACATAGATCGTGCCATCTCCACCCACCGCTGGGGATGAGGTCACCAGGCTGCCCGTACCGAACTTCCACCTGGATTGACCCGTTCTGGAATCCAGGGCATAGACGTTGCCGTCATTGGAACCGACATACACCGTGCCGTCTTGACCCAGAGCGGGTGAGAAGAGGACGTAGGCGCCCGTGCCGAACTTCCAGCTGGGTCGACCCGTGCGGGGACTCAGTGCGTAGACGTTAGTGTCTGCTGAGCCCACATAGACCCTGCCATCTGCGCCCACAGCAGGTGAAGACTCGACCATTCCGCCGGTGGCAAACGCCCATCTGGGTTTTCCGGTCGTGGGGTTGAGGGCGTAGACTTGGCGGTCATCGGAGCCGACATAGACCATACCGTCCACCCCCAGGCCGACAGAGGAGATGACATAACCACCTGTTTTGAATTTCCACTTGACCGTGCCGTCAGGCTTGAGGGCATACACGTTGGTGTCCATCGAACCCACATAGATCACGCCATCTGGACTCAGGGCAGGCGAAGCGAGGACGTAGCCACCCGTCTTGAGCTTCCATTTGAGCCGGCCCGTCGTGGGGTTGAGGGCGTAGATATGGGCATCTCCTGAACCGATATACACAGTGCCATCCTTGCCAATGGCGGGTGAGGAGTCCACACGGTTGCCGGTGGCCTCTTTGCAGTTGCCGGTGGCACTGACCCACACCGCAGCATGGTCGGCTGTGAAGCCACGAACGGTCAGGGTAAAACGGCCCTGAGGGTCTAGGACGCTGACCCTCAGGGCTGGGTGGCTGGTACAGGCCTGAGCCTTTGAGGACAGCTGGAACGTTTGGTTCAACTTCAGTTGAAAGGTCAGGGTGCCCTGTTGCCTCACGACTGTCGTGCCATCCGGGAGATTCAGAAAATGATCTGGAGCGTTGGTCTGGATGTGCAGAGAAGCGAGGTGAGGCTGAAGAGCGGGCTGAGCGTCCGTCGTCCGGGTGATCATCAGGAGGGAAACGATGAGCAGAGTTGAAGTGAATCGTGGCATGGGCTTTCTCCGTTTGCGTGTCATCCCGTCGCGCAAACGAACAGAAAGGGAGGGGAGGGCCGCGCCCTGGGGCTATCTCGGCGTTCTCTTCGCTTTGAAAACCGCCCCAGGGGCAGAACCTCTTGTCTGAGCTCACTCCTGTGGGGAGGAATGAACACCCAGTGCGGTGAAACTGTGGAAAGTCATCAATGCATCGTCTCGCGTGTTGGAGTGAACCCCGGACTTCGGGTTCACTTCAGGTTGTTCTACCCCTGCTCCTTTACCCTCAACAGAGCAGGTCACCTTAGAGCGGTAAGACGTAGAGTACGCCTGCGTCCACTGTGGTCTGGTACACCGCGACGGATTTCACGGCGGGCAACCCTTTCGCCTTGCCAGTGGTCAACTCGAACTGTGAGCCGTGTCTTTCGCACTTGATACGGCCCAGGTTCACTGCCCCGCCCAACAAGGGGTAATCTTGGTGGGTGCAGTTGTTGCGCAGGGCGTAAAACTGTCCTTCGTAGTTCACCACGACGACACTCTTTCCGTCCACCTCAACCGCTGTCTGGCTCCCGTGGAGAAATTCTGCTGTTGGGCCAACGAGGACGCGCATGTGGGGCAGTGTATATCAGGGGTAGGCGAGCTCTGGCAGACGCAGTGCTTGAGGTGTCTGAACGCGGTCGGGAGAGTGTCACCGTCCGTCACTGGGGATACCTCAGTTCGTCACCTGGGCTGATACCAAACCCAAATGAGTCCAGAACATGTTTGATCCAAGGGAAGAGGGGCAGGCATTTAACTTCTTGGGGAGCCTGCTGGAGGGCGCTTTCCCCTCGCTGGGACGGCCAGAAAGTGAAGTTGTCGGCTATTGAGCATTTGAACGCTTCGGAATTCAAGTCCGAAAACTGTTGTGTTGGTAGGTATGCTGAGCTGTCCCACTCCAAGGTTACTTCTATTGGGACACGCTGATGTACAGATCAGCATGCGCTTTGCCTGAGCCTGCCCCATGTTTTGGTTCTGCGTCGATGAGAAGCATCGTTAGGGCTTCTCCTGTTCTTCTCGTGGCCCATGTCCTCGTGAGCGTCATGAATATGGGTGGTATGCGTTCTCTATCGCTATGACGACGCATCGCCACAACACGATTATTGCCAGCATTGGGGTTCCTCAAGGCTGACATCGTCCGGCCGCGCGCATCCCCAAACGGGTGAGTTCGGGGGTTTTTCTATGGCCAGGAGGAAATATGACGCAGGTTTGCATGACCCTCGACAGCGAACCTACTGCCCTCTCCCCTATCCTGTATCTCCTCATCCGCAAGCAATGTGCGGTTACGTATCTGCACGCCCAGAGCGAGGGCCTCACCCTCCCTTTTCCCTTTGTGCAGGGCCATGACCTGACTGCTGAAGAGGTGCAGGGCCTCAAAATAGGGTCTGGAAAGTCGAGCCGGTGGCTTGATCCAATGCGGGCCTCACCGTCCACAACAGGCTTGAGGATGGTCATGGAGTAGAGGGATGCACTGCCTGTCCACCCAGACTATGGAGACCGACTGAAGAAGGGACTAAGGCTGATTTGATCAGAGCAGCATGCGGCGGTTAAATCTGTACCGCACACTGAAGGCATGATCTCCGCCCTCCCATTCTTGCTGGGCAGCTCCGGCACACTGAGCATGGCGACCTTGGTACTGTTGTTTACAGGCAACCTGTTGGCTATGGCGCTGACTGCTGCCGCCGCTATCGTGCTGGCCACAATCGCCGTCCCTCTGTTGGCGCAGCAGGAGGAAGCAGAGTATTTCACCTAGCCAGACAGACCAGATGTTCAAAGCTTGCGGTAGCTGAGGCAGTCTGTGCTGAGCCGTTCAGCGAGTGAAATGGCGTTCATCCTGCGGCTGTTTCCAATCTTGGTAGCGGTGTAGTGATTACGTCCCGTCGGCCTTCGGGATGGATTAGGTCCACCGCATCTGCTGAAATCCCAGGGGTGCTTCTCCGCTTTTGGGTCGTAGGTGTCGTCCTTCCCACTCCAAGCTGTAGCTGTGCTCAAGCGTCTCGGCTGCCTGCCGTTCCAACTCCGACCGTTCGCATTCCCGGCGCTCTTGTTCCAGCTGAGTCACCGCTTGTCCGCACGATGAAAGCCGTTCCCATGGTCTTACGGGTGTCTGTGCTCGATATCGGTTGAAGACCATACGCTCTTGAAGACTTCAAACGGGAGAGAAGGCGATCGTCGAGGAAAGGAGATCAAGTGAACGACTCGCGCTGAGCCTGGGTGAACAAGGGGGAGGCGCAAGCCCTCCCCGGGTGTTCCAACGGTGCTGGGATGAGCTCATGGATCACCCCTTCAATGCGGCAGACGATCTTTGAGAACGCCGTACAGATAGGTTCCCAGCAGGGCAAAAACCAGTACGATCAGGATGGGCCAGACGCCCGCCCCCAGCAGGACGAAGAGAGGACCTGGACAGATGCCCGCCAGACCCCAGCCCACCCCGAAGGTCAGCCCGCCAAACACGTAGCGTCGCCAGCCTTTCTCCTTGTCGGTAATGCGGATGGCCTGCCCGTCCCAGCTGTTCACACTGCTGCGCCGCAGCCACGCTGTGGTGATCATTCCGGTCAGAACCGCTGAGCCCATCAGGCCGAACATATGAAAGGACTCAAAGCGAAACATCTCTTGGATGCGGTACCAGCTGGCCGCCTCGCTTTTCACGAGCACTACGCCGAAGTACAGCCCAGCAAGCAGGTAGAGGAGGAGTCCTGTCGCCGCACGGCGAGAGGAAACGGGCGCGTGAACTCCAGGAATGTTGGACGTCCGGGTCACCGGATCACCGCCATCAAGAGAGGAAGCAGCAGGTTGGCACTCAGGATGCCGCCAGCGAAGAACGAGACGGTGGCGATCAGACTGGGGCCTTGCAGGGTGCTCAGGCCCGTGATGGCATGCCCACTCGTGCAACCGCCGCCATACCGGGTGCCGAAACCGACCAGCAGGCCCGATACGGCCAGCAGCACCCACACGCCAGGGTTGGACAGGTCGGTGAGTTCAGTGGGAACCAAGCCGGGACGCACCTGCACACCGAGCGCCTGCACGGACTGCACGCCCGCCGAACTCAGTGGCGTGGACTGTGGGTTGGCCAGCAGGGCACCAGCGATGAAGCCGCCCAGGATCAGGCCAGCGGCAAACATCAGGTTCCAGCGTTCAGCACGCCAGTCGTACCGGAAGAAGCCTGGTTTGGCCCGTTCAGGCAGGAGGATGGCGCAGACGTGACGCAGATTGGCGGAAATCCCGAAGCCCTTGTTACCCAACCACAGCAGCAGCGGCACCGTCAGGCCAATCAGGGGTCCAGCCACGTACCAGGGCAAAGGTGAGCGGAGAACATCAAACACTTCAGTCATGGGAAAACCTCGGAGAGAAAGACCAGTCGCGAACAACTTGATTACCTTCTTAAGAGAGAACGGACAGGCGTTTCAGGGCCTGAGTTGGGCTTCCGCCGAGACGGGGTGGAGCACCTTGGGTACGTTGGTGACCAGGACATAGAGACCCATTACGACCAGAAAGCCAGCGAACCCTTTCTTCAGGCCCTCGTTGGAGAGCTTTGTTCCGACCTGAGCGCCCAGAAAGCTGCCGAGAATACCGATGACCGTGAAGACCGAGATCAGCGTCCAGTCCACCGAGATGTTCTGATCGGCCAGAACGTGCAGGTACTTGGAAAAGCCCGTGAAGCTCTTTGCGGCGATGATCAGCAGGCTGGTGCCAACTGCGAGGCCCATGGGCAGTCCGCCCAGCAGCACCAGTGCAGGGATGATCAGGAAGCCCCCGCCCACACCAACCAGTCCCGTGAGCACACCCACCGTCAGGCCTTCGAGCCCAATCTTCACCGGGGAACGGTCGTGATGCGCTGCGTCCGGAACCTTCACTCCAGTGGGCCGGAACATCATGAAGGAGGCCAACAGCATCACCAAGGCGAAGAGCAGCAGCTGCACCACACCGGAGAGAAATACGCTGAGGGCCGCGCCCAGGTACGTGCCGACCACGCTGGGAACGCCGAACCACAGCACCGAACGCCAGTCGATCTGCCGTTTCAGGGCGTAGGGAATGGCCCCGAACAGGCTGATGCCGCCCACGATGGCCAGACTCTCGGCGATCGCCAGCTTCTCGGGCTCACCGACCAGGTACACCAGAACGGGGACGGTCAGGATGCTGCCTCCAGAACCCAGCAGGCCGAGCGAGAGACCAATGAGTGCTGCACCGATCCACCCGAGGATCATGGTTGCTCTCCCCCGTTCAGTGTCCGGCCTTCACGCACCGAGGCAGCCGTGCCGCCGGTCAGGTTCGTCAAATCTGTTCTGCCGAGGGCAGCCAGGTGGGCAGCGGCATGCGCGGAGTGGTGGCCACTCGCGCAGATGAGCACTGCAGGGGAGGCAACCTCATCCTCCCGGTCGACCCACTCACTCCAGGGGAGTTTCACGGCACCTGGGATGTGTCCCGCTCTATATTGGTCTCGTTCCCGCACGTCGATGAGGCGGGCGCCTCCCCGCGTTCTGAGTTCAACTTCATTGGGGGAAATAGCTTGATAGGTCATTTGGGCCTCGTATTCCATGGCTGCGGAGGCGGCGGACTGTATGCCGTCTCCGCAGAAGGTGTTTCAGTGGATCTATTCCTGCTGGGTCTTCGCCCAGGCGTCGTACCCCCCGGCCAGTTCAAGGACGTTGAATCCTTCAGCGCGCAGCAGGCTGGCGGCCGCGGCGCTGCGGGCCCCGCCCTGGCAATGCACAACGATCTCACGGTCACGGGGCAGGGTGTCCAACACCCAGGGCAGGCGGCCAGCGTGCAGTTGCTGACTTCCAGGAATCGCCCCTTCCTCGTGCTCGGTTGTGGCGCGAACGTCCAGGATCAGGGCGTCTTCATGCCGGACCAGTTCAGCCGCTGGGACCGGCTGGGCGGGGGCGGCAGGCAGGCCTTCAGCGCTGGGAATGAACCCGATCACCTGTTCGATGCCCACCATCCATAACTTGCGGCGGAGTGCTTCAGCACGGTCGGCTGGGGCCAGCAGGATCAACTCGCGTTTTGGGGTCAGCAGCCAGCCGGACCAGGTTTCGAAGGTGGTGCCGTCCGGGATGTTGATACTGTCTTTGGGAGCGGCGGCCTGGTGCTCGTCCTTCTGGCGGGTGTCGATCAGGCGAACGCCGCCCTTAAGGCGTCGGCGCACATCGTCCGCCTCTAATTCCGGCAGAGGCGTCACGTCTGTCAGCAGGGCCGGACCGTCGCGGTTTTCCTGTTTCATGCGCCCGTAGTACAGCGGTGCGTCGGGCTGACCGGAGAGCAGTTCGCGCGTGAACGCGTCCTCGTCGCCCTGCTCAACCAGTGTGCCCCACCAGCTCAGGGCGCGTTCGTACCCGATGGTGGTGGTCGGCACTGCCCCCAGGGACTTACCGCAGGCACTGCCGGAGCCGTGTCCGGGCCAGACCTGCACGTAGTCCGGGAGGGTCAGGAACTTGTCGCGCAGTGAGGTGAACATCTGCCGTGCGCCCACAAAGCGGGTGCCCTGGCCGCCGGCGGCTTCGTCCAGCAGGTCGGGGCGGCCCAGGTCGCCCACGAAGACGAAGTCGCCGGTCAGGAGCATGCTGGGTTGATGACCCCGGGGGGTATCCGTCACGAGGAAACTCATGTGTTCCGGGGTGTGGCCGGGGGTATGCAGGGCCTGGATCCGGATGTTGCCGACCATGAAGCTGTCGCTGTCATGCAACTTGATCTGGTTGCCGTCGTCGTAGGTGTACTGCCAGCCCTCGCCGCCTTCGTCAGACAGCAGGAGCTGGGCACCAGTTTCCTGGGCCAGTTGGCGGCTGCCGGAGAGGTAGTCGGCGTGAATATGGGTCTCAGTGACGTGGGTGATACGGAGTTTCTGGCTCTGGGCTTCGTTCAGATACTGAGTGATGTTCCGGATGGGATCGATCACGAGGCATTCGCCGGTCTTCTGACAGCCGATCAGGTAGGAGGCCTGAGCCAGGTCCGCGTCGTAGAACCGTTGGAAGTACATGCCTAGAGCGTATACCCCCTCCCCCTATCCTGTCAAATAGGGGGAGGGGGTATACTGGACACATGACGATTCCCGTACCTGTGAGTGACCACACCGCCGAAAAGACCAAAATCCTCAATCGCCTGCGCCGTCTGGAGGGGCAGGTTCGGGGATTGCAGAAGATGGTGGAGGACGAGAAGAACTGTGTGGAAGTGATGACGCTTTACGCCAGCGTGCGAAGTGCACTGGAATCTACTGGGGACGTGATTCTGGAAACCTATGTGGCGCAGTGTCAGGCCCGGGGAGAGGAGCCTGCCAACCTGGTGAGGTTGCTCAAATTGGCCCGGTAAGGCTGGCGAGAACTGGGTCATGAGTCTGCCTGTGGATCCCCACGAACTGGAACAGGTCAGGGCAGAGCGTCAACGGAAAGCCAGGCGAGCGGAACAGCACTTGGCAGTCCTGCTGGCCGCAGGCAGTCTCAGCCGGAGCCAGCAGCAGGCGGTGATTGAAGTGACGGAGCTGAACAGCAAATTGAGGTATCTGCGGACTCACCTGGCGGCTGAGCTCGGCCTCTCGCCGTAGTCCCCTTGTCCCAGATTTGACTGCAAGCGTTCCTGAGAGTGTGCAGTTGGAGGAGTACTTCGTTGGCCTACGGCTGAACCGTGACCTGAGTCCACCGCAGTCCCCGCTATCCACATCACCTCTCTGTTAAGCAATCTGCACAGCGTCTCCTCCTTCACGATAGACAGCACACTCTCTTAAATGATGGGCGCATAGTAGGAGGGATGCCTGAAATGATTGCCAACATTCGCCGCCTATTTTGGATTCTCCTTGGTGGCTTGTTTGTTGGGCTCGGGATTTTAGGGGCCGTGTTACCACTGCTGCCGTCCACCGTGTTCCTGGTGCTGGCCGCTGGATGCTTCTCAAAAAGCTCGCCGCGTCTTCACACCTGGTTGCTCCGCCTGCCCTACGCTGGACCATTGGTTCGGGATTTCCAGGCAGGGCTCGGCATGCCGCTCGGAGCCAAGTGGATGGCTGTTGGCATGATCGTCCTGGCGACGGGGGTCAGCGGCTGGCGCTTCATTCCGGTCTGGTGGGGTCAGCTTGCCTGGGCGCTCATAGGAATGGCCGGAATCCTCTTCATTCTCTTCTGCGTTCCCACACGCCTTACGCTTTCTCAGGCCAAATCGAACAGTGCCTGACTTCCGTAGAGTCAGGCACCAGTAGGAAAGGGCGTTCGATAGGTTTGCTCTTGAGCTTCACAGCGGTTGCGGTGTGCCCACCCGTGGCCAGGCCTGCCACAGCCAGAGCAGCAACAGACCAAGAACGCCCGCACTGAGCAGGGAGGGGGCGGCGGGACTGACCTGCTGGTGAGGGTCAGTTCGGGATGGCCGCGTACCGTGGCAGAAGCGGTCTTCGCGGAGAACCTCAGCTTACGCAGCTCCTGGAGTCAGGGGGCGGGTTCGGGCCATGCGCCCAGCAATGATTTCTGAGAGGGCGATGGCGCCGAGGCCCAGCAGCAGGTGGATCACCTCGATGATCCAGTGCCCGTCCCCGGGCAAGAGCCGTCCTTGCAGGCTGCCCACAGCCGGCACAGCCAGACCCCACAGCAGGGCCAGTACCAGCAGACTTGGAGACACACGCTGACCGAATCCCAGGACAGCCATCAGCAGGAGGGCGGCAGAGATGAGAAATCCAAGGCCCTGATGGATGCTGAGCAGATCGTACCCAGTGCCGTTCCAGAGGGCCAGGCCCAGGCCTAAGGCGACGAGGCCAGCGATACGGATCATCCAGCGAAGCACGTGGACGATATTGTTCATAAGAACCACCTGTTCTGAATGCGGAGGTGTGACGGGGGTCTACAAAGCCGGGGAAGGGATGTGGCGCTCTTACTCGCGCAGTTGGCCGTCGACGATGCTCACCACGCGGTCGCAGAGATCAAGCACCCGCTCATCGTGCGTGACCATCACGGCGGCCTTGCCCCGTTCATGCACCTGCTGCGCAAGCAGCTCGACCACCTCGCGGCCACGGACACTGTCCAGGCTGGCCGTGGGTTCGTCAGCGAGGATTAGTTGCGGATCGTTCATCAAGGCGCGGGCGATGGCCACGCGCTGGCGCTGTCCACCGCTCAAGGCGTCCGGGAAGTGACGGGCACGCTCCCACAGACCCAGCAGCTTCAGCAGGTCATCGGCCTGCTGTTGGACATCGGGACCTCCAAGGCCCGCGAGATGCGGTACCAGCGTCAGTTGCTCGCGAACATTCAGGTACGGGATCAGGTTGCTGCTCTGAAGCACGAAGCCGAGGTGCTTCAGCCGGAAGGCAGCCAGGGCGCCCTGGGGGAGTGCTGTCACCTCCTGACCGGCAATGGTGACCTGCCCGGTGGTAGGGCGCAGCAGCGCGCCCGCGACGGACAGGAAGGTGCTCTTGCCGCTGCCACTGGGACCGTTCACGGCGACCAACTCGCCAGGCCGGACATTCAGGGTGACGGGATGCAGAGCAGTGATGGTGCCGTCGCCGTCGCCATACGTCTTGCTGACATTGAGCAGAGACAAGATGGGCGCGGTGAGGGGAGTGGAGGTGAAGCGGGGGTGTTCAAGGGTCGCAGTCATTTCAAGCTCCTGGGGACAAGTGGAAATACATGGGGAGGTTTAGGCGATGGTGCCGATAGCGATCAGCGGATCGACCTGGGCGATGCTGCGCAGGCTGAGAAGGCTGCTGAGGGCTGCGACGCCAATGAGCAGGACTGAGGCGGCAAGCAGGGTGGCAGGTGTCAGGGCGAAGGGAATGCCCGCCGGAAGTACAGTCACAATACCCAGGGTGATCACAGCGGCTAAGGCGACGGCCACAGTAGTCAGCAGCAGCATCTGCGTGACGAGGCTGCCCGCCAGCGTCCGGGTGCTGGCCCCGATGGCTTTGAGGAGGCCAAACTGCGGAGTCTTCTGGAGCGTCAGGACGTAGAAGAAGACGGCCATCACGAACGCGGCGACGACGACCAGGAAGACCTGAATCATGGTCAAGCTGCCCTGCTCTTCTTTGTACCCGGGCAAGACCTGGAGGGCTTGGGCGCGGGTCTGGAGACCGAGACCTTCCAAGGTGCCGATCGGTTTGGCTGCCGCGTCATCCGCCTTGAGGGCCACGGCACTGACGTTGCCCCGGGTGCGGGGATGGAGCGCCTGCCAGCGGTCGAGGGTCATGAACACGACCGGCTGATGGTTCAACCGGGCGGCCTCGGTAAAGCCAATCACCCGAACAGTCTCGCCCCCCGGCTTGAGGGTCAGGGTGTCGCCCAGCGTCACGCCGTCCTCCTGGAAAGAGACGTCCACCACTGCCCCTGTCGTGTTCGTGCTCAGCGCCTGTCCCCCGGTGATCTCCGGGGCCATGAAGCTGCTGGGCTCGACGCCGAGCAGCACGCCGCTGAGCTGCTTGTCCCCATTGCTGAGGCTGGCAAAGCTCTGCGCGAGCGGCGTGGCGTTCTGGCCTACCACGTCCTGAACACGCTGCACATCAGCCGGGCTGAGGAAGGATTGAGTGAAGACCCCCTTGGCGTCCTCGGTGGTGACGAAGTGGGTGGCGGGCGTCTGGATCAAGAGCGCTGCACTGTCTTGGGCGAGGCCACGGGTCAGGCCGGTGATCATAAAGACCATAAAGGCGATCAGGGCAACGATGCCGCCGAGCAGCAGGGAGCGGAAGCGGTAGTGCTGAAGTTCGCGTAAAGCGAGGAACATAGATTCTCCTTGAGCCGTGGGGCTCTAAAGTCAGCTTCGGAATAGTCAGGCGCTGACTACTCATGTACAGACCTTACTGTGCGTTGTCGCAATAGTCAACAGTGGACTATTCTGGGGACATGCATCCTGACCCGAATACCCTGCTGCTGCTCGGCCTGCTCAAGGGCCAGCGCCAGCACGGCTATCAACTCAACGACTTCATCGAGCGCAACCTGGCCCGCTTCACCACCCTGAAAAAAGCCTCAGCGTACGCGGCCCTTGACCGTCTGGAAAAGAGTGGCCTGATCGAGGCACACAGCGAGCAGGCCGGCAACCGGCCGACCCGCAAGGTCTACGCCCTGACGCCCCAGGGAGAACAGCAGTTCCTGGCCCTCCTGCGCGCCCATCTCGCGCGTCCTGAACCCGTCGCCTTTTACGGCGACCTGGGCCTGATGTTTCTGAATCAGCTTCCAAGGGACGAGGCGTTGGGGCTGCTCACCGAACGGGCCCAAGCTGTGGACGAGCAGATCGCCTCTCTGGAACGGGTTCCTACCCACGATGGCGCACTCGGGGCGGGTCTATTCGGGGTGGACTTGGCCGTCTCCCGCCAATTGGCGTTGCTGCGTGCTGACCGGAACTGGCTCGGCGTGACCCTGGGCACGTTGGGCGGACAGCAGGCCACGCTCATGGGGTAAAACTGCAAGTGCGTGTCCAGTCATGTCCAGTTGTTCCTGGCTGATACTGAACAGGCGAATGTCGGCCTGGGCAAGTTCAGGGAAGCTGAGGATGTCGCTCCGCAGGTTTTGAGTGAAGACGGGCTGCCCGCACCGACGAGGTCGATTTTCGGGTTTTTTTATGAGCCAGTGTCGGACACCATCGGCGCTCGTACACACCTCATCCAGGTTCCCGCTGGCGTAGTTCCTCTGCGAGGAGCGCGCTCAATGTGATACACCATTCGCGCAAGGTTTCATGGCTGACCTCAATGCCGCGCTGATGGAGCACTTCTTGCACGTCACGATAACTCAGAGCAAAGCGATGATAAAGCCAAACGGCGTGCTGAATAACGGCCATGGGGAACCGGTGGCGGTAGGGTTTGGCGGCAGTCACGGGTAGTCTCAGCCTATCTCGATCCAGTTAAGGCAAATAACCGCCTGAAGAGCATTCCCGTATCGCCACACGCCGATGTCGACTGGCCCCAGATGAAAGCCCACCTCAGGATGTGGCCAGACCACGGCCCCACACGGTGACCAGTTGCCCGCAACATATGAGCGTCTGCTCATGTATTCTGTGAACATGCCCTCCTCTCCGACCGGCCAGCCCCCCGTCCACCGCCCTCACGCCGTTTGGAACGACGTCACTGTGATTGGAGGCGGGCAAGCCGGCTTGGCCATGGGGCAGGCCTTGCAGACCACCGGACTGACGTTCCAAATCCTTGAGGCCCATTCACGGGTGGGAGACGCGTGGCGTCAGCGGTACGACTCTTTGGTGCTGTTTACTTCTGCCCGCCGCAGCGCCTTGCCGGGCCTGCCCTTTCCCGGTGATCCAGAACGGTACCCCACTAAAGATGAGGTGGCTGATTATTTGGAGGGGTATGCCCAGCAGTTCGCGTTGCCGGTTCACTTCAACATGCCCGTCACTCAGGTTCGCCCCGTGGCCGGCGGCTTCGAGCTGCAGACCCCCCATGGCCTGCAGTTCACCCGCACGGTGGTCGTCGCCAGCGGGCCGTTTCAGACCCCCCACGTTCCCCCCTTTGCCTCCCAACTCTCGCCAGAGGTCGTGCAGCTGCACAGCAGCGCCTACCGGAATCCAGCCCAGTTGCCCCCTGGACGCGTGATGGTTGTGGGTGGCGGCAACTCGGGTGCCCAAATTGCGGTGGAGTTGACCCGCACCCACCAGGTGAGTGTGGCGCTGGGTCACGCCCCCTTCACGCTCCCGCAACGCGTGTTGGGGCGAGATCTCTTCGATGTGCTTGAGCGTCTGAAGCTTTTGAACGTTCCCTCGGCTTCCCGCCTGGGCCGGTTCTTGCGGGCACGGGACCCTGTCATCGGTACTTCCCTCCGCGCTGAAGCACGGGCAAGCCGAGTGCGGCTGCTCCGCCGAGTGATCAAGGCGGAGGGAAGGCAGCTGTACACCGACCGGGGTGAAGCCCACCTGGTGGACGCCGTCGTCTGGGCCACCGGATTTCGTCCAGACTCCGCTTGGCTCCCCCCCGAAATCACGGACAGTCAGGGCCGGCCCCAACACCTGGAGGGCGTATCCCCACTGCCCGGGCTGATGTTTTTAGGCCTGTCTTGGCAGCGTTCACGTGCCTCGGCCCTGCTGGGCGGTGTAGGAAACGACGCCGCTGTACTGGCTGGGCAGCTGGTGGACGTGTGTGCCAAAGAATCTGAAGTTCCCTCTGCAGCTGGGTCAGCTGACTCAGCCGCACCCTGCTCACCTCGACCAAACAGGCTGTGAACTCCAGCAGGGCTACACTGACGGAGAAGCCGTCGAGCGGGGAGGAGCCACAGGGTGTGCTGCGCCGAGCTGCGAGATCACAGAAGGGTCTGCAGCATTTGCAGGAGCTGCGCCTCACTGAGAAGGCCACGCCGGATCCCCCGAATGGTTCCAGTGCGGTCAATGAAGACCGTCGTGGGAAGGAAAGAGGCCCCGTACTGTTCGGCCAATGCCCGGTGCGGCACGGCGCCAGTCAAGACGGAAAAATCAAACTGCGCCAAGCCCCACCGCCACCGGTTCAGGGTGCCCATCATCGGAGACGCAGTTTGGCTAGACCATCGCTTTCCGCTCAGCGACCGGAATGTCCGAGAGTTGCTCCCCCAACGCGGCATCCACGTCACCGCGGTAAGGCGCGGTGTCAGCGCGTTCAGCATCGTGGCCAGGGAGATCCCCAGTTGCGGGGTCGCAAAGGCAACCAGCACAAAAGGCACGGCGGCATTCAGAGCGCCCAGAATCAGAAACACTCGCCAACGGGAACGGAAAGCGGTAGGTGTTCCAGTCAGGATGTCCTGAATCAACCTGGCGGTGGGACATCCCCTCCCCGGATGATCCCGGTGGGCCGCCGACAGGTAGGTCTCGATGAAGTGGCGCCTGCTGAGTGGGTATATTCGGTAGGACAATTTTTCCGGCTTTGATGAGTTCTTTCAGAACCACCAGACTATCCTGCTTGTGCTATGCCATAAATAGAATCATCTTTTGGCTGGAAAAGCACGGGAGAACAACGCCCTGGAGGATACGGAGCAGCATGCTGACCATTCGCTTCGGTGATGCGCCGATCATCACGAGCGTTCCCCTGCTCTCCAGGGCGCGCCTGCATTCCGACAGCGACCGCGTGCCGACGCAATTACGAATCAAGTCGTACCGCTGCTCATCTCGCGTGTAGGGTGTAGGTCCAGATTTAGGTTCGGTGCCCTTCAGCGCTCTGGTGGGTTGCTGGCGACGGCTTATGCGCGGTGAGGGCCGCCCCGCCACTGGCCAGCATGACGAGCACGACGGCCATCCACCCGCTGAGCGACAGCACCTCCTGAAGGAAAATCACTCCACACAGCGCGGCCACCGCAGGCTCCAAGCTCAGCAGCACACTGAAGGTTCGGGAAGGCAGGGTGCGGAGCGCGACCAGCTCCAACGTGAACGGCACCGCACTCGACAACACTGCCAAAGCGGTGCCAGCAGCCAGGAGCGTTGGCGTGACGTGGCCCAGGTCACCGGAGAGCAGCACAAACGGCGCTACCGTCAGCGTGGCGATGACCATGCCGGCCGCCACACCGGCACCGCTAGACAAGACCTGGGATACTCGTCTGCCCAGGACGACATAGGCGGCCCAACAGGCGCCCGCCAGCAGGGCGAGCAGCATCCCAAGACTATCCGTGCCTCCGCCAGTCCAGGGCGTGATCATCGCCACTCCGACACCCGCCAGCACCACCCACACCACATCCAGAGCCCGGCGCGATCCAGACACCGCCAGCAGCAGTGGTCCGACAAATTCCAGGGTGACCGCCAGGCCCAGAGGGATGCGCGCCAGAGCCAGGTAGAACAGCAAGTTCATTGCGCCCAGAACAAGGCCGTACGGCAGCACCGCTTGCCACTGTGCCCGTGTGAAGTGCCGCAGGGCCGGCCGAAAGACCAGCAGCAGGATGAGTGCTGAAATCCCAATTCGCATGCCGGTGGTGCCGACCGCTCCGACCAGTGGGAAGATGCCTTTCGCGATGGCGGCTCCGCCCTGCACGCTGAGGACGGACAGCAACAGTGCGGGTACGGCCGGTATGGAGGAACGGGGGGTGGTCAGAGCTGTCATGACGCCCAGTGTGGGAGCGTCGCCTGACCTTGCCTACCGGGCCGCAACCTCTGCCTGAATGGCCAGTCATCGGAAGTTCCGGGGACGCAGGAGTACAGTAAGGCATGGCGACCGCCACCCTGATTCAGTTGCGTGCCTTTGTCGTGGCGGCCGACTCGGGCAGTTTCGGTCGGGCGGCCCTGGTCCTGAGGCTGTCACCCAGCAGTGTCAGCGAGAGCGTGCAGGCGCTCGAGCAGGTGCACGGTCAGCCATTATTCCGCCGTTCACCCCGGGGGATTGTCCTGACTCTGGCCGGCGAGCGGGCCCTGCCGCACGCACGGCTCACCGTCCAGCATAGTGATGACTTTGCGCTGGCCATCGACGAACAGCGGGCTCTCCAGGGGGTCCTGACCGTCGCCAGCTTTCGCAGTCTGGGCATCCATCTGCTGCCCCCCATCCTGAAGCTGTTGCGCCGCCGTCATCCGGAGCTGCAGGTGAACGTAGTGGACGGAACCAGTGGGGACGGCGGCCAGCAGCTCGTCGAGGATGGCCGGGCGGATGCCGCCTTTCTCGAACTGACCACTGAGACCACCCTGTTGACGCTGCCGGTCATCCAGGACGACTACGTCGTGGTAGGCGCCCGCACGCTCGGAGCCCAGCCGGTCACCCTGGCGACCCTGGCGGAACAGCCCCTGTTTTTGTTCCCGGAAACGCTCGCCTGTAACGCCGCCATTCATCACCACATCCGCACCTTCCTTCCCCAAGGGACGATGGTGCAGGAGGTTGGCGATGATGAGGTGATGCTGTCGATGGTTGAGCACGAACTCGGCCTGGCCGTGATGCCCCGGTTGGCCGTGTTGCCACTTCGGGAGAGCTTGATGCTGCACCCCTTGCCCGTGCCGCTGCCCAGGGTGCTGGGGGTGGCGATTAAAGCGGGCCGGGCCGGGTTACCGCACCTCCGGGCCTTCACTGAAGCCCTGCGCGCGTATCAGGCGACACCCGCCTTTGCGCGCCTGCAAGGCAGCCTCCAGCCAGGCTGATTTCCCGGCGGGGCTGCGCTGCTCCAGGCACCATGATCGCCAGTAAAGCCGAGGAGGGAGACACAAACCAATCCATGATGCCGCCAACTGCGGTTGTCACGAGGTGGGGATACCTCGCTTCCCCGTAAGATCGAGGCAAGCCCAGGTGGAGAGCGCCGTGACTGGGACTGCGCTCTACAGCGTAATGACGACCGGGGCATTCGCTGCCTGGTAGTGCTCGTCCAAGATGGAGGCGTTGACCGAGGTGAGCCATCCGCGGTCACCTGCCCATATCTTTCATGGATGTGGCCACCCAGCAGAAAACGGTGGGAGAGCTACACCGCGTGCAGGGTGCCGGTCACCTTGAATTGGTCGCGATGGAGCTAGGCGTCGAGCACGGACGGTGACCCTACCTCAATCCAGTTCAGGCAACACAACCTTTCTACGTGCCTCTACTGGCCGACTTCCCTCTGTCAGGTGGCCTTCTACAACCTGACCGGGATCATTGTTTCACCGCGTGAGGCGACTCAAAACTGCACAGCCCACCACCAACAGGGCCGCCCATAAGGTGCGGCTGTCCAACGTCTCACTCAGCAGCAGCGCCGACCACACGACGGTCAGGACGGGCTGAACTAGTTGCACCTGTCCGGCCTGCGCCACTCCACCGAACGCCAGCCCCCGGTACCACGCGAAAAAGCCCAAGAACATGCTCACCACCGACACGTATCCGAAAGCCCACCAAGCCGTGGCTGAAGGCAATTGGGTTGGCCAGGGAACGAACCAGACGGTGAGCAGTGCCGCGGGCAGCGAGAGGACCAGGGCCCAGCTCACCACCCGCCAGCCATCCAGCTCGCGGGCCAGCCGTCCGCCTTCTGCGTAGCCTAGGGCGGCCAGCAGCACGGCCAGCAACAAGAATACGTCGCCGGTCTCCACATGCCCGGCGCCCGTGGTGACTGCGAACACCACCACCGCCCCCACACCCAGGGCCGACACCAGCCAGAACATGGGCCGGGGTCGCTCACGGGTCAGCAACACGGCAGCAATCGCCGTGGCGGCGGGAAGCAGCCCCACCACGACCGCCCCGTGGGAGGATGGCACGGTCTGCAGCGCGAGCGACGTGAAGACGGGAAAACCGAACACCACCCCGAGCGCTACCAGGCCCAGTCCCCGCCAGTGACGGCGTTCCGGGAGACGTTCACGCCGAATGAGCAGGAGGATCAGCGCCAGGAGCCCAGCGATGACGGCGCGGCCAAAGCCGACCATATACCCGCCGAATTCGGGCACCGCGATCCGTGTGGCGGGCAGAGTGAAGCTGAAGCACAGCACACCTAAGGCCGCCCACCACCACCCCGCGGATTCAGCCCGGAGTGTTTCTCTTTTAGAAGCAGTAACGTTATCAATGCTCTTCATGTTCTATGATAACGGTATGTCAGCCGAGGAGAAAGCGGCCCCGAGTAGACAGCGCCTGTTACTCGACCTTAATACGCTTCTTCAGCATGAATTGGGAGCAGGCGAACAGCTTCCCTCTGTCCGGGAATTGACCCGCCGTTACCGCGCCAGTCCCGTGACAGTGAGTGCCGTGCTGGCGCAGTTGACGCGAGAGGGCCTCATCGTCACCCGTCCAGGCCACGGGACATTTAAGGCGCAGGCTCCCGCAGCGGTTCAGCCGCTCGATCTGGGGTGGCAAACCGTGACTCTATCGGGGCGTCCCACTTCGCCGGGCTACGTTCAAGACCTGTTCCGGCCGCCGCCCCCCGATCTCCTGCCCCTTGGCAACGGTTACCCGGACGAAACGTTGCAGCCGCTCGACCTGCTCAGCCAGGCCCTGAAAGCAGCGGGCAGCCGTCCAGGGGTGTGGTCGCGTCTGCCCCCTGAAGGGCTTGAAGCGCTGCGGGTCTGGTTTGCTCGGGCACTGGGAGGCGAGTACCGGGCGTCAGACGTCCTGATCGTCCCGGGTGGGCAGGCCGGGCTTTCGACAGCCCTGCGCGCCCTGCTGCCCGTAGGAGCGCCTCTGCTGGTCGAGTCCCCCACGTATTTCGGCATTCTCGCCGCCGCACAGGCGGTGGGTGTGAGGCCTATACCGGTGCCCACGGACGCCGGGGGTGTCCGGCCCGATTTGCTCGATCTGGCCTTCCAATCTACCGGGGCCAAAGTCGTCTACCTGCAACCGCTGTATGCCAATCCGACGGGCGCTGTGCTCGCTCCTGAACGGCGCGCGGCGGTGTTGGCGGCTGCGGAGCGGGTGGGCGCGTTCATCATTGAGGACGACTACGCCCGGGATCTCTCTCTGGAAGGCGGGGGGCCGCCGCCCCTGGCTTTATCCGGTGAGGGGCGCGTTGTCTACCTGCGCTCGCTGACCAAGGCGGCGGCCCCCGGCCTGCGGATCGCCGCGCTGATCGCGCGCGGGCCAGTCCTGACGCGGCTGCGCCACGCCCGCGCCGTCGAGGACTTCTTCCTGGCCGGGCCGCTGCAAGAAGCGGCTCTGGGCATGTTGACGGCCCGGGGCTGGCCGCGCCACCTCAAAACCCTGCGAGACACGCTGCGGGGACGACGGGACACGATGGTGCGGGCGCTGGCCCAGCACTGGCCGGAGGCCCGGCTGTCCCTCGTGCCGCAGGGCGGGTACAACCTGTGGGTGCAGGTGCCCGAGGGGCTGGGAGACCTGGAGGTCGTGGAGCAAGCGGCGCGGGCAGGAGTGCAGGTGAGTGCGGGGAGCGGGTTTTTTCCGGCAGAGTCACATGAAGCGTTTGTGCGCCTCAGTTATGCGGCGGCCAGTCCTGCGGTCATTGAGGAAGGCGTGCGCCGGTTGAGAGCCTTGGGGAAGGGTTGAGCCGGCGATCGAGTGTGAGCCAACTCGGCCACAGTCTCTACCTCTGAGGCACGTTTAGGAAGCCGCCGGATCAGCCAGCGTGTGCATGACCTCCACCAGCACCCGGGCACCTTGAACGATCTGCGCCAGCTCCAGCCCGCCGTACCCCAGCAGCAGGCCGTGGTACGGGCCGTCCGAGACGTAAAACGGCGCGAGGCTGCCGACCTGCACCCCCCGCGCCGCTGCCAACCGCACGACCGCCTCCGCGTCCAGCCGGGGGTCAAGATCGAGATGCACGTGGAATCCGGCTTCCAGGCCGCCCACCTGTGCCAGAGCTCCGGCAGCGGAGAGCTCACGCACCAGCACCTCCCGTTTGCGGGCGTACACCCGTCGCATCCTCCGGAGGTGCCGGTCGAGATCCCCCGCCCCCAAGAAAAAGGCCAGCGCCCGCTGCACCGGCCAGGACGTGTGATAGTCCGCAATGGCCTTGAACGCGGTCAAGTGCTCGCGGAGGAGCGGGGGCGCCACCACATACCCCACCCGGAGCGCCGGAGAGAGCACTTTCGAGAAGGTGCCTAGATACGCGACCCGGCTGGGGTCGAGCGACGCCAGAACCGGGAGGGGTGCGGTGTCGTAGCGGAACTCCCCGTCATAGTCGTCCTCCACGATCAGGCTGTCGTGCTCGCGCGCCCAGGCCAGCAAGGCGTGACGGCGCGGAATCGACAGGCGACTGCCCAAGGGGAACTGGTGCGACGGCGTCAGGTACACCAGGGGCGGCGCGTCCACGCCGAGCGGCAGCGCCGAGACGCGCATCCCGTCCGCATCCACGGGAACCGGCAGGATCTGCACCCCACGCTCGCGCAGCACTTGGCGGGCCAGACGGTACCCGGGTTCTTCAAAGGCGGCGGTGTCCCCAGGCCCAAGCACCGCCTGCGCGACCAAGTGCAGGCCCTGGATGGCTCCAGCGGTGATCACCACGTCCTGTGCGCCGCACACCAGTCCCCTGGAGCGGCGCAGGTAGGCGGCCACCTGCGCCCGCAATTCAGGATCACCGGCCGGATCCGCGTACGCGCCGGGCAACGGTTCTTCAGCGACCCGTCGCCAAGCCCGTCGCCAGGCCTCGTCCGAGAGCGCGGCGACTGCCGCTTGCCCGAGGCGGAAGTCAATCATGCCCGCCACCGCAGCAGGACTGACCTCGGGGGCCACCGGCGTCGTTCGCAGCCACCGGGGCAGGGGCGACACCGGCATGCGGAGGGGCGCCGTCCCTCCTCTGGGAGGCAGGTCGGGAGTGACGTAAGTTCCCGCGCCCACCTGACCGACTAGGTAGCCCTCGGCGAGCAGGCCTTCGTAGGCTGAGATGGCCGCCCCACGGCTCAGGCCCACCTCGCGCGCCACGGCGCGCGTACTCGGCAACCGGGCGCCGGGGAGCAGTTGCCCACTGAGGATCGCCGCGCGAAGTTGCTCCTCCAGTTGCTGGGCGACCGGCACAGCACTGTCCCTGTCGAGATGGAGCGGCAAATCCACCGGGACGGCACGTCGCGGGGAGAGCAAGTGGTCAGGCATTTCGAGGGCATAATGGCACTTCCTCTTCAACCACTTCAAGTTCAAAATAGGTTCGGTAGACGTGATCAAGCGTGTGACGACACCCCTTTTCCAGACGCTCATCCAGTGAGTGCCGAGGTTACCGAGTCGGGCGAAATCGCTTTGTCCGGCGGAGCAGATCGGATCTCGCTGTCAATCCACCCCCCTGGTCAGAGCACCCAGATGGAGGAGCACCCATGTATCAACCCCCAAATTTCCGAGAAGACCGACTTGAAGTCCAGCACAGACTGATTCAGAGCCACCCGCTGGGCCTGCTGGTCACCGCGGGTGCAGGAGGCCTGATGGCTAATCCGATCCCTTTCTTCCTGGCCCCATCGGTTTCCCCGCAGGGCACCTTACAAGCTCACTTGGCCCGCGCCAATCCGCAACTTCAGGAACTGGCCGCGGCTTCCGAGTGCCTGATCGTCTTTCAAGGCCCGCAAGGGTACGTCACGCCGTCTTGGTATGAAACCAAACAGCAGACCGGCAAGGTGGTACCCACCTGGAATTACGCCACAGTTCACGCGTGGGGAAGACCACGCTGGATTGAGGATCCGGTGTGGCTCGCCCACCACCTGAACAGGCTGACGCGGCATCAAGAACAAGGCCGTCCGGTGCCGTGGGAGGTGAGCGATGCGCCCGCCCCGTTCATCGCTTCACAGACGAAGGGGATTGTCGGCATTGAACTGGAGATCAGCCGTATCGAAGGCAAATGGAAAGTGAGCCAGAACCGTCCGGAACCAGACCGGAGAGGCGTGGTGGCTGGATTCCGCCAGCAAGGCGAAGCGGCTCATCCGATGGCGGCGCTGGTGGCCGAATACGGGGCCATCCAAGAAGAGTAGCGGACAACCGGCTCCATTGGGCTCGACTTCTGGCGTTGCTCTCCGGTGTACACAGGGTTGTGTTGTTTGAATTGGCGTCACATCAGGCCACCACTACGGCAACCGTTGACTACGTATGGAACGCGTGCCTTTGATGTTGTCTTCTGGTGGCTGCTGACACCCTAGTTCGGGTGTGATGGTGGAGGGTGGTAATTCACGCCTGCAAGCTCAGAACTTCTTGCGCGCGTTTCCGCCGCCCCAATCCCTGCTACTGCCTGCTTGACGTCGTGTGGAACGGTGACGTTGCAGGGTCACGTTGTTGCAGCGCGCCGGAGTGATCACCTGCTGGTGGTCAATGCCCTTCTGGCTTGGGAGCTCTCGAATCGCTGCCCCGTCACTCCGCACTTGGTCGGCATAAATGACTTACGGGACATTATATTCACTCAGGAGCCGGATCAGGAAGGTCTTTGCGTCGGTGTCGCGCTGCCGCCCAGGCAGGACGCGCTGTATGAAACCGTGCTCGTCTACTGCCCCCCAGAATCAGGATCGGATGCCATTGACGCTCGGCCATACCTCCATCAGATGCCACCGGGAACATGGGAGGGGTTCCCCGTAGCGCATGGGTTTAGCAAAGAGGGGTGCGCATTTAATCCACCCTTCGCGCAGGGTTTCATACTTAATCTCAATCCCGCACTGGTGCAGCACTTCTGGAGCGTTCCAAGAGCTTAAGGGAAAGCGGTTGGAGAGCCAAACGGCGTGCTGGATGATGATCATTGGAAAACGGTGGCGGTAGGGCTTGGCAGCGGTTACGGACAGTCAGCCTACCCCGATCCGGTGAAAGCAACACAACCCAGGCAACCCCTATGAGCTGACGCGCGCGAGAGGCAGAACCGCCCTGTACCGCGGATCGTGCAATCTCTGCTGAAGGAGAGGACGCCACAGACCCTGAGGAGGACTGGTGGTGAGAGGAACAGGAAGCCCCAGCACTGAGACGGGGTGCGCGGTAGAACTTATTTTTTCCTAGAACGAGCTTTGGCTTTCCTGTTCGCGCTGCCTAATTTCTGGCCCTTGAGAAAGCTGGCTTCCATCTGCTGACGGGTGTGGGCGGCCAACGCCTTAAAGTCTACGGCTCCAGATTCAATGCTTTCGAGGGAGACGCGGGGGGCAGAAGCCCGGCCTTCTCTCAGTTGCGCGTCTATTTTCTCAAACCAGGCCTGAAATTCAGGCGTCACTTCAAACAGCATGTCTCTGGCCAATTTGTTGTAGGTCTCACCGTCTCCGCTTCGCCGCTTGAACTGTTTGGGCAGTTCGAAGCGGGCCCCCGGAAGCTTGACCGCTTCGATCTTGCCCTCACGCACAGCAATCTGAAACTGCTTAACAAAGGCGTCACTGCGTTGAAGATTGCTGAGTTTTTGAACCTGTTCACTGAGTTTGAGATAAGCCATAAGGTGTTGTATCAGTTCACTTAAAAAGAAGGAAGAGGTCATTTAATCTAAGGCAATTTACCGCGAATAGGGGTTGACAAGGGCGGGCAGAAGAGCGCTAGGAGAGGGTACATGAGCCGTTCCGATCTGACTTTCCTACCACTTCCAGCTGCCGTGACGCACCTCAGCCACTGGATAGCCCCGCACATCCCTGCGAAATTGATGCACCCACACGAGAAAATGTCAGACGCTGAATTGCTGGCTGTTGCCCTGCTTCAGAAGCTCCATCAGGTGACGTACTTCAGCCGGTGGTGGCGGTTCCTGAAGCTCAACCACTTCCCGCACTTTCCATCCCAACCCCAGGCCCGAATCCGACTCGCTCGACTGACCCCCGTGGTCGAGCGGCTCGCGACCGAAGTCCAGATACTGGACTTCGTGGTTGTCGATTCCGAGCCACTCCCCGTTTCGACGTTCAAGCGCGCTCCTCGGTGCAAATTTCGTGGGGCTCGTCATGGATTCAGCACCGCTGGTCCGGTGTACGGCTTCAAACTGCACGCCTGGAGCGCTCTAAATGGCAAGCTCGTCAAGTACGAGATTCGTCCCGCAAACGAACACGATTTCAGCGTGCTGTGCCACATGAATGTAGATTGGCCTGCCTACGGCGGGCCAAAACAGATTGGGGACAAGGGGTATCAGTCCGGCACGTGCCTGACGCCTCCCAAAGTCAATGCCAAGCAGGTTGATCCGCGATGGAAGGAGGAGTATGGGGCCGCAAGGAAGTGCATCGAGTCCGCCTTCTCAGTCCTTGTTGGTGCAGGATTGCGCTGGGGACAGGTCAAAACCTATCTCAGTCTGCGATTGAAGGTCGCACTAGGCGTCCTGGCGCACAACCTGAAATTCATCGACCTCAGTGGCTGACTGTCCCCCCTGTCAACCGCTGTTCGCGGTACCATACTCCTGCACACATGTGCGCAGCTTAAGTGCTGTAGGCCTTCTTCAACCAGAACCGCACAGCCTCGTTATGTTGGAAAGACACGCGCTGGAGTTTGCGCTGCAGCGCGTTGTCCACGCGCCCGTGATCCACTAGGGCAGCGGATTCATTGCCAAGCCCTTCCGGCGCTTGAAGCAACCAATGAGACGCCAGTCGCTCGCGACGGAACACGTCGCCGCCACCCGCGATGTCATCCAGATCCGACGGATCGAGGTGCAGAGTGCGCAGGAACGCGTCGTGAAAGATCAGGGTAGGCCACACCTGCACCCATGGCGGCGTCCCACGTGTCCACAGGGTGTCTATGGCATCCTCCGAAGCGCTCCACGCGAACGTCGTGTTCAGCAGACCCACCACCTGAAGGGCGACGTTCCAGGCGTGGAAGGCCGGGCGCACCGTTCGCCGCAGTGACGTGGACAGTGAGAGGCGCAGCAGCGCGTGGTCTGCCAAGGGGACGTGCTGTTGGTCGGACGGCAGGCGTTCCACCTGCACGAGCGGCACGTCCTCACCCAGCTGTTCCGCGCGGCGCCAGGTGTGCACTCGGTGGCCTGCACGGACGCCGAGTGCACAGACCACACTTCCGCGTGATCCTCGTCGGGGATTTGGATCCAGCGCAGCTTCATGTCGGCAGGAGGCAGCGTGGCGTGCATCAACGGCACGAGCAGCATCAAGGTGTGGGGGGCGCCGCTCATCTCAGGTCACTTTCCCGCAGTTTACCTGACGTTCCGCCAGATCCCGAGCGCCTTTCTGGATGCCCCTGTCAACCCCTTATGTAGTACGTCTGGGTTCATTCCTGATCAGAATGGAGACTACCAGGCCAGTCCGAGCCGCCAAGTCCGCGTCAACCCCAGGTCCAGCAAGACCGTCGAATAGTTCGGACCGGCTCGGGCGCTCTTCTCGAAGACTGAACGCTCTCCAAGGCCACCAAGCCTGCACCAGAAGAGCCAGTGCCGAGAGAGTTCGACCTGACCTCCCCCTTTCTCCAGGAGGTTTTCATGTTTGCCCTCGGCTTGGACATCGGAAAAGACTCTCTGTACGCACATCTACAGCTCAACGATGACCTGGAAGTGTCACTCCCTGACCTCCCGAACACGCCCACTGGATTCAAGGGCCTGCTGCACTGGGCCCAACAACACGGTGTGACGCCAACGGAGCTGCACGTGGTGATGGAGGCCACCGGCGTGTACTGGGAGCAGTGCGCGAACTTCCTGTTCAGTGCAGGCTGTACCGTCAGCGTGGTGAATCCCACCAGCATCAAATACTTCGCCCGCGCCACACTCAAACGGGGCAAGACCGACCGGATGGACGCGGTGGTGATTGCCCTGTATGGCGCCATGATGCGACCGAGCACCTTGGTCACCACCCAGTACAGCGCTGCAGGAACTCAAGCAACTCGTCCGTGAACGCACGGCGTTGTGCGAAACGCTGACACAGGATCAGAATCGACTGCACGCCTCAGAACGCCGGCAGCATGAAAGCCAGATCGTCGTGGCGTTGCTGAACACGCGCATTGCCCTGCTGAAGCAACAGATCGTGGAGCTCGAAACGGCCATCCGCAGCCTCATCCACGCGAATGACGCGTTGCGTGAGCCCTTTGAGTTGCTGACCAGCGTTCCTGGATTCGGCTTGCTCACGGCAGCATCGGTGTTGGCAGAAACGGAGGGTTTTGCGGTGTTGGAAACCGGCAAGCAAATATCAGCTCATGCTGGCATTGCTCCCTCTCCGTTTCAGTCGGGTACGAGTGTCCATGGCCGAGGGCGCATTTCAAAAACGGGCAATGCTCACCTGAGACGTTCCGCGTACCTTGCGGCCTGGAGTGTCACGCGAAACAAAGGGCATTTGGGTGACTTCTATCGTCGTTTACGAGCCCATGGAAAGCCTGCCAAGGTGGCGTTGATCGCGCTTGGTCACAAATTGTTACGGATAGGACTGGCCGTCGTGAGATCAGGGCAGCCGTTGGGCGAAACGTACGTGAAACCTGCTTAACACCACGTGTGGAGTGATTCGTTCTCTGCCTGACACCCGTGGCAGCAGGCAATCTAGGCGAACGGGCGACCACTGTAGACGCCGTCCAAAAACTACGCTATCTATTCGCGGTAATTTGGGCTTATGCTTGATATCGCAGTGCTTGTTGAAGAGCTCGCAGTAAAGCGGAAATGCGGTTCAGCAGGATCTGAAAAAGTAGTGTGATTCAACGCTCTGACCCTGATCTTTAAGGTCGGTTCCGCTCTTTGGGCAGCAAGGTTCCTTCATTTCTGCCGTGCTGAGCCACTCAGACATATCGGTGGCTGAGCCCTGGTTCTGGCCCTCATTCCGTGAAGATCTGACGCAACTGCGCCTGCACCCTCGCCGGGAGACTCTGACGCTAGGCCATGCGGAAGGGAAGGGCTGGACACGGATCATGCACAGGCCGGAACGTGACTCCAGAATGAGCGAGAGCCGTCAGGGAACGGACGATCAAAAACAGGCCCTCCTGCTCAGCGACGAGGCGCATCACGCCCGCGAACGAGTACATCCGCGCGCCGGTGTTGATGACCTGTCGGGGTTGAACGCCTGTTTGGGTGAACATGCCTTGCCAGTGGTCATACAAGCCTGGGTTACTCTCGCGCGAGTTGAGCAGGAGGGCCTGACCCTTCAGAGCCTAGAAGGGAACCCGATCCAATGAAGCCAGGGGGCGAGCCAGAACCCCTCCATCCAGAGCCGCCGCTGCTGGATGGAGGGGCAGCGAACCTGTGGTGCGACAAAAAACCCCACGTCCAAACTGCCCGTCGAGCGTCCAGCCAGTCGAGAGTTTAGCCGTTTCCAGAGGGCACAGCGAACCCTTGTGATGGACCGAAGGTTTCGGTAAATCGGCGCTCCGCAGGGACACCTAGATCGTCAAGGAGGCCTTCTACAGCGCCAGCAAAGCCGCTCGGTCCGCAATAATAGTACTCAGCTTCTCCATCGGGGAGCAGAGGTTGTAAGGCGCTCAGATTCAGCAGACCACCCTCATCATGGTGGACGCCTGCTTGGTCATCAGGCGCCACCTGCGCGTAGTACACCTGTTTTTGAAGCTGCGGGTGAATGCGGGTCAGGGTGTTGATGTGATCACGGAACGCGTGGACTTCACGGTTCATAGCGGCGTGAACA
Source organism: Deinococcus sp. QL22 (assembly GCF_023370075.1). Classification (NCBI taxonomy): domain Bacteria; kingdom Thermotogati; phylum Deinococcota; class Deinococci; order Deinococcales; family Deinococcaceae; genus Deinococcus; species Deinococcus sp. QL22. The sequence continues at coordinate 550,903 of NZ_CP097150.1, forward strand.
AACAGCACAGGTCGGGCAGAGCCACTGGCAACTAGGGTGTTGACCATGCTGATCATTGGAGTTACGCCGACGCCGCCACTGAGCAATACGACAGGTCGGGTGCTGTCCTGTAGGACGAAATCGCCGGCAGGCATGTGAACCAGAGCGGTGTCTCCAACATTCAAGGCGTCGTGCAGGTGGCTGGAAATCAATCCAGGTGGCAGTTCAGAGGTGTTGGTTGGAGCACTCTCGCGTTTCACACTGATGCGGTATGTGCGGCCATTCGGGGCATCTGACAGGCTGTACTGCCGGATCTGTTGGTTGGTTTGCCCAATCGCCTGAAGCTGAACACTGATGTACTGGCCAGGCTGGAAGGGTGGGAGAGGTTGACCATCCTGTGGGGAGAGCTCAAAAGAGGTGATGACTAGGCTTTCCTGCTTTCGGCCCGTGACGGTAAAAGGCTTGAACCCTTGCCAACCACCGTACTGCGCAGCTCCGGCGTGTTTCATTCCGCCTTCGACACCGATCATGATGTCCGCCAGTTGCGCGTAGGCAGCGGCCCAGGCGTCCATGATCTCTGGCGTGGCTGCATCACCGAGGATGGTGCCGATTGCGGCCAGGAGGTGTTCACCCACGATGGGGTAATGCTCCGGCAAGACCTCGAGACTGACGTGCTTATGAGCAATTCGGTTGACCATGCCGCCGAGCTGATCCAGTTGGTCGATGTGCGCCGCATACATCAGGATGCTGGCGGCCAGCGTGCTGGCTTGCCGTCCATTCTCCTGATTGACCGGATTGAAGATGTTCCGAAGCTCGGGATGGGCTTGGAACAGTGAGGCGTAAAAGACGCGGGTGATGTCGGTGCCGTGAGCTTGCAAGGCAGGGACAGTAGCTTTGATGGTCTGCAGTTGGTCAGGTGTCAGCATAAGTGTCGCATTATTAATACGCTTTTTAAATGTGTATTTGAGGGCTGTTTGTCCCTCGCCTCCTGTTGTGCCTGGACGAATCTCAAACAGAGCAACATCAAGCAGCTTTTGCTCTATCTCAAATTCCTTCACATTCCCAAACCCTCAGCTCCGCGGGGTGTGATGAAGGGTCAGCGGCGATTTGACAGCCATCAGAAGTCCCATGGCTCCGGATCAGCTAAAACGAGATCGCTGGGCCAGGCACAAGAAGAAGTGTTGAAGCCGAGAATCAAGTTGTTCTGCGAGACACCGAGATTACCTCACAGAATGACCTACCGAGACCAGCTGAACGCTCTAACTGGCACCAGCGTTCAGCACGCTGGCAAACCCTCATCCCTAAAGATAACTTTCAAGCAGTGGACGAGGAGATGAAGTGGCCACCAGAAGCAACTCTGCATCTGTATCTCCTTCAGCGACCAATCGGTGTGGGATGCGTGCATCAAAATGAGCAGCGTCGCCTTCTCCCAACTGGTGCTGGTCACGGCCAAGGATCAGTTGCAGGCGGCCCCGGATAACGTACAGCCATTCTTCACCATCATGCTGATACAGGTCGCCGCCTTCACGCTGAAGGGGAACCACCACGCGGATAGGCCGCAGATTAAATTCACCGGTACGTGCAGAAAGTCCAGCATGGAACAGGCCGTTCCCAGGCTTCAAAGGGGTCTGCCCCCCACGAACCACCACCTGCGGCGTCTGCTCGCCTTCTTGAAACAATGATGCGACACCGACTTGATACGTCTGTGCAATGCTCAAAAGCGCAGCGATAGAGGGTTGACGTTCGCCAGCTTCTAGCCGTGAAAGATAGGGCTTGGATAACTGAGTCCGTTCTGCCAGCTCTTCCAACGTCCATTCATGACTGTCACGTAAGGCTTTCAAACGCTGACTCAAGATGCGCAATTCACTCTCTGGATCGACGTTCTCCACAGGTTTCACTCCTGCATATTAGGGCTCCGTTGCCTTTGAGGCAACACTGACTCCTTAACTCCAAACGATGCCATATTCCCTTTCAGGTTATGAAGAGGATCAGGAGATTCATCTGTTACCCTTGACGTCTACCGGTCACTTGACCCTGGCTCAGTTCTGGCCCCAGAAAGAACACCCAGACAACGGATGATGTAGAGGAACCATAAGGATCTCACAGGAACGAGTGAAGAATAAACCACAGAGGAGAAGCAGTTACTGGAGAGGCCAGAATGATGTTGCGCTCCCAAGCCGGAAGAGGCACAGAGAAGTTAAGCTCGGCAAGAAGTGCCGCTGATGGCAGTGCGTAGGGCTGTCGCCGAGTATGTTCAAGCAATTCTGTCAGCTCAAGTGATGTTCGCTGCCCTCAAGGCCGATAATCGATTTTCCCCAGTGGCGGTCTACGTCGACGAAATTGATGGCGGCAACCAGAACATCAACCAGGCGAGCGGCCGTTCGAGTCAAGCGATCAAAGACCTCTTCGTGGGACGTATCGAGAATCTGGGGGCGTGCCAGATCAAGGAGCCGGGCAGCTTCATCGGGAGGAACGGGAACACGGGCTGACCGTTGGGCGTCAGAGTGAACCGTGACAAGCGCCTGTTTCAAAGTGTTCCCTTCTTTTAGGGGGACGGTTCGCGTCGTGGAGGATGTCGCTGAGACAAGCTGGGCAGGAGAGCGCACCAGAAAGCATGGTCAGCCAGTGGTTATTTCACGGCCAGTCGTCCGAGGTTCATCAAGACTCGGGGCGGGGTGCGTGCCAACATCTGCCCGGAGGTCGGAACGCTCCTGGCTGCCTGTGCCACACGGTCAAGCATGGTGTCGAACACCGCGTCCGGCATATTCATGGCCGGCGTCAGGCGAACCACCCGTTTGCTGGACAGCGACAGGTTGGCCTGCACCCCAAACTCATGCAGGAGCCGCAACCCCAGCACCCCACTCAGCTCACCCACCAATCCGCTCAGCCCAGGCATCCCGCTGAGTGGGAGGACAGGACGGAACTGAAGTGCAAATAAACTTCCCGCACCGCGTACAGCTTCGATCAGGTTGGGAGCGGCCTGCTGAATCTCCTGCAGCCGGCCCAAGCCCCGAACGCCCAGCGCGCGTGAGCGTTCCGTCAGGTTCTCGTCGACCAGCAGTTCCAACGACTTAAGTCCGACAGCCATTGCCAAGGTATTTCCGCCAAACGTGTTGCTGTGGCGTTTGCTCTGAAAGCCTTGTAACACGTGCTCAAAAATGGCTTTCCGAGCAATGGTGGCGCCGATGGGAACGAGCCCTCCACCCAAGGGTTTGGCGAGCGTGACGATATCTGGGTTCAGACCGCAGGCCACGGACGCGAACCAGTGACCTGTGCGGCCCAGACCCGTCTGCACCTCATCGGCGATGCTGACGATGCCGTACGCCTCGCAGACGGCGCCGACGAGCGCCAGAAAACCCTTGGGCGGCACGTGTACGCCGCTTTCGCCCTGCACGGGTTCGAGGATCACCGCGACAATATTCCGCGGCCCCAGACGCGTCACCGTTCTGGAAAAGGCATCGCCGTCGCCGTACGGAACGGTTGTGACATCCGCCATCAGCGGACCGAAGGGAGCCTGATACTCCTTGTTAGGTGTCAGCGAGAGGGGCACATGCGTCTTGCCGTGGTATGCGCCGCTGAAATTGATGATGTGGCGGGCCTGCCGGCGGTAAGCCCGCGCGAACTTGACGGCGGTCTCTACCGCTTCTGCACCGCTGTTGGAGAAAAAGACCCGTGAATCTGCATGTTCTGGAGCGAACCGTGCGAGGAGCGAGACCAACGCTGCTTCCAGGGCGCCGCGCCACGCAGAAGCAGCTTGCTGGGGTAGACCGACACTCGCGTCTCGTGCCAACCAGTCCTGCAGGAAGGTGATCAGCGCCGGGTGACGGTCACCAAACGGTAAGGCAGCGTAGCCGCCAGCATTGATACGCTGAACGCCCTGTTCGTCTTCCAGTTCCCAGGGGGTAATCACACGAAAGGGCCCAGCAATCCCCAAGGTGCGCAACGTCCGGATCAGGTCTCCATTGCCGTACTGTTCCTCCACCGCCAGAATTTTTGCCGCAGAGACATCACCGTTCAGGAGATCCCCACTGCGGATCGGCAGATGAAGTGCAAGAGGCATGCTGGTCATGACTGCTCCTGCGTTCCCATCAGCCGAGCGGCCGTATCTTCGAGGTGTCCACCCAGACGTTTTTTAAAGGTGGCGCGCCAGGAGCGCGACAAGGCTGGCTGGGCGAGCAGCCGCTCGATGGCCGGCCGGTCTTCCTTGTCATGGTGCATCACCCGGTTGGCTTCCTCAATGGTGACGGCTCCGGGTGGGCGTTGAACCAGCTTCAGGCGGGTGCCCGCCCGCACGGCTCCGGGCTTGAGGACACGGAAGTACCAGCCGGTCAGGCCCGTCTCCTGTACCCAGAGCGTCAATTTCGGCTCGTCATGGCGCGCGGCGAGTTTGAAGCACGGTTGGCGTGGTTGACTGACCTCTACCAGAGCGCCCCCGACTTTCACGACGTCTCCGATGCAGACCGTTGGCTCGGTCAAGCCGAGGGTGGTGAAGTTCTCTCCGAATGCCGCGGCACCCAGCGGCCGACCCAGCCGTTCGGTCCAGTACAGGTAGTGCTCGTCTGAATAGACACAGACCGCCTTTTCTGGCCCTCCGTGATATTTTCGGTCGGCTTGACCATCTCCCGTAAGTCCTTCTTTGCCTAGCCAGAGAGTCCAGTTCACAGGCGTCTTGACGAACCCGCTCGGCACGGTGCTGTCTCGGTACGGCAACGGGGCGGGCAGGCCGACGCTCAGCTGCTTAATGCGGGCGCCAGTGATCATGGGTTGCGCTCCTGAGCGGCCAAGTCACGGAGCAACGTTCGTGCGGCAGCGGCCTCATCAATACGTCCAACGGGCGTCGTCAGCGGCGCACTTTTGACCAACTCAGGCGCATTGTGTGCTTCTTTAATGATCTGCAACAGCGCGTCACACAGCGCGTCAATGGCCTCTTTGGACTCGGTCTCCACGATCTCGATCAGCAGGGCTTCTTCAACCAGCAGAGGAAAGTAGATGGTGGGGGCATGGAAGCCGTAATCCAGCAGCCGTTTGGCCAGGTCACGCGCAGTCACGCCGGTTTCCTTTTTGAGGGTTTTGCCGCTGAGGACAAACTCGTGCATGACGCCTTCCGGATACGGTGCGTCCAGCGCTTCACGCAGCCGTGCAAAAGTGTAGTTGGCGTTTAGAACAGCGGCGCGCGCTGTGTCACGCAGGCCGGCGTCACCGAGGGACAGCAGGTACGCGAGGGCGCGGACGAGCACGCCGAAATTTCCCTGAAAGGCCTTGACCCGTCCGACCGAGTCCGGGCGATCTTCGTCAAACATGAATTGGTCACCGCGCTTGATCACTACGGGCACCGGCAGGTAGCGCTCCAGGGCCGAACTGCACAGAACCGGGCCAGCGCCTGGGCCGCCGCCCCCATGGGGCGTGCTGAAAGTTTTGTGCAGGTTCAGGTGCATCAGGTCAAACCCCATGCGGCTGACGTCCACGATGCCCACCACAGCGTTGTAATTCGCTCCGTCGAGATACATCAGGCCGCCCGCCGCGTGGACGCGCGAGCTGATGTCCAGAACCTGAGGTTCAAACAGACCGAGGGTGCTTGGATTGGTCAGCATGAAGGCCAGCACATGTGGGCCCAGGCACGTGTCTAAGGTATCCAGGTCAACGCCTCCCCGGGCATCACTGGGAACCGTGACGATCTTGAGCCCGGCCATCCGCGCACTGGCCGGGTTGGTACCGTGGGCAGAGTCGGGAATCAACACGGTGTCGCGCGCTTCACCACGGTCTCCAGCGTAAGCCCGGGCCATTAGCAGCGCGGTCAGTTCCGCCTGTGCCCCGGCAGCGGGCTGCAAGCTCACCGCGTCCATGCCCGTCAGGGCACACAGCCGTTGGCCCAGGCTGTACATCACGTTCAGCGCTCCCTGAGCGTCCTCATCCGGCGCTAGGGGATGCAAGTGGGCAAATCCAGGCAACGCGGCCAGGGCGTCGTTGACTTTGGGGTTGTACTTCATGGTGCATGACCCCAAGGGGTACAGACCGAGGTCAATGGCATAGTTGCGCTGCGACAGGCGAGTAAAATGCCGAACCACATCGAGCTCAGATACCTCCGGCAGCGGCAAGGAGAGGCGACGTAGGGAGGTCGGAACTGCTGCGCGCGCAAGTTCGCGGAGCTCTGGACGGTCAGGGAGCCGGACACCGCGGCGTCCAACGGCGCTCTGGAGTGTGATGGGAGGAAAGTCGGTCATGAGAACCTCCTGATGATCGTGCACCGTGGGGTGCAGTGAGAAAGGCCCGGACCCGCAAGGAAGAACATCCAGGGAGAGTGGGAAGGCGGCGTCCAGGGGAGAGCGGACATTCAGGGGGAGGTTGGTCTCCGCGCTCAGGCCGTGGCGTCGCGCAGGCACCGGATCAGATGATCAATGTCGGCCTGAGCGTGCTGCTCGGTGAAGCAGAAGAGAAGCGCTTGCCCCAGCTCTGGGTACTCCCGGTGCAACGGGTAGCCGCCCTGCACGCCCATCTGACGCAGGCGGCCCAGCAATTCCTGCGTGGGGACGGGAGTCTGCACGACGAGCTCGTGGTGATGGGGGCCAGAAAACGGAAGGGTAAAGCCTGGCAAGCGTTCCAGGTGTGTCCGGGCGTAGGCCGCTGCACCCGCACTGAGTTCGGCTACTTCCTGGACACCGACCGGTCCGAGTAAGGCCAAGTAGATGGCGGCCGCCAGCGCGTTGAGGCTTTGATTCGTGCAGATGTTGCTGCTGGCCTTTTCACGCCGGACATGTTGTTCCCGCGTCTGCAGCGTCAGCACATACCCGGGTTGTCCCTGCGCATCAAACCCTTTGCTGACCAATCGTCCAGGCATCAGGCGCACAAAGGCAGCGCGGCCGGCCAAGATCCCGAGGTGCGGGCCTCCGAATGACACCGGGTTTCCTAGGGCCTGACCTTCCGCGGCCACCAGATCGACGTTCATCTCTCCTGGCGCTTTCAGCAGCCCCAAGGACGTGGGATCGGTGATGACCTGAATGATCAAGGTTCCGTGTTGGTGGGCGGTGACTGCAAGCTCCGCCACATCCTCAATCAGGCCCAGGAAGTTGGGTGACTGCACGACCAAGGCCGCTGCGTCCTGAAGATCTCCCTCGTTCAGTTGGGTCACACCGTCCTGATGAGGAAGTTCGGTAACGACGGCGCCGATGGGGGTCAGAAGGGTGTGCAGGACATCACGGTAGCGCGGGTCAACCGTGCGGGACACGATGACCTTGTAACGTGAAGTGGCGAGCATGGCCACCTTGACCGCTTCAAAGGTCGCGGTGGCTCCGTCATACATACTGGCGTTGGCGACGGCCATGCCCGTCAGCGCCTGAACCATCTCCTGATATTCGTGCAGGGCTTGGAGCCAGCCCTGCATCAGTTCTGCCTGGTACGGCGTGTAGGCCGTCAGAAACTCACCGCGCCCGGCCAAGGCCCACACGGCTGCGGGCACGTGATGGTTGTAGGCTCCGGCGCCCAGAAAGTTTGTGGAAGCGTTCGGGCTGGTGTTGCGCTGCGCCAGCTCGGTCATGTATGAGGTCAGTTCGAGTTCACTCAGAGCCGGGACGGGAGAAGACGGCGTGTTGCGCACGGCACCCGGCAGATGCGCGAACAAATCATCGACCCGCTTCTTACCAATGACCGTGAGCATGCTGCGGACGTCCTCATCCGTGTGCGGTGTGTAAGGATGCAAAAAGGGTGTCAACGTGGGCACCTCCCGTGATGTGATGACGTTCCAGTTAAACCTGGAGCGCGGTCGAAACACTATAATGTTTTGTTGCCTGACAGGCAACACAGCAGCACGTCAATTGCTTAACCGTCCAGCGATGACGAATCTGGCCCCCACGTGGAAGAGCCAGACGTGAGCAGCTCAAAACCTCTTTGGTCAAAGAGGGTGTACGGTGAGCTCTGCTCCCGTACACCCTTAGTTCAACCCTTGCGCCGAAGCGGCCGTTTACTTATTGATCGGCCGCAGGCGTACTCCAAGGAAATCAACTGGGACGTCCAAGGCTACGTTGACGTAATTGGTGAACAGGTTCAAGGCGACGTGGGCGATGATCTCAACAATGGCTTCGTCGTCGAACCCCACAGCGCGCATCTCACTCACGTCTTCGTCGGTGATCTGGGCGCGGTCACGAACCAGCTTCACCGCAAACTGTAGCGCGGCTGCGGTTCGGGGATCACTGGACTCGCCTATCTGTGCCGCTTCCATCTCTGCACCAGTCGCGCCTGCCTTGCGTCCGAGTGCAGTATGGGCAGCCAGGCAGTACTCGCAATTATTGATGTTGGCGATAGCGACGGCGATCTGTTCACCCAGCTTGCCTTCCAGCTTGCCCTGTCCGAGGGCCCCGAAGGCGCCCCACATGCTCCGGAGCGCCGCTGAGGAATTGGCGACAGCGCGGAACATGTTGGGTGTGGCGCCGAACGCGGCGTGGACTTCATTCAGCAGCAGTTGGCGGTCGTCGGACACGTTGTCTTGAAGCAATTGAACTCGGGGCATGGCAGGCTCCTTGATGATGAGAAACGGGTGGAGGGAAGGACTAGAGCGGAGCGTTAATCAGCGCACAGTGCCGGGCAGGCTCAGGTCGCCAGAAGCGACTTTGAACACGTCCGTGACGCACAGCAGCGGGCTGTGCAAGTCCGCGTTCACCCGGAGCGCGGCGGTGACTCCATCAAACTTGAAGCTCTTCATGAAACCGAGTTCTTTGAGAGGCACGTTGATCTTCACCAGGCTGCCACCGAGTTTGAGCTCGTAGCCAGGACTGTCGATCAGAATCGGTAGGTTCGGCCAGGTCGCGGGGAGTTTGGGCTTGGCGCCAGCTGGGATGTCTTTGACCTTCAGAGCGCCAACGCCGCAAACGGCATCCGGCACCAGAACGACCCAGTGGGAGTGCCAGAGATTGCCGTCATTCTTCAGGTTGCCGTCACCATTTTCGTCATACAAAGGGGTGTCATCGAAATCAGGGTGAGCCGTGGCAGCCAAAGCGAGAATGCCCTGCCCCTTCTCAAAACCGACAGTGCTGGAGTCAAGTGTGGTCGGCCAAACGTAGCTGTACACCTGACTGCCTGCCAGCTGGCCCGTTACGGTGGGTATTGTCACGCCAGCCTTGCTTGAGGTCTGCATTTGAAACACCAGCTGTGTGCCCGTGCTGGTCACTTGGGTGCGGACGATGTCATAAGCGGCTAGCTTCGCTGTCCCAGTAGGGCTGCTGATCGCACCTGAGGAGTTGGAACCGCCACCGGCGACAGCGGCGCTGAGGGAAAAGAAGAGAGCGAGAACCGACAGGGCCTTGTGTCTCATGATGATCTCCGTGGGTGGTCAAGACACACCGTATGAATGGGGGCGGGGAGAGGGGGCGGCGGAGACAACACTCTCCCGGTCAGGGCATGTGCCATGACTGAAAGGCCGTGAATTCCGTACGAGCCTGCGTGATGAGGCCCGAAATCGGTAAATAAGGGGTCAGTGCAGCTGTTCGGGCTCAAGCCACCGTGCCCAGGTCATCGCCTGTTGTTCCGGTGGCGCGGCGCGGTGCTCACCGCAGTCGAGACGAAGATTCTGGTCACCGATGGGTGCGTCGAGCAGAACGCAGTGATGAGGCTTCACAAGAGACTCGTGGCGGTTTGGCTGAAAATTAACGCAGGTGACACACAGTCGGGCGACGGGAATCTCTCCACGCTGGTGCATCTGGCGAATGATTTTACTCAGACCACGCACGAAGACCGTCTGCTCATTGGGGGTCAGCACATCGACCGCCTGACTCAGGCTGTTCGGCCACTGCGCGATCTGCTGCGCCATCATGTGGCCAGCATCCGTCAGCTTCAGGGCGAGGGAGCGCGGCTGAGCTGGATCCCGATCCTTCTGAACCAGACCTTTGACACCCAAGATCCGAATAGCGTCACTCACCGTTGGCGCGGTCAAGCCAAGCGACCGGGCCACGACATTCAATGCGGCAGGCCCTTTCACTTTTCTGTGAAGAAACGCCAGAATCTGCACCTGGGTCGAAGAGAGGCCGACTGCATTTGCATCTCGCCAGGAGCGTTGCTGGCCAGCGAGGGCCAGCTTCGTTAGTCCTTCACTGATGCGAGGTTCCAGCGCGTCGTCCAGAGAACCGATTTCTATTGAGGTCTGCATAGGTTCTCCTTCGGACTCCTAATTAATACTCCTTTGTTGCCTGTGTGTCAACAGGTAAGCCCCAATAGAAGCTAACAGTGAAGCAGGCTCAGTTGGCGAAGCTTATTCCCCCATCAGGAGTCTGGCTCCTCAATTTGAATGATTGCTCTCCACAGCGAGCCTTCTGAATATCAATTCTAGAAGTGCTGTCTGAAATGCCAACGCAGAGGCATCAGATGGCCCTCCTCCTAGCCTGCCGAAAATATTGCCCTACTGGCAACAAGTTGATCAGCCGACACAAGTTGAGTCTCCTTAGCATTCCATCCAAGACTCATCGAGAGGGCAACTTGACGTTTTCGGAGGTATCAGGAAGGCTGTACGGTCTGGATCCCCTCAGGTGCACAGGGAGGAGCTGGAGTCACGGGCGCCCAAGCCTCTGCTGATGGCGGCGCACCGAGCAGCATCGTGTTCTGTGCCAAGTCGGCCAGGGTATAGCGATCCAGGACGCCATAAAACGCCTGGAGAGCTTCGGAGAGGGCACGCTGCAGCTCACAATTAAACCGCAAGGGGCAACTGGGACAGTCCACCAGCGGTATGCCCGGCTCTGTTGTGCGGACAACCGTTCCCACAATGATCTCGGCTGCCGGAATTCCCAGTTTCAGTCCTCCGCCACGCCCCCGTACTGCCCGAACCCAACCTTCACGGCTGAGCAGCGTAACGGCTTTATTCAAGTGATTGAACGGCACGTTGTACATCTGTGCAAGCTCCGCAGTGGTCGTCACAGTTGCTGGTGCTTGCCGTGCCAGATGAATGAGAATCCGTAACGAGGCATCTGTAAATAACGTCAGTTGCATTCAGCACTCCAGCCCCAAGCTCCCACCATGCTTCAGGATAGGCCGTGATCCGAACGGTAAACCAGCGTGAAACACCCTTTCTCTCAAGGGTCGAGCGACCGGAGAGGACAGGCCCCCTGTGGCCTCACTGACCACAGCGGCAGCCAGCCGTTGAAATGCACAATGAACTATTGGTACTCCGTTGACTCTTAAGAAGAATGCCCTTGTGAACGGCATTGAGGTGACATAGAGCGAGAGAGGCTGCCCTTGTGCCACGGACCTAAGCAACGCGAGCAGCGTGTTGGGTGGCTCAGCTGTTGTGAAGGCACGCCACGCTCTCCAGATCCAGACAAAGGGTTCCAAATAACAACGGACGCGACGCAGAGCGGCACTCCAGGTCGGCGGCGGCTGAGCCACCGCTGAGGGTTGGTGATCGTCGTGCGGCTCTGTGGTGGGAGGGTCATGCGTCGGCTGTGCCGTCTCCCAATACAAGAAACAGAACACGACGCAGACAAGGTTCCAGTGACGCCGGAGGGCGAGGTCGGAGCGTGCCTGACAGTGTGTCCAGCCCAAATGCTGCTTGACCTCGCGGTCGGCCTGCTCAATTCGAGGCCGCCGGGCATACAGCCAGGCGATTTCCAACAGCGTCGCTGGCAGCGTCCTGGCATGCCACACCATAGTGTCCTGCTCACCCTCGCGGAGATTGGAAATCAGATATTCCGTGCGCTCTTCCGGCAACTCCACCAGATCCGGCGTGACGACAATCAGCCGAAAGGTCTGGTGCGGCCCAAAAGGGCCGCCCTGTCGTTTGGCGACCCATTTGATTTCTTGATGCCCATCGGCATCCGTGCGCACGAGAGGTTGCCAGGCCTCTGGCGCTACGTGCAGCGCCAGTTCCTCAACACTCCCTGGCTGGTCTGCGGCATGCCACCACGTGTGAGATGCCGGCAGCGCCAACACAACTGGAAGGTGTTGACGGATGAGGTGGGTCTGGAAGACCTCGTTCCGCCCGTAGAAACTGTCCGCGACCACCGCCCGATACGGCCAATCGGCCCGGACAGCATCAATGAGGTCAATCGCAAGTTGGGGCTTGGTTTTGAACGCAAGACCAATGATCCCGCGTTCAAAATGATGGGCTGGCGTATACGGCACGAATTTCAGGGGGACAGAGGCGTCTGACGTGTCATACAGCACATGGACGGTCACGATGCCCGAATCGACCTTGCCCAAACTTCCCAAGTACTGCCAACCCACATGCGCGGTGTGCGTGCCGTATTTCCGGTCGCCTGTCTCGTCAATCACCAGCACCGCGCCTCACTGAGCCCTCCCGGATCCCAAGTGCTCCCTCGCAAGAACCACTGAAGACGCTGTGCGTCCTTGTGTCGGCTGCCCGGTTGGCCCGGTTCGGTATTCGCCAGCCCCGTCGCCGTTTTGTGAAGTTCCGTTCCCAGAAGAAGAATTTGCAGATATGTTTGAAAGGTGACTTGCTGTGTGGGACGCGTAAACGTCGAGTCGGACAGCTGGCAATACTGCTCCAACGGTTCAGGAATGAGCTGTTGGGTGTCCATTCCCTAGCTTGCATCCGTTCCATGAGTCAATGGAGTACCAATAGCGTCGTTCAGCAAAACCCCGACCTCCACCGTGAAGCTTCATTCGGTGAGCCCGCCGAGACGTCGTCTCGGTCGCGTGGAACATCGGACGGGGCATCTCGGCACAGTGAGAAGCTGTGGCCAGGCATGAGGCTTTGTCCCCGAACAAGCGTGGTGATGCGTTCGATGGCCCGGCGACGATCGATCTCCACGGTATGGAGGGACGTGACGTACCGAGTGTAGGCCATGGGTTGTGCCGCGAGGGTTTTGACGGTGACGGCGATCGGGTCGAGACCGGCGCATTCCATCCGGTTAAGCGCTTCGAGTGCGTGAGCGTCTCTCGTTATCCGCTGTTCCACCCGGCGACGGTGGCGCAGCAACGTCAGGCGCCGTAACTCCTCATCTGGTTCGCGTAAGTACTCGCGAATTTCGTTCAGGGGGACCTCCAGCCCGCGCATGACGCGGATACGTTCCGCGTCCATCATCTGTGACGGAAAGTAGTAGCGGTAATTGCTGGCAGGACCCACCACAGCAGGTCGCAACAAGCCTTCCTCGTCGTAGTGTCGTAAGGTTGTGACCGTTAAGTCGGTCGAGCGGGCGAACATACCGATACTTCGTTTTTGAAGAGGTGTCCTGCAGGTTCTTCATGAACTCAGTGTGAAGTCTCGGCTCACCGAAGAGTCAAGCCCTTCCTCGGAGACGAGATGCGGCCATCCCATTTCGAAGTGAGGACGCACGGTCGTTTCCGCGAGACCACCGGTTTAAGCCACCACGAAGAGAAGCTGGCGTCAGGCAGAAGGGACAAAAGGGGGAAGAAGGTTCCCGGACAAGTTGCAGCCGTGCGCGAGCCTGCGGGATGAGCAACATGGCTCGGCAGCCGACACGCTGTGCCGAAATGTCGAGCAGAGGGCGGAGCTGACCGCGCTGGTGGTGCCTACCGTGCGCCGCAATCGGCAGGAGGCCATCGCCCTCGGCTGGGCTTTGGCGTGAACGGGAGGTCTGCATTCGGAGAACCTACGTGTGCCGAAAAATCCTTTCCAGACCGAACACACGCTCATCCAGTTCAGGCAACACAACCTTCAGGATTATTCGGCGGATTAGCGGGGAATATACAAATTGATGAACCGGGGTGAGGCCCTCCTGGATCTTTTTAGGCTGGAAGCAGACGCGGGTTCAGGACGGGAGCGGTAAATTCTGTTCCGCTAGGGGGAAGGCGGGCCTGCTTGCGCAATGCTTGGTGCGTCGCCCCAGCATGTGCGCTCTTGTGGCGCCCTAGGTAAGCCCACGCTGCCGACGAGACAAACGCTGCGCTGACCAGGCACTTCTGACATTGAAATCGATGGTTGACCCCTGCAGCGACACCTTCCTTGCCGCCTGTGCCACGACTGCTGGCCTCTCCTCTGGTGCCGTGACCACCGGGATCGGGGTTCCGTCATCAGGAGCATGCCCAGAGCCAGTTCAGGCAACAAGACCGGAACCTTCACAGCTATTGACTTTCTAGACGACTGGTCTAATAATGAATGTATGCAGCATGACACCCGTGAGAAGATCCTCAAAGTCGCTCACGGGTTGGTGATGGTGCGTGGCTTCAACAACACTGGACTGAGTGAGATCCTGAAAGAAGCTGGCGTGCCTAAAGGTTCCTTTTACCACTACTTTCCCAGCAAGGACGATCTGGGATTTGCTTTGCTTGATCGCTTCAGCGCGGCTCTCCTGGCCGACCTGAATCAGTTTTTTTCGACGCATGAGGGAACTGCCCTTGAGGCCCTGCGGGCGTACTTTGAACACCTGACCGTGCTTTTCAAGGACGAGTTCTCTTTATGCAATTGTTTGCTCGGCAATCTGGGGCAGGAACTCGCTGCTCAGCACGAAGGTTTTAGACGGGCAGTGAAGCAACACTTTGACGAGATAGAACAGTGCTTGGCAGAGCAGTTTGAGCGTGCCAAGCGGGAAGGCGATCTCGATTCATCTGTAAACAGCCTCAGTTTGGCCCGACTGCTGTTTTCAGGGTGGGAGGGAAGTTTGATCCGGGCCAAGTTGGAACAGTCAGCTGATCAACCCGCAGCCTTTATCCAGTTCTTCTTTGACCGTTTGAAAACTTGAGCTGATGCAAAGCACGCCGTTTTTATTTGTCATTACTTAGACGACCGGTCTACTTCAATGAAGCAGAACACCTCACCATAGGGAGAACCACCATGAACCTAAAACGCATCCAAGGCACCCACGTCCTCGTTACTGGCGCCAATCGTGGCATCGGTCAAGCTTTCACCAGGTCGCTGCTCACCCGTGGTGCCGAACGAGTTTACGCAGCCGTGCGCGACCCAGCGAACATCACGACTCTTGACACCTCCGACAACCGACTGATTCCCGTCATCCTGGATATCACCAACTCCGACGACATTCAGCGTGTCAAACAGACTCTGCCACGCTTGGATCTGCTGATTAACAACGCCGGCACCGCCTTCCCATCAACTTACAGTGCGGCGTCTGCCCTCTCCTCCGCCCGCCAGGAGATGAACACCAATTACTTCGGTCCGCTTGAGCTGAGCACTGCCCTGTTGGAGTTACTGCGTCAAAGCCCAAATGCAGGAATCATCAACGTCTCGTCCATCGCGGGGATCACCAATTTCAAGGCTTTGGGCACTTACTCTGCGTCGAAAGCCGCCGCACACTTCCTCACACAAGGCTTACGCGCCGAAGTTGGTCCGGCAGGCATTTTTGTAGCGGGTGTTTATCCCGGACCTGTGGATACCCGCATGGCTGCTGGATTCGAGATGCACAAGCCAAGTGCTCACGAAGTGGCCGAGGTGGTGCTTGACGCTTATCAAGCGGCAGTAGAGGACATCTTTCCAGACGCTTTTTCTCGTGCCATGGCGGACATGTTCTTCCAGAATCCAAAAGCTTTGGAACAAGAATTCGCGAAGTAATGGTCAACGAACCGTAGGAATGCCGGACAGCCGATAGTGCTCCAAGAAATTCTTCAAGCGGCGTTGCGAGCGTTCGCCGATGAGGTGAGTGTCGACCAAGGCGTGGCGTAGCCAGGCGCCGAGTGACGGCGTTGGTGGTTATACCAGCGGTGAACATCTGGCATGGCAGCGCGAACCTCAGCCATGGACTGCCAATCGTGACGGAAAGCGAATTGATAATGTGTAGGTTCTGTTGAGTCGTTCCAGGATTCCGGTGCCGCCTGGCTGGGACACCTTGGAGCGCACCCAGCTGCCGTACTTCGAGCAGACCTGTTGAAAGACCTCGCTCGTGAAGTCGCTGCCGCCGTCACTTTGCACGAGGATCGTCTCCGGGTGGCCCTCGGCCCACAGGACGGCGACGGCTTTGTCCAGCGTGAGCTTAGCAAGGTGCATCGACAGACTCCGCACGACCCGGCTGGCCAAGACCACCCGTGAAAGTACGTCCAGCACGAAGTAAATCCAACAGACGCCCTCCGGGAGGGAGAGGCGTGTGGCGTCGATCTGCACCCGGCATCCTTCGGGCCAGTCCTGAGGACTGGAACCTAGTATGTCAAGTCGGCGGGGAAAAGACTCAAAAAGATCCTATGAAGGGGCAGGGATGGGGCCGCCCAGGTGACAGGCCTGCAGGGTTCGGTACACCTCCCGGGCCAGGTGGGTCTTGAGTGCTCGAAGTGCCGCCCGTTTTGTTTTTCCCTCCTGCTCCTTCTTGGCCACAAATGTTTTGGTGCGTTCGTCACAGCGTCGCCGGGTCAAGGCCATCAGGTGGAGCACAGGGTTGAGCTGTCGGTGGCCACCGACGTTCACGCACCAGCGTGTGTTCTTTCCGCTGCCCCGCTCCACGGGGGCAGCGCCGCAGTCACTGGCAAAGTGATGGACGTTTTCAAACCGCTGGATGTCACCCATTTCGGCCAGTACGGTGCCGGCCAGCACCACGCCGATCCCCTGCAAGGTCAACAGGGTGGGGGCCACTTGAGCGACCAGGGTCGCCATGGCGTGTTCCCGCTCTTTCCATGCTGCTTCGAGAGAAGTCAGCACCGCCTGCAGGGCGGTGCTCAGCGAGGCAGCCATGGTATCTGGGAGCGCTTCGAGCATCATCTGGTTCGCTTTGCGCTGCTGAGCCAGCTTGTCCCGCGTGCGGGACAATTCCTGCAAACGGGTACGCTGCTCGCTGAGCTGGTCGGGCGGGAGTTGCGGGTTGGCCAGCAGCACCCGAGCGACGTTCTCGGCATCGACCAGGTCGTTCTTTTTCTTGCCGCGACGCGCACGGTACTGACGGGTCAGGCTGGGGTGGATGTGAGACACCGACTGATCATTGGCAAAGAGCAGGGCCAGCAGGGGAGCCACGTACCGGTTGCCTGCACCTTCAATGGCCCAGCAGTGCAGTTCAAAACGAGCAGACCAAGCACACAACTGATTCAGGCCTTCGGCGTCGTTCTGGACGCTCAGGCTGTCCAGTCCCAGTCCACGCGAATCGAGAGCGACGGCGGTATGGGTCGTGGGGTGGGGATCAAGTCCAAGAATGATCATGGCGTCCTCCAGTAGATGTGTGGCGCCGAACCCCCACCCGCGCAGGTCTGTTCTGGATGGGGCCCGCAGGCAGCCTGGTATCAAGCGAAGAGCAGCGGTGTGGTGCCGTTGAGAAAGAGAACGCGCAATTCCAGTCCAAGCGACAAGCGCAGACACTTTGAGGGCGACGCTCTCTCCTCACCTCATTTTGGACATACAGACACTTTAGGGGAAGGCTTCCTTGTTTTCCGAGGTTGCGGGGGATGGAACTGCAGTTCACCCAGGGCCGTTCGAATCTGATGCAGGCCGATCTCTCCACCTTGGGCCTGCAATTCCTGATACAGCAAGCGGTAACCAGAGGTAGGGTGTAACAACGCGGTCTGGCGCACTTTTTCGCACAGCTCATCCCGGTGCTGCTGGCGCGCACAGCGCACCGGCGCTGTGCTCATGGTCTCGGAGTCGCCAATACGGAATTTCGGCGTATTGGGCGAAGCGCCTTAAGCTGAGCTGGGGATGGCTCTGCCAGAGGACGATCGCATCAATCATCGTCAGAGCCGCCGCACTTTTCGCGCGATATCCAACTCCAATTCCTTCTCCGCCACAATGCGCCCCAGTCGGTCGTTCGCCCGTTCCAGCAGACTCACACCCTGATCCGGACGATCTCCCGCAAGACGGGCACGGCCCGCCTCCAGGAACTGGGCTTTCCAACTGTGGATCAGGCTCTCATTGACATCATGCTGCCGGGCTGTTCCTGCCCCACCCAGTTCCCCGCGCAAAACGCTCAAGACAATGGCTTCTTTGACGTCGGTTATCCAGGTTTTCCGTTGTTTCCCCATGATGCTCTCCAGTGTGCTTGTCCCTCGCTTCAACAGGGTTAGGTTCTGGAAGTCATTCTTGGAGCAGGAGCAGTACCCACTCAACCTGATCCGATACACCTCCCCGGAAGCGGACAACATCATTGAGGCTCATTACAACCGGGCGCGAGCGGGTCTTCAGGATCAGCCCGCAGGTTCCTGAAACGGTCAGGATCTCACCATAGGAAGGACTTACCCATGACGAAATCAAGCCGAGAGCAGTTTGACGCGCACGCCGAGAAATACGCTTCAAGTGCGGTCCATCGATTTGGAGCCAGTCTGCCGATCTTGCTGGAGTTGGCTGCCCCAAAGGAGGATGATCTGGTTCTCGATATCGCCACAGGCACCGGGAACACAGCCCTCGCTCTGGCCTCACACGTCGCACGAGCCGTCGGAGTGGATGTGTCGCCAAAGATGCTCGACCAAGCGCGGGCACGCGCTGATCGTGAGGCCTTCACCAACGTGTCATTTCAGGAAGGTATAGCGGAACACCTCCCCTTCGCGGACGCAAGCTTCACGCTAGTGACCTCGAGGCACGCCCCGCACCACTTCCGGGAAGTTCCGACCTTCCTGCAGGAGGTACACCGAGTGCTCCGGCCAGGCGGCCGCTTCGTTTTGGCTGATCAGATCACGCCGCGCGCTGAGATGCAGCACTGGGTGGACTTCTGGCAGCGCACGCGCGATCCGTCGCATGTTCGTCAACGAACCGTGGACGAGTGGCGGGAGATGACCAAAGCGGCGGGATTCCGTTCAGTGGAAGAGCGCCTCGTGCCGTATCGGTTGGAATTCGAGTGGTGGACGCAGCAGTCGGGCACCAGCACTGAAACCGTCGAAACGTTGCGTGAACACGCTCGGAATGCTGACGTGGAGGTACGCGAAGCGATGGGTTTGGAGTTTGATGCCCAGGGACACGTTCAGGCCCACCATGACCCGATGTTGGTTGCTCGCTGGGATCGCTGAGGCACGGGAGTTCAGGGGCGCCGAGTTCTCGGTGACTGATCTGGGGGGTGGCGTTATCCATCCTGAGCTTCGGCATGGACCTGCTCACCTCCAGTGCCGGGGAACGCATGATCTCGGCCCCCTACGCGTTCCTGCGGGTCGTCAGCAGCCTGATCCTTGCCTGAATCTCCTAGTAAGCGCTGTCTTGTTATCACGCTCCTCGCTGTTCGGCGTAGCTCGGATGAGTCACTCTGTTGATGTGGCCGAGAGCCTGCAGAGGCACCATCAGGGTAACCGAGCAGCGGAAGTGCTGAACTACAAAAGGAAAAGCCGTGAATGTACATCTTTACATTGCTCAGAGCCGTTCCCGCGAACTCCGAGCCGAAACCCAGCGAGACCGCGAAGCCCGCTCTGCACAAAATCAGAGCAAGCGTCCCAGCTTACTCCAGCTCACTAAGGCCCTGATCCTGCCGCGCTAATCCGGCGTAGCACACTTGGGAAACCTATGCTGATGAGCAGTACCCTCTTGGCCAGGTGGCCAAGAGGCTTCACACCGAAAGGGCTGCTAAGCCCGCCATGAATGTGAGTGACTACCCGTAGCCACCCGTGCTGACGAACAGCAGGCCCATCCCGAAGGGCGTCAAGGCCTGCGCCAGATTGACGGGCCGGGTCAAACGGCCATTCACCGTTCCAAACTGGGTCGGGGGATACCACGCGACAAGCAGTTCGCTGCGGGCCAGGGTCAAGGCCCCGTTGGCGGCCCCGAAGAGCACGATACTCGGTGGTCTGTCCTTTGGATTGCTGGCCTAGACAAACCAGACATACTGGTTAGTGGTTGCTTGGCTAAGCGCAGGCGCGGCCATGAGTTTGACCTTTTACGAAGCAGTCTTCACGGTGCTGGGGCAACAAGTGGGGGCATATTTTTGCCAGCATTTTGTCTTTGCCTTCTTGAGCATGCGCCGATTAGACCCGAATGGTGACGCGGGCGCCGTGTTCCTCCAGGTGCACCGAGTCGATGAAGCGCACAACGCGGCTGGCATGCCCCATGACCACGGAGTGGGTTCGGGCCCCTCCGCCAAAACGGCGTACCCCCTGCAGCAGTTCTCCGTCTGTGATGCCCGTTGCTGAAAATACCAACTGCTCTCCAGGCGCGAGGTCGGCAGTGGTGTACACCTGCATTTCGTCGAGTCCCATGCCCCTCAGCCGCTCCCGCTGTTCAGCTGTTTCCGGCATGAACCGGCCCTGAATTTCACCCCCGAGGCACTTGAGGGCGGCCGCCGTGATGACCCCTTCGGGCGCGCCGCCCCAGCCCATCACGGCGTGCACTCCCGTCCCGCGCACAGCCGCGGCCAGGGACGCGATCACGTCGCCCTGCTCAATCAACTTCACCCGTGCACCGGCCCTCCGGACGCTCTGAATCAGCGTCTCGTGCCGCTCCCGGTCAAGCACGACCACCACGAGGTCTTCAACAGCTCTCTCCAGGCTTTGGGCCAAGACGTTAAGGTTTGCCTCCACCGGCCAGTCAAGGCGGACTCGGCCTGCCGCTGGCGGCGGAACCACGAGCTTATCCATATAAATGTCTGGCGCGTGCATGAGGCCGCCGCGCTCAGCGATGGCAATCACTGCGATGCCGTTGGGCAGGCCCTTCGCCGCAACGGTGGTGCCTTCAACCGGATCTACGGCGATGTCAATGGGAAAGCGGCGCGCCCCACCGCCCACCTTCTCGCCGATATAGAGCATTGGCGCCTCATCCATCTCGCCCTCGCCGATCACTACCGTGCCCTCAATGTCCAGGGCGTTCAGGGCTTCCCGCATCGCCTCGGTGGCGGCGCGGTCGACTTCATGCTTGTCGCCTTTGCCGGTCCAGCGGGAGGCGGCCAGCGCCGCCTGCTCCGTGACCCGGACAGTCTCCAGGACCAAGGCTTGTTCCAAACTTGACAGGGAGGTCATGGTGTACGCTCCTGGCGCAGCTCAGGGGGAAACGGGGGCAGGCGCACGGCCTAGCTCCCCCGGTAAGTGCTGTAAGACCAGGGAGTCATGATCAAGGGGACGTGGTAATGATCGGCCGTATCGCCGACGGTGAAGCGCAGGGTCACGAGGTCGAGGAAGGGAGGCTGGGACGCAGCCCCGAAGCCCTCAAAATAGGGGGCGACGTGAAAGGTCAGCTCATACGTGGCCGGCTGGAGGCTGCCGCGCTCGATCAGCGGCGCGTCGGTGCGTCCATCCGTGTTCGTCACTGCTTCAGTCATCTTGCGCCGTCCTGCACCCTCGATCTGAAAGAGTTCGACCCGGATCCCCCTCGCTGGACGGCCCCTGGCTGTATCGAGGACATGCGTGGTGAGGCCCGAGTGCGCGTTCACTCGGCGCGCTCCACCCAAGCTTCCATCAGGCCATATGGTTCAGGATCCACGTGGAAAATTTCTTGGTTGTTCTCCAGTCCGAAGCGCTCCAGGTTGTACTTTAGGTGGTGCTTGTTGGGCATCTGAAACCAGATCCGGGAGATTTCTGGGCAGATCGCCAGCACCTCCTGACCCATCAGGAACAGGGTATGTTGCAGGCTGGGCGAGTAGTGGTCAGTGAAGGTCTCCTGAATCTGCCGGTAGACCCGCTGCCATACGTCATCATAGTCCACGTCGCTGCGGTTGTATTCCCACTTGGAGGTGACAAAGGTCGCCATCACCCGTTCGTTCGTTTCAGGCAGGGTGGTGAAGCGCTCGTCCAACAAGTAGCCTTCCCAACCACTTTGGGTGGTTTTGAGCACGTACAGGTTCTCGATGCCGGAAGTGACTTTAAAACCTGAGCCGTCATCCTCCACGCGGGCGGTGCGCTGGGGCATCTGGCGCACGAAGGCGTGGTTGTGCCCTGTCCCGCCCACCTGCACCCGCTCCCAGAGATACTCGCTGAACTCGGCAAATCCCCCGGTGACCTTGGGCCCGGTCTTGATAAAATGGGCGATCAGTTCCTTACCAAATTGCTCGGGACTGCCCTGAAACCCTTCTTTGGCGAGGCCGTACACCGTGTTGCGCACCGTATCGGTGGCCACCAGATCCGTGTTGTCGCCCTGGGTGTGGGCAGTGTCAAAAGCTCCGGTCATGGCGACGCGCACGGCGAGTTCGCGGATCTCATGGCGTTCTGTATCGCGAAAGACCTTCATCAACTTCACTTCGGCCTTGCCGTAATTGTTCTCACCGAGGCGGGCGTTCATTCGGGCTGGGTTGTTCTGGGGCTGAGTCATACTATTCCTCCTGGGTGATCCTGGCGCACCAGGTCAAAAACTCGGAACCGGGCGATTTTGCCGATCTCTCTTAAGGCGGTTTCCCGCTCGTGTTCAGGGGTGTTCTCTAGACGTATGGCGGCGCCTGCCAAGATGCTGGCCTTGGTATGCTCGCGCACGCAGACGATGTAAGGCATGTCAAACTTGGCGTGATAGGCCACGTTGACGCGCTGGAACTCGGCGTACTCCTCAGGACTCAGGCGGTCGAGTCCAGCGCCAGCTTGCTCGGCAGCAGATTCGGCGGTCACCTGCCCTAACAGCGCCGCTTTCCCGGCGAGGTCGGGATGCGCCCGAATCAGGGCGAGCTGCTCGGCGGGGCGGTCGGTCAGCACCGCGGCGGTAAAGGCAGCCGCCAATTCCTCTACGCGTCGGAAGGGGCGCCCTCTTCCCACCCTCTCGGCGTAGCGCGGGCTGTGTTCCAAAATGCCGCCAAAGGTGTGCACAAACTCGTCGGAGGAGAGGGCGTTCACCTCAGAAAGACGCAGGGAGCTCAATGGACGTCTCCGACTTCAGGAGCATGGCTGGTGGCGTCGGCCGTGTACGAGAGCTGCTCCCGACTGGATCCTACGATGTTGAACAAAATGTTGAGCAAGATCGCGGCAATGGCCGCAGCCGTGATTCCGCTTTCGAGAAAAAGACCGGCCCAATCGGGAAGCTTTTCGTAGAGGGTCGGCACAGTGGAGGGAATTACGCCCAGTGCAATGCTGACGGCCACGATGGTGAGGTTGCGCGTATCCGCCATGTTCACTTTCGAAAGCGTCTGAATACCTGCTGCCGCCACAGTTCCGAACAACACCAGCCCGGCCCCGCCCAGCACCGGCAGGGGAATGGAGGCCACCAACGCGCCCAACTTGGGGAAGAAGCCCAGTAACATTAGGATGACGCCCGCTGTGGCGACCACGAAGCGGCTTTTGATGCCAGTGAAGCGTACCAGGCCGACGTTTTGTGCGAACGCGGTGAAGGGAAACACATTGAACACGCCGCCCAGGGCAGTGGAGAGGCCGTCAGCGCGCAGTCCAGCGGCCACCTCACGGGCATTGACCGGCTTGTCCACAATCTCGCCGATAGCGAGCAGATCGGCTGTGGTTTCCACCATCACGACCAGCATCACCAAAATCATTGACAGAATGGGAATCAGGGCGAAGGTGGGGAACCCGAAGAAGAAGGGAGGCGTGAAGCCGATCGCGGCGGCTGTGCCGACCGTGGCGAAAGACGCCTTGCCAATCAGTGCGGCGACGACCGTGCCGAAGACCAGCCCCAACAACACGGCGACCCGGCTCCAGAAGCCCTTGCCGAAGCGGGTAATCAGCAAGACGAACAGCATGACTAATGCGGCGAGGCCAAGGTTGGTCGGGTCTCCGAAGGTCGGCGCGCTGGGGACGCCGCCCCCTGCCCAGCGAATGGCGACAGGCATCAGCGACACGCCGATGATCGTGATCACTGTTCCGGCCACGACCGGAGGGAAGAAGCGCAGCATCCGGGAAAAGTACGGCGCGAGCAACACTGTAAACAATCCGGCCACGATCACTGAACCGTAAATCCCCGGCAGGCCGTATTCCTTGCCGATCAAAATCATGCTGGCAAGCGCAGCAAAAGTGGTGCCCTGCACGATGGGGAGCTTCGCTCCGAAGCCCGGGAATCCGATGGTCTGAATCAGGGTGGCGACGCCGCACATAAAGAAGCTGGCGTTGACAATCCGGACGACCTGATCTTGCGGCAGACCGATGGCACTGGCCAGCACCAGCGGAACAGCGATGATCCCCGCGTACATGCTCAGCACGTGCTGTAGCCCGAACGCCACCATGCGTCCGGCAGGCGGCACTTCATCAACGGGGTGAACAGAGGAGACAGACGTTCCTTGAAGCATACAAACCTCCCTGCGGGCGGGCGAAGCAGGAATGCTCGCCAGACGAAGCGACCGAACCAAGGCTGCCGGTAAGCCAAACTCCTTAGACGTCTATGTATTTGAGTCGCATTATGGTACGGGGCAGCACCCCTATCTGTCAACCAGTGGAATGAATTTTTACAGAATAAAAATAAGCAGACACTCCAACGTTCTCGGATGAGCATAAAGGTGTTGACCGAAGGGTTCAGAACAACATTATCTAGGCACCGATGGGAGATCTCTCAGGCCCAGAACCGTGCACTGACAACGCTTTCGCACGGTGAGCGGATCGTACAGGCGCAACCCTGCTGGGATCACTGTTCGGTGTGGACTTTGATAACCCCACTGTGTCATAAAACGGTCTATTCCCCCTACCCTGAAGGATGACCCTGCCCGCTCACGCGCATGTCCAGCGCCTACTCGTCTTCCTCAGCAAGCATTGGCGTGCCCTCCTCCTCCTCTTCCTCGGTGTGCTCTTGCCCCTCCTGGGTTTCGTCAAGATCGCCGAAGAGGTCTACGAGAAAGAGCCCTTTGCCTTCGAAGAACCCCTGATGCTCGCGATTCACGCGGGCGCGTCTACCGCTTTAAATGACTTCACCCGCTTCCTCTCGCTTTTTGGCAACACGGCCGGCATGTTGCCTCTGACCGGTCTCCTGAGCATCTTGCTCTACCGCATTCGCCCCCGATTGGCCTACTTTCTGCTGTTGGCTCTGGGCGGCACAGTCGCGATCAACACGGTTCTCAAACAGTTTTTTGACCGGCCCCGCCCCGCGTTCTGGACGCCTTTTCTACCGGAACCCGACTTCTCCTTTCCAAGTGGTCACGCCATGTTTGCCAGTGCGCTGGTGAGCGCGGTGGTCGTCATCCTGTGGTTCACACGCTGGCGCTTGCCAGCCCTGATCTGCGGCGCAGCATACGTGCTCGCGATGATGTGGTCACGGGTGTACATCGGCGTGCATTACCCCACAGATGTCACGGCAGGCGCCCTGGTGTCAGTGGCTTGGGTAGTCGGCCTGAATTACGTGTTGCATGTTCACCAGATCTTGCGTCCGGCCCTATCACGCCCTACTGAGCAACTGAGGAAGACAGAGGACAACAGCCCGCAAGAGACGTCATCAGCATCGGTACAGGAAGTCGATGTTGTGAGTCACCGCGAATAGGGGTTGGTTTAGACGGCGAAAAACGCGAAGGGACGATATGAACCGTTGATCCTTGGTCAGACAGCGACTTCACGAAGCAATCATGCAGAACCTGCATCTATACGGCAGTTCACCCCGATGCTCCTGTCGAAAAAGGGAAGGGGACAGCCTAGTGAACGCCGCTGCCCCGCTTCTCCGTTGCCTTGGGTATTCAGGATTAAGCCTAGGCGTATCAATGCCAAGGGCCTGATAGGGAGGTCAGGTGCTCAGTAGCTAAAAATTTCACTTTTTGGTTGTGCTGGACGGCATAAAAGAGGATTCCCCAGCTGCCCCTCGACAGGGACAGTCCTCAGTACCCGAACCTGGTATGTCAAGTCGGCGGAGAAAAAAATCCTAAGAGGGGCTGGCAGGGGGCGGCCGGCGTGACTGAGCTGCAAGGTTCGATACAACTCCCGGGCCAGATAAGTCCTAAGCGCTCGGAGTGTTGCACGTTTTGTTTTTCCCTCTTGCTCTTTCTTGGCCACGAATGTTTTGGTGCGTTCATCACAGCGCAGACAGGTTAAGGCCATCAGGTAGGGCACTGGGTTGAGCTGTCGGGTGCGGCTGACGTTCACGCACCACCGCGTATTCTTCCCACTGCTCCGCTCAACTGGGGCAGCGCCGCAGTCGCTCGCAAAGTGATGGACGTTTTCAAACCGCTAGATGTCACCAATTTCAGCCGATACGGTACCTGCCAGCATCACACTGATCCCCTGTAACGTCAACAGGGTGGAGGCGACTTGAGCGACCAATATCGCCATGGCGTGTTCCAGCTCTTTGAACGCTGCTTCCACGGAGGTCAGCACGGCCTGAAGGGCCGTACTCAGCGAGGCGGTCGTCGTGTCTGGGAGCGCCTCGAGCATCATCTGGTTCGCCTTGCGCTGCTCGCCGAGCCTGTCCCGCGTGCGGGGCAAATCTTGCAAGCGGGTGCGCTGTGTACAGAGCTGATAGGGCGGGAGTCCTGGATTGGCCAGCAGCACCCGGGCGACGTTCTCCCCATCAACCAACTCGTTCTTTTTCTTGCCACGCCGCGCACGGTACTGGCTGGTCAGGCTGGGATGGAACAAGGGAGCGCCGATGAACAGTGACGCCATGCAACCAGATTTCCACGCCTTTAGCACACGACTGGCGTTCATGATGCCTGGGCTATGCGCGAAGGCGGTCAGCAGGCTTTTCGCATCAGAACCCCCCGTGTATGTCGCACTGGGTCGCAGGCTTCGGTCGGTTGCGCCATGAGCTCCCGCGGCGGGCAGGTGCCCGAGGTTCGTCCGTCGAGGTCAATCCTTCTGGAGATCACTTTTCAGTGTACACCCCGTCACTCCGATGTCCAGTCCACAGCAATTCAGGTTCAGGCTTTCCTAGAGTGCTCGGCTGGGGTAATCCACATCCCGGTCAGGAAAACCATCCCCGTGCAGGCGAGCAGGAACCACAGTGGAAGGGACCACCCCGCCGTCCGGTCATGCAAGGCGCCGAAGATGAAGGGGCCAGTGGACGCCAGCAGGTACCCCGCCCCCTGCGCGAGGGCTGACAGCTTGGGCACCTGCGCCGGATGCGCCGCGCGCAGGGCAATAAACATGAGCGCCAGCGGAAATGTACTGCCACACCCCGCGCCCAGCAGCAAAATCCAGGGCAGGGGCGGCAAGCCGGGCGCCAGCAGCAAACCCAACAGACCCGCCGCAATCAACAGAGATGAGCCCACAACCAGGGGCCGCGGATGGGCCAGCCGCGCGGCCAGCACCGGCACCACCAGGGTGAACGGAAGCTGCACCAAGTTCCCCAGCGCCAACAGCAGCCCCGCCGCCGCTGGCGTCAAGCCTTGGTCTTGGAGCACCCTCGGCAACCAGGTCAGCCAGGTAAAGAACACCAGGGCCTGAAACCCCATAAAAAGCGTCACCGGCCACGCGAATGGGTTGCGCCACACCGACGGTTCCTCTCGCCTGTCGGGTGCCCGGTGGGCCTGCCGCCTGAGCAGCACCGGCAGCCAGGCAAGAGCGCCGAGGCAGGCCAGGCCGGCCCAGACCCCCAGTGAGGCGCGCCACGTTCCGCCCAGGGCCGAGCGGAGCGGCACGGCCAGGCCGGAAGCGAGGGTCGCTCCGCCGACCACGGCCAGGGTGTATATCCCCGTCATGAGGCCCACCTGCTGCGGAAATTCACGCCTCACCAGACTGGGGAGCAAGACGTTGTTCAGCGCGATGCCTGCGCCGACCAAAATGGTGCCCAGGAAGATCCAGCGCAGGCTCGGCCCGACCCGCAGCAGGGCGCCCACGGCAATCAGCGCGGTACTTAGAAACACCACTGTTTCGCTGCTGCGCCGCCGGGTCAGCAGTGGGGCCAGGGGCGCGAGCAACCCCCAGCACAGCAGGGGAATGCTGGTCAGCAGGCTCACTGTGGCTGCGCTCACCTGCAGTTCTGCTTGAACCTGGCTGAGGAGTGGCCCAAACCCCGCCAGGCTCGGACGCAGGTTCAGGGCCACCAACACTATTCCCAGCAGGAGAATAAACGTTGTCGTGCCCCGACGAACTGGAGGAGACGTGTTCGGCTCAGTTTGTTCAGACACAGCGTCCTCCAACGGCCGGCCGTGGCCAGGCAGGCAGGGATCAGCCCCAGCCCAGCCGGGTGGAGACCTGGGCGGCGGCGCGGTTCATCCGCTCAGCGACCTGTCCGATCTGGTCTTCTGTAAAGCGTGACGTAGGTGCTGAGACACTCAGAGAGGCCACCACTTGCTGGGTGTGATCGCGCACCGGCACGGCCACGCAGCGGACGCCCAGTTCGCGCTCCTCATCATCCACGCTGTAGCCCAAGTCGCGCACCCGCCCGAGTTCCTTGAGCAGCGACGCTTGCGTCGTGATGGAGCGCGGCGTATAGGCGGGATAAGGGCCGTCTCCCAGTTTCTGCCGTACGTCCCCCTCGGGCCGCCACGCCAGCATCACCTTACCGACCCCGGAGGCGTGCAGCGGGGCGCTGTCTCCCAAACGCGCGAACATCCGCACGAGCTGGCGGCCCTCGACCTGATGGACGTACACCGCCTCTGTGCCGTAGAGCACGGCCAGGTTCACGGTCTCGTTCAGATCCGTCACCAAGCTTTCCATCTCCGGGTGCGCCGAACTGATCAGGTTGCCGCGCTCTGTAAAGGCCAGACCCACCTGATAGGCGCGCAGGCCAATGCTGTACACCCCACTCTGTTCGTCCCACTCGATAAACCCCTGTTGCCGTAGGGTTTCGAGCAGGCGGTAAGTCGTGCTGGCCGACAGGCCGACTTGACGCGCGAGCACACTGAGGGGTGCCCGCCGCAAATCTTTGACGGCCAACAGCACGGTCAGGCCACGTTCCAGAGTGCGGACAGCGCTGGTCTCGCCGCTGCGGGTTCGGCCCGGTTTCTGTTTGGTGCTCAGGCTCATCGCTGACCTGTTCCCGCGCAGCAGCAGCGCGCGCCCGGAGGCAGTGCGGCAGCCAACCTCACGCGAGCTGCCGGTAAGCGGGCAGGGTCAAGAAATCGGCCAGCGGCGAGCGGGTCGCCACGTCCTTGAAGAGCTGCCCCGCGGCACTGAAGTCTGCGCCGAGCTGCCCGAGTTCCTCGGCAAAGAGGGCGTCGAGTAGTGAGGGCGTGAGGGTTCGCCCATCGTCCAGCTGGACGCTGTGGTGGAGCCACTGCCACAGTTGCGCGCGGGAAATCTCGGCGGTGGCGGCGTCTTCCATCAGATTATGAATGGGCACCGCGCCGCGGCCCTGCAGCCACGCCGCGAGGTACTGGATGCCTACGCTGATGTTCGTCCGCACGCCCCCCTCCGTGACCGTGCCCTGAGGCGGCGTCAGCAGGTCGTCTGCCGTCACCTGAAGGCCGTCCTGCTTGCCGGAGTTGATCTGGTTCGGCGCAGGCATCAGGCGGTCAAACACCTCGGTGGCTAGCCCTACCATGCCGGGGTGCGCGACCCAAGTCCCGTCATGTCCATTGGTCGCCTCACGTTCCTTGTCGGCCCGAACCTGCTCGAAGGCGCGGTCATTGGCGGCTGGGTCATTCTTGACCGGAATGAACGCACTCATGCCCCCAATCGCCGGGGCCCCCCGCCGGTGGCAGGTTTGGATGGCCAGCTTGGAGTAGTTGGCCATCATGGGAACGGCCATGGTGACTTGCGCGCGGTCAGGCACGATCTTGTCACTGCGCTGGCGAAACTTCTTGATGTACGAGAAGATATAGTCCCAACGCCCAGAGTTCAGCCCAGCTGAGTGCTCGCGCAACTCATACAATATTTCATCCATTTCAAAAGCGGCGAGAATCGTCTCGATCAGCACGGTGGCGCGCACTGTGCCGCGCGGCACGCCGAGCGTGTCTTCCGTGAAGGAAAACACTTCGTTCCACCAGCGCGCTTCAAGGTGCGACTCCAACTTGGGCAGATAAAAATACGTCCCAGTGCCCTGGCTCAAGCGCTCGTGCAGATTGTGAAAAGCGTACAGACCAAAGTCGAACAGGGCGCCGCTCATGGCTTCACTGTCTACCGTGACGTGCTTTTCCGGAAGGTGCAGTCCGCGCGGACGCACGAACAGCACGGCTGGGTGCTCGTTTAGCCGGTAGCTCTTGCCGCCCTGTTCCAGCGAGATGGTGCCGCGCACGGCGTCACGCAAGTTGAGCTGCCCGTCCACCATGTTGTTCCACACAGGACTGCTGGCGTCCTCGAAGTCGGCCATAAACACGCGGGCACCACTGTTTAGAGCGTTGATGACCATCTTGCGGTCCACCGGGCCGGTGATTTCTACCCGGCGGTCTTGCAGGTCAGCTGGGAGGGGACTGATCTTCCAGTCGCCGGAGCGGATCGGCGCGGTCTCCGGCAAGAAGTCGGGCAATTCGCCTGCGTCCAGCTGGGTTTGCCGGTTCTCGCGGGCCGAGAGCAGTGCCCGGCGGCGGGCGTCGAAGCGGCGGTGCAGCTCTGCCACGAAAGACAAGGCCCCGGGCGTGAGTACCTCGGCGGCAGTCTCCGGAAGCGGAGCGGTGATGGTCAGGCCTGGGGGAAGGGAGATGGTCGTGGTCACGGGAGACTCCTGGGGAACGTAAACTGTTATTTTAACCTATGAAGACGTTTTCCATTTTAACTGAGATCCGCGTGCGTGGCCCGTTCCCGGACGGGTAACGCCGCCCCGGGCCTCAGGACTCTACCCAGAGGGCGCGGTAATCGTTGAGGTTGTGCCCGCTCGGGCCGGTGATGAGCGCGTCTCCCAACGCGGCGAAGAAACGGCCCGAGTCGTTGCGGGTTAAGAACTCGCGCGGGTTGAGGCCGAGCGTCTGGGCACGGGCGTGCGAATCGGGCGTGAGAAAAGCTCCCGCCGCTTCGCTGTTGCCGTCAATGCCGTCGGAGCCGGCGGACAGGGCATACACCCCCCGCTCACCGAGCGCTTGAAGCAGCCACAGGGCGAATTCTTGGTTGCGCCCACCCTGCCCGTCGCCCCGCACCGTGACGGTGGCCTCTCCACCGGAGAGCAGCACCAGCGGCCCCTGAAAGGGCGTGCCGTAACTGCGGACGCTCTGAACGAGCGAAGCGTGGAACCCTGCCAGGTCACACGCCTCGCCCGCGAAGGTATCGCCCAAGATCACCGACCGCACCCCCCGGGCTGCCAAGAACGCCTGGGCCGCCTCCAGCAACACGCGGTTGGAACCGATGATGGTGTTCTGGGTGTGGGTTAACTCACCGGCTTTCGGCGTCTCGGCGAGGTCGCCCCGCACGCCCGCCGTCAAGTGGGCACGGGCTTCTGGCGCACTGAGACCGTAGCGGTCGAGCAGGCTCAGTGCTTCCGCAAAGGAGCTGGGATCCGGCACGGTAGGGCCGCTGGCGATCACCGAGGGGTCGTCGCCGATCACGTCCGAGATGATCAGGGCCCGTACCTGGGCGCGGGTTGCCTGCGCGAGCCGTCCACCCTTGACCTGCGAGAGGTGCTTGCGAATGACATTGATCTCTCCGATATCGGCCCCGGCGCGCAGCAGTTCCCCGGTCAGCGTTTGCTTTTGGGCGAGCGTCACGCCCCAAGGGGCGCTGAGCAGGGCGCTGCCCCCACCCGAAACCAGGACGAGCAACTGCGCCCCCTGGGGCAGAGCGCGCACCCGGGCGAGGGCTTGCTCGGCGGCGCGGGCACTGTGTTCATCCGGAATGGGATGGCTGCCGGGCCACACGTCCGTGCCTCCAGGCGCACTCAGGTCAGGCGTCCCGCGTGGGGGCACGGCCAAGCCTGGCACGCCACGGTAAGTGTCTAAGGCCGCCCGCAGCATCGGGAGCGCCGCCTTTCCGAACGCCAACACGAAGTCTGGGCGCGGCCCGGTGAGAAAGGGGGCCAGCAGGCGGGCAGGGGCCACCGCCTGCAAGGCCGCCCGGTAGCTGCTGTCTAGGAGTGCCCGCACATCGCTGGTTCGCTCGGAGGCCGACATGTCAGTCCAGTCCGGCGAGCTGCGCGTAGAGTGCCGCGAGGCCCGAATGGTCGAGGTCTCCCATGCCCTGCGCGATCATGGTGTTCATCAGTTCTGCGGCGTTGGCCGTGGCGAACAGCGGGACGGCCTGCTCGCGGCCAGCTTCCAGCGCCAGCCGCAAGTCCTTGCGGTGAAGGTTGATGCGGAAGCCCGGTGTGAAGTTCCCGTCGAGAATGCGCTGCCCATGCAGGTCAAGGATGCGGCTCTGAGCGAAGCCCCCCAGCAATGCCTCGCGCACCCGCGCGCCGTCCACCCCGCTCTTGCGCGCGAGCGTCAAGGCTTCGGCCACCGCTTGGATGGTCAGGGCCACGACGATCTGGTTGCAGATTTTGGTGACCTGACCAGCGCCGGGGCCACCGATATGGACGATGTTCTTGCCCACAGCTTCAAAGACTGGCCGGGCACGCTGAAATCCCTGCTCACTGCCGCCCACCATGATACTGAGCGTGGCGCCCTGTGCACCAACTTGACCACCAGAGACTGGAGCGTCGAGCGAGTCGGCTCCCTTGGAGCTCAGCGCAGCGGCGACCTGGCGCGCAGTGCTGGGCGAGATGCTGCTCATGTCAATGAAGAGCCCGCCCGCCCGCAGGCCCTGGGCCACGCCGTCTTCACCCAGCACAACCTCTTCGACCTGTGGACTGTCCGGAAGCATGGTGATCACGATGTCACTGCTCTGGGCCACCTCACGGGCAGTGCGGGCAACCGCCGCGCCCTCAGCAGCGAGCGTCTGCTCAGCTTCAGGGCTGCGGTTGTTGACCGTTAAGGCGTACCCTGCCTTCAGCAGGTTACGCGCCATCGGCAGGCCCATGATCCCCAAGCCGATAAAGCCAACGCGTTCCTTCGTCATGTTCTCCCTCCCACCCTCAAGGTCTGCATCCATGCCAGCGAACTCACCGTGTCACCCTGAGGGATGTACTCCAGGCCCACGTGGCCGTCATAGCCGTCTTTCTCCAGCGCAGCCAGCAAGAACGGATAATTGATTTCGCCTGTGCCCGGCTGGTGCCGGCCGGGCACGTCTGCCAGCTGCACATGCGCGATCTGCGCTCTGAGGCGGCGGAAGGTGTCCAGCAGCTGCCCCTGCGTGCGCTGCTGATGGTAGAGGTCGTATTGGATGCGGATGTTCTCGGCCCCGACGTCCTCAATCAAGCTGGCCGCCTGATCGGGCGTCTGCAGGAAAAAGCCTGGAATGTCGTGTGGATTGATGGGCTCGATCAGAAGGGTGACGCCCGCATGGGCCAGTCCGGTCGCGGCGTAGCGCAGGTTCTCGGTCAAGATTCGGCGGGTTTCCTCAGGATCAGCGCCTTGCGGCACTTTCCCGACCAAACAGTTGACCAGGGGTGGCTGGGCACCGCGCAGCGCCTCGACGTACGTCAGTGCCTGAGCCACGCCGTCGCGGAACTCTTCTTGGCGCTCCGGCAAGACGGCGATCCCGCGCTCACCGGCCTCCCAGTTCCCGGCGGGCAGGTTAAACAGCACCTGGGTCAGGCCGTGGCGCTGCAGTTGCTCCCGCAGCTCTTCCGGTGCGTAGGGATAAGGAAACAGGTATTCCACGGCATCAAAGCCCGCCCCACGGGCCGCGCCGAACCGGTCCAAAAATGGGAGCTCCTGAAAGAGCATGGTGAGATTGGCAGCAAATCGGGTCATAGGTACCTCACTGGAAAGAAGGCGTCGCCCGGACTCAGTCGAGCATCGCGATGGCGGTGGGCGCGTCTTGCCGGGCATCGTCGGCCAGCTCTTCAAACTCGGTGACGGCGTTGATTTCGGTGCCCATGCTG
The DNA here is from genome assembly GCF_023370075.1 of Deinococcus sp. QL22. Lineage (NCBI taxonomy): Bacteria > Thermotogati > Deinococcota > Deinococci > Deinococcales > Deinococcaceae > Deinococcus > Deinococcus sp. QL22. Next base: position 584,240 of record NZ_CP097150.1, read on the forward strand.
ATGTTCGTCACGCGCTCGAGAATGACTTCGACCACCACCGGCACCCGGAACTCACGCATCAGGTCGCGGGCCTTTTCAAATGCGGGAAGCAGCTCATCCGGCTCGGTCACGCGCAGCGCCTTGCAGCCCAGGCCCTCGGCTACCTTGAGATGATCGACGCCGTAGCCCTGCAATTCGGGCGAGTTGACGTTGTCGAAGGCGAGCTGAACCTGGTAATCCATCTCAAAACCGCGCTGCGCTTGGCGGATCAGGCCCAAGTACGAGTTGTTCACCACCACCTGCAGGTAGGGCAAGTTGAACTGCGCGCCCACCGCGAGTTCCTCGATCATAAACTGGAAGTCATAGTCGCCGGACAAGGCCACGACCTCGGCCTCTGGGCGGGCGACGACCACCCCCAGGGCCGCCGGAACTGTCCAGCCCAGGGGTCCTGCCTGCCCGGCATTGATCCAGTGCCGAGGCTGATAAACGTGCAGGAACTGCCCACCCGCGATCTGCGAGAGGCCGATGGTCGTGACGTAGACGCTGTCGCGGCCAAACGCCTTGTTCATCTCCTCGTAGACCCGTTGCGGCTTGATCGGTACGTTGTCGTAATGCGTCTTGCGCAGGAGGGTTTGCTTGCGCTCTTGACAAGACTGCGCCCACTCGCCGCGGTCTTTTAGTTTGCCGCTCGCGCGCCACTCGCGGGCGACTTGCACGAACAGTTCCAGCGCGGCCCGCGCGTCGGAGACGATGCCGTAATCGGGACCAAACACGCGCCCGATTTGGGTCGGCTCGATATCCACATGGACAAACGTGCGGCCCTCGGTATAGACGTCGAGCCCCCCGGTGTGCCGGTTGGCCCAGCGGTTGCCGATGCCGAGCACGAAGTCGGAGGCGAGCATCGTCGCGTTGCCGTAGCGGTGGGAAGTCTGAAGGCCGACCATGCCCGCCATCAGGGGGTGGTCGTCAGGGAGGCTGCCCCAGCCCATCAGGGTGGGGATCACTGGCACGCCAGTCAGCTCGGCAAAGGTCTGAAGGAGATCCGAGGCGTCCGCGTTGATCACGCCGCCGCCCGATACGATCAAAGGCCGTTCAGAGGCATTCAGTAGCTCCATCGCCTTTTCAGCCTGGGCGCGCGTGGCTGCCGGCTTGTAGATGGGCAGGGGCGCGTACGTTTCCGGATCAAATTCGATCTCAGCCATCTGCACGTCAAAGGGCAGATCGATATGAACCGGGCCGGGCCGCCCCGAGCGCATCACGTGAAACGCCTGCTGGAACACGCGCGGTACCAGGGCAGGCTCCCGCACCGTGACCGCCCACTTGGTCACCGGCTTGGCGATGCTTTCAATGTCCACCGCCTGAAAATCTTCCTTGTACAGCCGGGCGCGGGGAGCCTGCCCAGTGATGCACAGAATCGGCACGCTGTCGGCAATCGCTGCGTAGAGGCCCGTGATCATGTCCGTTCCGGCGGGCCCACTGGTGCCGATGCATACGCCGATGTTCCCCGCTTTCGCGCGGGTGTACCCGTCGGCCATGTGCGAGGCACCTTCAACGTGACGGGCGAGGATGTGGTTGATCCCACCAAGTTTGCGCAGCGCGGCATACAGGGGATTGATGGCGGCACCTGGGACTCCAAAGGCCGTGTCCACCCCTTCTCGGCGCAATACATGTACAGCTGCTTCAATCGCAGTCATTTTCGGCATCTTGATTTCCTCCTTGAAGGCAGCCTAACGAGCAGCTATGCTTTTGTCAACCTATAGAAGTATTTTTTAATAGGTAAAAAATATGCCAGTAGATTTAAGAAGGTCATGCCTTCCGGTACCTGTAAAGCAAGCCGATATATTTCTCTAGGTAAAAAATATCTTCAGGCTTTGACAATTACTCTTGGGGCGTGTTAAACCATAGGTACCTCACCCGCCCCTGGTCTCCCGTGGGTCGCCGACCAGGCGTCTTGCGGCGGGATTCAACTCCGGCCCAGCCTCTCAGGAGATCCCCGTGACCCCAACCAACCTTGCCCTTCACCGCAGCCTCGAAGACCTGTTTCACGGGCGCTGGCAGGCCTTGCGCTCACCGCTCCCCTGGACGCCCGGCTTCGATCCGCGTGGCGCGGCCATTCGGCAGGCCGCGTGGCAGGTTGCTCCTCTCCCGGACGAGTTGCAGACCCGCTGGGTCGAACAACTGGTGGAAGCCAGCCAGACCGCCGCGCTTGAGCAAGCCCTGACGGCCAAACCCGACGCGCTGGTGGTTGACTTTGACGATACTTTTTCCCCCACTGCGGCCAATCTGCAGGCTGGGTATGCCAATCTGGTTCAGCTGCGGGGCCGCTCAACCCCCCTGGTGATGCTGCGCCCCCGCCCGCTGTATATGGAGGAGGCGAACGGAGCGTGCGCTTCCCTTCATGACCTGGCCGTGTTCGTGGAGGCCTGCCCGGAACGTGAAACCCTGTACGTGTACCTCCCCAAGCTGGAGTTTCCGGCCGAGGCCGAGTTCTGGAACGACCTGCTGACCCAGACCGAACGCCAGTTCGGGCGGGCCCTCTACAGCATCCGCGTGTGTCTCCAGATTGAGACCCTCCCCGCTGCCTTCTATGCCGACGAGCTGCTCTACGCGCTGCGGCACCGGGCGTTTGGGCTGAATGCCGGACGCTGGGACTACGTGTTCAGCGCCATCAAATGGCTGGGGCAAGACCCCTCCTTCTGCTTTCCTGAACGCGGCGAACTGCACATGGGCCAGCCCTCCATGCGTGCTTACGAGCAGCAGCTGGCCCGCGTGTGTGCCCGTCGGGGCGCTCAGGCCATCGGCGGCACAGCGGCTCTGGCTCCCGACCTCCACCACCCTGAACTGGCCCTGGCCTTGGTGCGCGCCGATAAAGAGCGTGAGGCGTCGCAAGGCTACGTGGCGGCCTGGGCCGGCTTGCCGGGACTGATTCCCACCGTCCGGGCCGTGTTCCAGTCGCCTCCCCCAGTCTCGCGGCCTCCCCCCATGACCGAGCAGCAGGTCGCCGCAGAGCTGCTCGCCTTCCCGCGCGCCCAGGCGGTGCCGCTGCCTGCTGTCCGGGAGGCCATCGACATCAGCGTGACGTATTTCCGCGCTTGGCTGGCTGGGCACGGGGTCATCGTGCGGCAGGGACGGGTGGAAGACACAGCAACGGCCGAACTTGCCCGCACGCAACTGTGGCAGTGGGTTCACCACTGTCTTCCGCTGGATACCGGCGAAGCGCTGACGCCGGAGCGCTTCGAGGCGCTGCTGCTTGAGGGCGCCGACCCTCAAGAACCCGCCGCCCGGCTACTGCGCGCGCTGGTGCATTCTCCCACCTGCCCCGCCTTCTTTCCGGCGGTCGCCCGCACGCTCCAGGAGGTGCCTTCCACATGACCACGTCCCCAACGGTCAACGATCCCGCCTGGTCTGAGCTGGCCCAGCGCGCCCTCGCGTGCTGCGCCGATCTCGCGGCCTGCACCGAAGTTCCTGGGCAAATCACGCGCACCTTCCTCTCTGCGCCCATGCACGGGGCACACGCGCGGCTGGACGTTTGGGCCGCCGATCTGGGGCTGGACACGCAGGTGGACGCGGCTGGAAACTGGCGGGCCACGCGCCGCAGCCCGCGCCCGGACGCCCGCACCCTGGTGATCGGTTCGCACCTCGACACCGTGCCGAACGCTGGAGCCTACGACGGCGTGCTGGGCGTGGTGTTGGGCCTCAGTCTGCTCGAAGCCTTACGGGCAACCCCGCTTCCGTACCATGTGGAAGTGGTGGGCTTCAGTGAGGAGGAGGGCGTGCGCTTCGGTGTGCCCTTCATCGGGAGCCGCGCCTTGATCGGCACAGCGGACGGGCTGCTTCAGGTGACTGACGCCCAGGGCAAGACGGTTGCGCAGGCCATCACCGACTACGGGCTGGACGTGGGCACGTTGGGGGACGCGCAGCTGAGCGGCGACGTGCTCGGGTATCTGGAACTCCACATCGAGCAGGGACCGGTTCTGGAAGCGGAGGCGCGTCCGCTTGGGCTGGTGGAGGCCATCGCCGGGCAGTCGCGGCTGAGCCTCACCTTCACCGGCAAGGCCAACCATGCGGGCACCACCCCCATGCGGCTGCGCCGCGACGCGCTCACAGGGGCCAGCGCCTTTGTGCTCGCCGCCGAAACCCTGGCGCAGAACACGCCCGGCCTGGTGGCCACTGTCGGCTCGCTGATTGTGCTGCCCGGCGCGGGCAACGTCATTCCCGGTGAGGTTCAGCTGACCCTCGACCTCCGCCACGCCCAGGACGAGGTGCGGCGGGAGGCCCTGGCCAGACTGCTGGCTCAGGCCGGACAGATTGCGGAGGAACGCGGGCTTTCCTGGACTTCCGAGCTGCGAATGGAAGAGCTTGCTACCCCGATGAACCCAGCCCTCACTGCTCTGCTGGAACAGGCGCTACGCGCCGAGGGACACAGCGCCGCGGCAGTGGTCAGCGGAGCAGGACACGACGCCATGCTGCTGGGCCAAGTGTGGCCCGCCGCGATGCTGTTCCTGCGCAGCCCAGGCGGCCTGAGCCACCACCCCGATGAGGCAGTGCTGCTGCCGGATGTGGAGGCGGCTTTGCAGGTTGGAACCCGCTTCTTGCGGCTGCTAGCCGAGGAGGCCCGCTGATGTACGACCTGCTGGTGCGCGGCGGGCACCTCGTGCGCGACGAGGGCGTGGCTCTGGCTGACCTGGGGATCGTGGAGGGGCGCATTGTGGACACAGGCCCAGAACTGACGGGGTCTGCCCGGCAAGAGCTGGACGCGCGGGGGCTGCACGTGTTCCCCGGCGGCGTGGACGCCCACGTGCATTTCAATGAGCCGGGGCGCACCCAGTGGGAAGGCCTGTCCACCGGCAGCCGCGCCTTGATCGCGGGCGGGGGAACGACCTTCGCCGATATGCCGCTGAACAGCACGCCCCCGGTGCTCAGCGGCGCCGCCCTGGAGGCCAAGCGCCGCGCCGCTGAGCGCGAAGCCCACGCCGACTTCGCCCTGTGGGGTGGCCTCACTCCAGGCAACATCGACCGGCTGCCGGAACTGGCCCAAGCGGGCGCGGTCGGCTTCAAGGCATTCATGAGCCACAGCGGCCTTGAAGAATTTGAATCTCCCGACGACCTGACCTTGTATGAAGGGATGCGCCAGGCCCGTGCACTGGGACGCATCGTCGCCCTGCATGCCGAGAGCCAGTCCATCATCAGCAGCCTCTCGGCGCGCATCCGGGCGGACGGCGGCACGGGCGTCGGCGATTACCTGCGCAGCCGCCCCGCCACCGCGGAGGTGGAGGCTGTGAACCGCGCCCTACTGCTGGCCGAAGAAACGGGCGCGCGGCTGCACCTCGTTCACCTCAGCACCGGGCAGGCCGTCACCTTGGCCGCCGAAGCCAGAGCACGCGGCGTGGACGTCAGCCTAGAAACGTGCCCACACTACCTTTGCTTCACGGGCCAAGACATGGAGCGCCTGGGCGCGGTGCTCAAGTGCGCGCCTCCCCTGCGGAGCGCCGCGGAGGTGGAGACGCTGTGGGCTGCGGTTCGCCAAGGCCACATCAACACCGTCGGCTCCGACCACTCACCGAGTTCCCCCGACCTCAAGGCGCGTCCTGACTTCTTTGACGTATGGGGCGGAGTTGCCGGCGTGCAGTCGACCCTCAGCGCCCTGCTGACCGAAGGCCGGACGCGTGGGCTGACCTTGCCGCATCTGGCCCGGTTGCTGTCGCGCGCGCCCGCTGAGCGCTTCAGCCTCCGCGGGAAGGGCCGACTGGAACCGGAAGCAGACGCCGATCTCGTGCTCGTGGACTTGGAAGCCCAGTGGATCCATACCGCCGCCGACCTGCACACCCGCTGGAAATTCAGCCCTTACCTGGGCCGCACCTTTCAGGGCCGTGTGCGCCGAACCCTCTTGCGGGGAACCACGGTGTACCTGGACGGCACGTTCCCCCATCCGCCGCAGGGCCGCTTTCTGGCTCCCTCCCCCGCCCTCTCGTCCCAGGAGATGACCCCTTGACCCTACAACAGCTTGGCCAAACCCGCAGCGTCGTCGCGCCGGAATTCGCGCTTCTGACACCCGAAACCTTCATCCGCACGTCCGTCGCCGAGTGGGAGAACACGCGCTGCACTGTTCACATCGCTCCCGTCATCGGACAGGGCGCCCGCTTCACGCAGTTCACCGCTGAGATGGCGCCGGGCGCCGTGGCCAGCGCGCCGCCCCACGATATCCAGCGCTTCGTCTTCGTGCTGGACGGAGAGGTGGAACTGCAGGTCGGCGGCGGAACGCACTGCCTCGGTGAGTACGGCTACGCCTACCTGCCCGCCGGAACGGAGCACACGCTGCGCGCGCAGAACGCGGCCCGGGTGGCTGTATTCGAGAAGCGCTTTCACTTACAGGCGCAGACGTTGCCTGCCCCGGAGGTCTGCATTGGCAACGAGCGCGCTGTGCCGGGCACCGAGTTCGAGGGCGACCCGGATCTGATCGCCCGAAAACTGCTGCCCGACACGCCCAATTTCGACTTTATCGTGACCACCATGAGCTACGCGCCGGGCGCGACCTTGCCCTACGTCGAGATTCACTATATGGAACACGGCCTGCTGATGCTCGAAGGCGAGGGTCTTTACCGCCTGGGCGAACGCTTTTTACCTGTCACCCAGGGCGACGTGATCTGGATGGGCGCGCATTGCCCGCAGTGGTTCGGCGCGCTGGGCAAAAGGTGGAGCAAATACCTGCTCTACAAGGACATGAACCGTCATCCCCTCGAACTCAAGTGACCCGCGCCGCCGCGAGACAGGAGCACCCATGACCACTGCCACCCCCCACCGCTTGCCCGTGACCACCCACTACGACGTTCGCCGCGATGAGCAGGGCCACCGCTACCTCGAACCCTTCGTGAAGGGCTTTGACCTCACCCGCATTCCGCTGCTGAACAAGGGCACGGCCTTTACCCACGAGGAACGCGCCGCGTTGGGCCTCGATGGGTTGATCGCGCCCCAAGTCGACGCCTTAGAGACGCTGGTCGACCGGCTCTACCGCGACTACGTGAAGGTGCAGGCACCGCTCGACAAACACGTCTTTCTGCGCAACCTGCAAGACCGCAACGAGGTGCTGTTCTACGCCCTTCTCGCCGCGCACGTCGAGGAGATGCTGCCCGTCGTTTACACGCCCACCGTGGGCCTGGCCGTGCAGCAGTTCAGCCAGATCTACCGCGTTCCGCGCGGCCTGATGCTTTCCACCGACAACATCGGGCGGGCGGAACAGGCGCTGGAGAACGTGCCGCTCAACGATGTGCGGATCATTGTGGCCACCGACTCCAGCGCCATCCTCGGGATCGGTGATCAGGGGTTCGGCGGCATGGGGATCTCCATCGGTAAGCTCAGCCTCTATGTAGTGGCAGGCGGCGTGGGACCAGACAAGACCTTGCCAGTTGAGCTGGACGTCGGGACAGGCCGTCAAGATCTGCTGGACGACCCGGATTACCTGGGCGTCCACCACCGGCGGCTCACTGGAGACGAGTACCTGGCGTTTGTGGACCGCTTTGTCGAGGCCACCCGCAAGCGCTACCCCAAAGCGATCATTCAGTGGGAAGACTTCTCGCGTGACGCGGCCTTCACCGTGCTGGAGCGGTACCGCAAGGTGGTGCCGAGCTTCAACGATGACATCCAGGGTACCGGCGCGGTGGTGCTGGCCGGAGTGCTGAATGCCTGCCGCCTCAAAGGTGAGCGGCTGCAAGATCAGCGCATCGTGCTGCACGGCGCGGGTGCGGGCGGCATCGGCGTGACCGACGCGCTGCGCCGGGGACTGATGCAAGACGGCCTGAGTGACGAACAGGCCCGCGCCCGCCTGTTCGTGCTCGACCAGACGGGCCTGCTGCTGACTGACCGCGAGCTGGACGGCTACAAGCGCACCTACGCCCATGACCCGGCCCGCCTGGGCTTTTCCTATGAAGGCCGCGCCCCGGGTCTGCTGGACACGGTGCAGGGCGTGAAAGCGACAGTGTTGGTGGGCCTCTCCGGCGTGGCGGGCGCGTTCAGTGAGGAGGTGGTCAAGGCCGTTCACGCCCACGCGGCGCAGCCGATTGTCTTTCCCCTCTCCAATCCCACCGCCCACTGCGAGGCGCTCCCCGAAGATGTGCTGCGCTGGACAGGAGGCGCGGCCCTGGTGTCGACCGGCAGTCCCTTTGCTCCGGTGGAACTGAACGGCAAAACGTATCCCATCGGACAGGGCAACAACGCGTTTATCTTCCCTGGACTGGGCTTTGGAGCCATTTTGGCGGGGGCCAGCGAAATCACCGATGAAATGGTGCTGGCAGGTGCCTATGCGCTGAGCGACTACACCGCTCGCCAGCACCCTGAGCGCCTGTATCCGCCCGTCGCCGAGCTGCCTGAGGCCAGCGTGGAAGTGGCCGTCCGCGTCATTCAGCAGACGCTGCGGGACGGCGTGGCCCAAGAACAAGGCCTGAGCGAACTGGACGAAGCGGCCCTCACCGAGCTGGTGCGGGCAAAGTTCTGGGCGCCGACGTACCTGCCGTTCCGCGCGCCCCAGAGGGATCAAGCGTGACTGCTGGCAAGATGCTCGCCGAGGGGATCGGCACCTTTGCCCTGGTGTTTGTGGGCATGCTGGCGATCGTCAACGGCGTGGGCCTGCTGGGGGTGGCCTTTGCCCACGGCCTGGCGATTGCGGTCATGGCGACGGCCCTGGGTACCGTCAGTGGTGGGCAATTCAATCCCGCTGTCAGCTTGGGGCTGAGTCTGGTCGGCAAACAGAGTTGGGCCGATACGCTGCGCTTTGCGGCCGCGCAACTGATCGGCGGCGCGCTGGGGGCCTTCGCCGTGCTGGGGCTGACCAGCCGATCGGCTCTCAACCGGGCGGGCTTCGGCCAACCCAATCCCGCGGAGGGCGTCCCGGCCCTGAGTGCCCTGGGCATGGAAGCGGTGCTCACATTCTTTCTGGTGCTGGTCGTGCTCAAGGTCGCGGTTCGGCAGGGACACGCGCTGGGTGGGCTCATCGTGGGGCTCACCATCGTGGCGGACATCCTGGCCGGCGGCCCCGTGTCCGGCGCGGCGATGAACCCCGCCCGGGTCTTTGGCCCAGCGGTGGTCTCCGGCGACTGGACGTTTCAGTGGGTCTACTGGGCGGGGCCGCTGCTCGGTGCAGCCCTGGCCGCGGGAACGGCCCGCGCTTTGTGGCGCTTGCCCACGCAGATTGCCGCCTCCGAAGTCCGGCCCTCCTGAACGTCGCTGATCCCAGTGTCACTGCGTGAGGTGGGCGATCCGTACGGATCGCCCACCTGCCTGTCCTTAACTGAATGTGAATGTGGGGCACCCCATTGGATTCAGGGCTTGAACAGCTTCACCATCGCGGTGTACCCGCGCTTCTGGGCATGCTGCAGGGCGGTCATCCCGTCCCGATCCGCGATGGTGGGGTTGGCCCCCGCGCCAAGCAGCAGGCGCACGATTTCTGTATGGCGCAGCCCCCCATCGCCAAGAATGACGGCCTCTAGCAGGGCCGTCCAACCCAGGTTGTTGACGTGATTAACGTTGATGTCCGTCTTTAGGATTTCCCGCACGTACTCGGTGTGCCCCCGGTCTGCCGCCGGGATCAGGGCGGTACCGCCAAAGCGGTTGGTGCGCGTCAGATCCGGGTGGGCACGCAGCACCTCTCGCAGCATGGCCACGCTCCCCGTTTCCCCCGTCACCAGCAGCGCGTTGTTGTTGGCCTGGTCTTGGGGGTCTGGGTCGGCCCCAGCACTGATCAGCACCCTCGCCGCCTCCACATGATCGCCCAGCGCTGCGGCGGTCAGGGCGGTGCGGCCATCTTCCCGCCCGGCGTCCGCAGACGCGCCACGTGCCAGCAGCAACCGGACAGCAGCGGCGTCTCCGCGCCCGGCAGCCTGCACGAGCTGTGTATTCAGCACCAGGCGGTTCGCCTGAGGCACCGGAGAGGGTGCTCCACCCGCTTCTGCCGGGGGCAGGGCCAGCAAGGCGGCCAGCAGCAGGAATCTCACCGACCCAGAACGGTGGTGACCGCGTCGGTACCGCACTTCTCGTCAATGGCTCCGCTGGGTGCGCCGCCCACTCCGATTGCGCCCACCACGGCATTGTTGACGCGAACGGGAGCGCCGCCTGCCAGCACCAAGAAGCGGTCGAGGCGGGCGAGTTCCGCCGAGGCCGGGTTGGCACGAATATTCTCGGCGATTCCAGCAGTGGTGTTGCGGGCCGAGGCGCTGGTGTAGGCCTTACGGTAAGACGCGTCCACGGTATGCGGCCCGGCATTTTCCGAACGGGCTACCGCCAGCGTGATTCCGGCGCGGTCGACCACGGTCGCAGTGACGTTATAGCCCTGCTGGGCGCAGTTTTGCACGGCAAGTTGGGCCATGCGCACGGCAGCCGAGAGACTCAGGTTCGTCTGGGTGACGGTGGACGTGGTGGCAAGTTGTACCGGTTGAGGTGGGGTGGTCTGGGCAAGGGCGGTGGTGCTGAGGGCGGCGGCAAGCAGCAGCATTTTCATGCCCCTAGTCTACCCGGCCCGGCCTCTCCATACCATTCGGGCCTTCCACAGCTGCCCTCAGTAGTTTTACGGAGTCATCCGCACTCTGATTGAATCCCACCGTGTTGGAATTCAATTCGAGCGGTCTTGCAAAGCTGCGCAGCAGAGCGAGTACGAGAAAGTACAGGCCGAAGGGAGATGGACGGACTGAGTTTGCCTCGATTTGCGGCTCTTGTGCACTCCCGGTACCGCTCGCTTACTCGCAACAGCGCGTTTGTGAGCGACCAGCAGTGAGAAGATTTGCCTTTGGAAGCCCCGGTTCGTCGCAGGCACCTGAGTCAACCAGCGGCATCACTCCCGCGGAAGAGCCGCAAAACTGAGGTATCCTCACGGTGCCCCACTTGCTCCCAAAGTTCTGCACGTTCAAGCCGCTCGGGTGAAGGTAGCCCCCCAGTCCTGCTGCAGGGCTTTTTGCTGTCTCACGCGGCGTCTTTGGTCTCAAACTCGCGCAACTGTAAACGTTGGCCCCAGACAATGGCGATGAACAGGATGACTGGAAGGACGAAAGGCTTGGCCTCGTTATTGGCCCTGCGCCTGAGGGTCGTTCGCCCACGGTTCCGTCGTGGCGGCAGTCCAGTCGAGAGAACCGCATTCGCACGCTGACGCCAGATCGGCCTGAACCCGGCCACATCCCTGACAGGCCACCAGACCTGTAAATCCGGCAGGAAGTGCCGCAGGCGGCTCCAGATCCCAAGGCGGCACGATCGGCAGTCCTGGGAGCACGTCAACATCAGTGAACCTGAAGACAGAAAGGCTGCCTGCCTGCTCAAGGTATGCCCGTCTGACTTGGCCGAGCTGCTCAATCCCGACGGGGCGCAGCCGCTCAAACAGGTCTTCTCGGGTCAGATTCGCCCGCGCCAGACTGCCATCCAGAATGACGCCCCACCGCACCAGTTCTATAGGGCTGCCATCAATAAATGCTTCTACCCGCTTACTCCGGAGCATGAACAACGACACCCCATGGTGCACACCGATGACCACCGTTAACACCAGCATGGCATGAAGCAGGGGCACTTCGGGATATAGCATCGGGTCGCCTGCTGCAGAGCCCAGCGCAATCACGATGGCCAACTCCAGTGGGCTCAATTGGGCCAGGCCGCGCTTTCCCGTCATACGGAGCAGGTACAGCAACCACAGAAAGATGATGCCTGTGCGAAACGCCAGTTCAAGAAGAAGGAGTACGGACGTGTCTTCACCGATCAGCACCCACTGCCAGTCGAAGGCCCGAACGATCTCGGTGCCTGATGAACTCATGACGATGTTCCTTCAGGCCACACGTGCTGAATGTCTGCCACCATCTGTAGCTTCGAGCAAGGCTGCAGCCGCTCAATGAACCGTTTCATATGTTCTCCCTTTCTAATGACGATGTGAGCGTCCTTGTGGCGGCTTGCCATTTTTGGCTGAGCTGGCGCATGATGGCAGCACTTGATCCGCCAGCGGATTTAATCTTTTCCTGATCGCTGATGGGTCGTTGGAGGTGGTATGAGAATCCCGCATTTTCTGCTCAGTGACTTGACGGTCGTGGCCACCTCGTCCACTTCCTGCGCACACTGAGCAGCCCACAACACCGTAGCCCCCGTGCGAACTGCCAACGCAAGGCGGGGTTCCCCCTGTTGACCGCACACTTTCCAATCCAAAATCCGGTGCGGTAATCTGCCCTTTTTACTGTTTGACGCTGCCGTTCAGCAGGCGTCTGTACCCTCATGTTCTCTCGGAGTGCCTTATGACTTATGCTCTTCCACCGCCCCGTCTCGTGGTCCTTATCGGGGGGGTGAGCGGCGTCTGGAAATCCTACACGTCACAAGCGCTCGCGCGCCCCTTGGGTGCCTCCCTCCTTTCCACCGATGTGCTCCGGGCCGCCGTGCGCCACCTGATTTCCGCTCAGCTCACGTCTCATGTGCACCGCTCGTGTTTCACCGTCTGCACTGATGCAGCCAGTGAGTTACTGAACACTATCGATCACCAGACCGCTGCCGTCCTGGCGCCCGCCCTTCAGGCAGCTCTGGAGCGTGCACTGTCCGGGCACCCGCTGGTCGTTGAGGACGTTTACCTTCTCAAGACCCATATGCCTCGCGTGCTGATGACCACCCCGACCTTTCCGGTTGACGTTGAACGCCTCCAGCAACGGGGCAGAGGAACCCACCGCCAGCGTCCGGCGGAACCTCCAACGCCATACGTGAACGAGCTTAGGACGGTGGCGCCTGTCCTGATGGCAATTGCACGCGTGCAGGACTCAAACGGCAGCGTTGTTCTTCCCTGGGATGAACACACGCACGCCGCCCTGTTCCTGCTGAGCCTCAAGTGCCTCACCGACGTCACCAGCCCACCTGTCAAAGGTTTGTCGGGCGCACGAGGAGCGTGCTGTCGATGAGTGCCCAGAAACTCCGCACCACCATCCACGCTGCGATCACCCGGTTCTGGGCCTGGGTTGTCTTCCCAGAACCGGAAGAGAGCCTTAGCTTGGAGCTCCGGCTGGAGGGAGAGAGTGCCCCCCTCACGGTGGTCATCCCGAATGAGAAACGGAGTTTGCTTGTGACGCAACTGCTCTGCGGAGGCACGTCACCTGTCACTGTCAAGGATGAGGAGGGCTCGACCCACGTGATCATGCCAAGACAAGTGACCCATTTCAGATTTAAATAAGCTCCCTACAGCGCTTTTTACTTCTGCTGCCGTGAATGGTTGAAGGCCTGTACGGCCCGGAAGAGGCCGAGAAAGGCAATCACGCTCCCGGCAGCCGCCAGGACGCCACCCAGCAGGTGACCAGCCCTCACAGTATTGATCGCCATCAGGAACAGGAGCTGGGTGGCGCTGGCGAGCACCAGAATTAAAAACGAGAACCGGGCGGCGCGCTTCACCAGGACTCCTGACACCGCTTGAAGATCCTCCGGGGCGGGATGACTGGAACGCGCGCAAAGGCCCAGAGTGTCGTCGCGCCGACCCCTGGTTCCAGGCTATAGGTGCATTCGCCGTGCGGTAGTGTCAACAACGAATGATCCACCAGGCTGTACAGGTCGTCGTACCCGTGCTGGACGCTGTGATGGCGTGCCAGGCCCCGCCCGCTTTTTGCCGAAAAGCGGAAGTACGTCAGCTGCTCTCCCAGCTGCATATCTGGGCGCATGAACTGATCGGCAGTGGGCAGAGGAGCTCGAAAGGGTCGGCGGCTGGTGTGAATTTCGATCACGGTCAGGCGGCTCGTTGGTCCGGATTCAGGAGATCCCAGGAGCTGGTGGTGCCACCGGTTGGCTGAGGGAAGCACACCCCGGTGCGTGCCGGGACTGGTGGAGTGTACTTCGTAGGGTGCGGTGTCGAGGTCTGAAAGTGCACTGGGAAGTGCCGCTTTGAAAGACGTACACGCTGTGATGGTATAGACCGAGCCACGTGGAAAATAGAGCCCATGCGGGGTGCCTGAAAAAACATCCGGACGTTGACCAATGCAGGGGTACGGCTGACCATTCACGGTCACGTGGGCGCTGCCGCTCAAGGCCAGGAGAAAGCACTCGCGTTCGCCAGTGTGTCCGCTGTGGGTTTGCCCAGCGGCAAGATTCAATGTGGCAAAGCTCAGCGTGTGGCAGAGGCCGGATTGAGCACGATGAAGGCCCGAGTGAGAGGGCATGACCTGCAAGTAGGGTGGTGGAATGGCAGAGTGCATCTTGATCTCCTGATGGGTTGAAGGGATAGCGCAACTGACCGTGCTGGTTCGGTGTCCCGATCGCGCAGCGCTGTTCTGAGGAATGAGTTCACTCCTTGACGTCATGCGCTGACGCAAAGGTCAGGAGGCAGCATGGGCTGTGGCGTTCTTGTGGGACTGCTCAGCGGGCGTGGCAGGTGATGAAAAAAAGCGCTGCAGTCGCTTCGCTGAGCAGGAAGTGCGGGATTGTCATACCACCTCCAGAGGGTTGGTCTGCTTGGTCAAAAGCCTGCATTTGAGCAGATCAAATTTTGCGGTCATGATGCGTGCCGACCTCTCAAATTGCAAGGTGCCACTGCGTGACCGAAGGGTGGAGGTAACAGAGCTTGGTCATGGGATTGACGTCAAGGGACGTCCGCTCTGGCGAGGGGAAGCCGCCGGACTGATGCTCTAGAGGCGTCCCATTCTCTCGAGCCCGCACGCTGTCTTCTTCAGTCAGCAGTTCACTGGTTACGCTCTGTTCACCTGTGTCCCCACGTTCATTGATGCTGAACCCACGTTCCGCACTCTAAGGAGCTCCATAACACACCCGGATGATGTTCAGAGCTCGTATCAGGATGCGAACGCTCTGAATCTTGACGACTTAACGTCGGCCGATGCCAACGCGGGATTCGCTCGCCTGACTGGCTTGTCTGTATGGAACGAGATCGTTCAGCTGCAGCGTCGCCTGCACACTCCTGAACGAGAACATCTGCGCGCGACGCAGCGATATGACGAGGTGCCGGCGGACCTGCTCAACCGAGAGTGCGGAAGAGCCGCAAGATGGAGGCAAGCACGGGGCTGAAAACCATTTACGGACTATCACTGCTTGACTCAGAAAAAGAACAGAACCCCACCCCAGTGCCGGCCTTACCTGAATTTAAAGTGGGTCACGCGCTGCGGAATGATCATGTGCGTGTACCCATCCTCATCTTCGACCAATATTCGGGAGGCTGTGCAGGCGACCAATTGAGCGACCAAGGCGCTGAGTTCGCTCTCGTGAACGACCACATGGATCGGTGCAACCTCTCCTTCCAAATGAAGCTCAACGATGCGTTTGGATCCAGAATCTGGGAGGACGACCCAAACCCAGAAGCGGGTCATGACGCCACGGACGGATTCACGTAAATCAAGAGCGTTCATGGATGAGCCTCCGCCGGGAGACGTTCTGCTTTGTCTGATGTTGCGAAGGAAGCCTCATCCCCGTGACCAGATGTTCGGGAGAGTCGGTCGAAGGCCAACAGGCACAGAACGCTATGCGTGAGGTCATCCGCAGGGAGAACGTTGATGTTAGAACGGATTGCGCGTGCGATGAGGGCATCCTGCATATCTCTCAGCGCGCCCATATGCAGGGTGGGCAATTGAGCGGAACGCCGGCCAGAGGTTTCTCTTGCCCGTTCCTGGAGTCGTGCTTGATGCACAGCGGGGCTTGGCACGGTGAGCAGCACTTGAAGAATTTCTGTAGCGGGAACGTTCGTGTTCAGATCGGGCAGGAGATGCACGCCCTCGACTACCACAACCGGGTGTTCGGACAGCGCGCGCTCAACGGCGGCGTGCAGGGCTGGTGTCAGGGCACGGGTTTGGTGATCGACAGTGGTGAGCATGTCGCTGCTCTCGGAGCAGGCCATAAAACTTGATCGGTGCAGGTGAGGAACGACTTGGGTGGGAATCACACTGCGCACGGCAGCACGGAGAACATCGGTCGAGAGAAGATACGCGTTCAGAGTTCGTGCGAGAGCCTGTGCAGTGTGGGATTTCCCTACGCCGCTCACCCCTCCAATCAGGATGAGCAGACGGGGCGGAGGAAGAGCATAAATCATGTGCGGTACTCCAAGGGGTGCTGGAACAAGAGGCGCCTGCAGAAAGTAAACGCTGTAACACAGAGATCAGGCGCATGAGCGAATGGTCGCGGGACGACTGAGCGCCTACGCGATGGTTCAGGCCGCGCTCCGTTTAGAAGCGGCCGTCAAAGGAACTTGCGGTGTTGTGTAGATGCTCAGTTCGCGCAGCGGGTGGACAAGATGGCCACGACGGTCGCTTGACTGAGCAGGAAGTCCGGGATTCTCATACCACCTCCAAAAACACGGCAGCGATCAGCACGACACTTCATCAGCTGGCGGGTAAAGTGCCGTCATCATGCGCGGCGCACGCTCAAAATGCAAGCTACTCCTCCGCTTTGAACTTAGAGTTCCCCTGCACTTGGGGTAACAAAGGGGGAAAGAAGCGGCCTGTGCATCTTTGCCAGGAGCTGCTCTCCTCCGCATCATGCTGAGGTTGTCGGGGCGTTAGAGACTCATCGGCTGCCCGATCAGACAGGTGTATGTCAGCCGTACACGGATCTTGCCCTGGCTTGCATTTTTTAGAAGGAGCAGGCATGATGGCCGCACTTCAGCCACCTCCTTCTCCTGGTTAAGGTGGTTGTGTTTTGGAGGTGGTATGAGAATCCCAGATTTTCCGCTCAGTGAGGCGATGGCGAGGTCTTGCGCCACCCGTAACGCCAACTGAGCGGTTGTTGTTCTGTCCAAGAAGGGAGTCGGCATTTCAGTGCCGGATTCCTTGGCGTTTTTGCCTGTCGTGTCTGTCATTCTTGACAACACAGGCATACACGCGACCTTGCGGCCGTGTGGTGCCCTGCTCTTTAGGAGCGTCATGTGTTCAGCTGTTCCCCCGCCACAGGTGTCAATCCCGGTTGAGAGAGTTGATGACGTTAGAAATCTTACATCATGGATCCTCTGATCAGCACCTGCGATGCGCAGATTTTCACTCCCCGTAGCCTGCAGAGTGCAGTTCGCTGTCTTCTGCCTTCCAGTCCGCTGCCCCTGGCGTCCCAGACAAGTCCCGCTTCCCCTGACTCAGCATCTGTCTACGGTTCGCTGCAGATCTTTCGGGCTCCGGCATGTACATTTTCCCCAGTTTCACATGCTGCAGCACGCGGGTCGTCCGAGCTTCCTATGACCGTTGTAAATAGCCTTTATGGCCTTCACGGAAGCATTCTACAGAGCCCCTATGGTTGTTCAAGCGCTGCTGACCGTGTTGGGTCGCCTTCTAGGGTTAGTCCCTGCAGAGGACAGGCCGCATGACTGGGCATCAGCGCTCTCCCTTGCGGGCCATGCAATTGGCACTCGTCGTGCAGCCCTGCTGCTGCATGGACATGCTTGGGGCGCGTTCAAATGCTCATGAAAAAGGCCAAGTATTGAAGTTGGATGGTGCCTAGCCAACTGTGCTGTCTTTGCCGGTACCATGGTTCAACGTCTGCCCAGACGCCTGTCACACAGCGTTTTCCCTGCTTGGCTATCGGCAATCATGAGCTACTCTTTTCGGCTGTGCACCGGCTTCAAACGCGGTTTTTGATGCTTGGGCAGGATAAGACAGCTGCATTGGGTGGTGTGTCAGGTCATGTACCGCCCTCGGTTGTCGTGCTTTCAGCGAACGTAGGCTGCTGAGCGTACGGTTCATAACCCGCAGCCTCTACCTCAGACAGCCGGCACCATCCCTGCTCCCAGCTGTCCTGCCCAGTGTTCCATCTGGGCCGCAGGTCTAGCGTCAGGAGCCGTAGGCAAGACGCCACCAGCGTGGCGTAGAAACGGCTATCCATGAAGGTTGGCGGCGCTCTTTCATCCACCGCGCCGGGCGTCGTGACGTCCACCATCGGGCTCACGGCAACTGTTGCATTGGAGTAACGAGGCCGCTGCGGCCATCAGTAAACGACCGCCGCCGATTCAGGCGCTCCCACCACTGCAATTGTGCGGTGACGTCGCGTCATGCAGTCACCCTCGCTTCAGCCTGCCCCGCTCACCACCTGGAGGGCTCGGCACTTTCGTCCTTGGAGGTTCACAGATGTACCCGACTACACTTCTCCCCTTGTCAGTAGGTCGCCGGGGCAACAGCCTTATAGGCCGGCCCGTGCGACAGCATGCAGTGACCCTCTGCCCGGTGACAGACCTCATCTGCGCCCACGTTAGGGGTCACGCCAACGAAGACCGGATTTCAGCCTTGGATGGCCAGCCCCATAGCGTTGTCCAGTGGACAGATACTCGTACGCTGACTTGCAGCCCAGTCGTTCTGCACGAACGAGGCCAGTGTAGGAGCCACTGGTATGGCAAACCACCGGCAGCACTCTCTGTGCTTACTGTTCAAACAGACAGGCAGCCTGGGATTGCCCTTCTTCGGGACATCGGGTTCAGTTCAGCAACAGGGCAGGTTGAGGCGCATCACCTTGGGAGTTTGCCCCGAACAGCCTCGACCACCCAGACGCTGCGCGTTCCCAGAACGCAGGTACATTGGCGTGGGGGACACCTCTGCGTTCGCCCACAGCTGTTCTCTCTGATGGCAGCCGTGGGCCGCTCCATGCCGCCCCCTGCCGCTGCGGGTCACCATGAGTGAGGTCCAAGAATCACCTCATGAGCGAGATTGTCCGTCCCAGCTCTTCAATGGCCAGCGTCACGTAGGCTTTGGAAGATCAGTTTGAGCTTACATCTCCTGATAGCTCAGGCCCTCTTGCTGATGTTGGGGCTGATGGGGGTCGCTACCGCGAGTCCGGAACGCATCTTGGATCACGGGGTAAAAGTCATACTCGCCTTGCTGGTCACGTTTGTAGTCGCCGGCCTCAAGCCGCGTACCCTATTAAGGGCTGCGCCCATCGTCTGGGGTACGGCACTCGTGCTGCTGCTGCTTACTCTTTTCATTGGACAGGGAACCATGACCAGCCCAGGGACACGGCGGTGGCTGGTGCTGGGCCCTGTGCAGTTCCAACCCTCCGAACTCGCCAAACTGGGGCTGCTGCTTCAACTTGCATCCTTTTTCGCCCGTCGCGGGGTTCGGTACAAGCTGTTGAGTGCCACTTTAATCATCATTTCCACAACGGGACTGATTCTGCTGGAACCAGACTTAGGCACAGCGGTGCTGACGTTCAGTTTAGGCATCGTCTTGATGTTTGCGGCTGGCGTGCACCTTCTAAACATCACCGGATTCCTGTTTGCGCTCGGCCTGTTGAGTCTTCCGATGGTTGCCCGGTACTTGGAAGCGCACCGCTACATCCTAGAGCGTCTATTTGGTCATGTAGACCGCGCTAACACCCTGCCCACAGGGTTGGATCAGATTGGGATGGCACACCGTGATCTGCAGTTTGGAGGGTGGTGGGGCCAGGGCATGGACGGTCTAAGATACGCGTATTTTGCGGCACACACGGACATGATTGTGGCGTCTATCGGATTTGCCCTCGGCTTTTTAGGCGTGGCACTCCTGTTGTTTGCGTACTGGCTGGTCGTGTCGACTGCCCTACAGGTCACGCATCTGGCCAGCCGCCTTAAACCTCTATCGCCGGACGTGCATGGCACCACCCTCCTCGCGACTGGCGCCATGTTCATGGTCGTTGGTCAGGCATTCGTCAACCTCGCGGTCGCCGCGGGCATTCTCCCCGTCACTGGCGTTCCTTTACCGCTAGTCAGTTATGGCTTTTCCAGCATGCTCATGATGAGTGTGGCTTTGGGGGTGATTCACAGTGCGTTCCGGCACATCCGTCATGCATTGGCTGAAGCTACAGGTGATGAAACTTCACCGTCCAGTGCCTGCCCAGACAGCACCGAAGGATCACTTCCTTTGGGTGTGCCAGAGGAGATGGTGGGGTGAACCCAAAGTACCAGTTCAACGTCCTGTTGATGCTGTCCTTAAGAACGGACTATCCACACGATCCAAACAGGAAAAACCACCTTCACAGCTTCCCGCTCGGATTTTGAGATAGTGCTTCTCCCCCGTCTCTTATGGCCTGGAGCACTGGAACGCCCGTCAACTTCAGCCGTCCTCTCTTGATCTGTCACCTTGTGGTCAAGGCTGTTTCACCTGCCATCATCAAGAACGGCGCAGAACCATTCTTTGGGTTCCCGTGGCGCAGGTCTGCGCACGCATATTCTGGTGGGTGTCAGCGCCGCGCTGTTCATGGTGCTGGGCGAGTTGTTGGTCAACACTTTTGCTAAAGAAGACAATCAGGTGCGCTTTGACCTGATTGTCTTCTGGGTGCAGTGGTGAGCGGCGTCAGCTTTCTGGGTGCAGGGGCCATCTTTTCAGACCGGCACGGCAAGGAGGCCAAAGGTCTGACCACCGCGGCAGGTCTGCTGGCAACGGCAGGCATTGGGGTGGCGTGTGGGTTACATCTGTATATCCTGGGGACAGGAGCCACCGCCCTGTTTTTGCTGACACTGGGCGTGCTGTGGCGCGTCTCGGAATGGGAGAACGGGCACAACGAGAAGTGTGAGGCCAATAGCTCGGCGCAGAACAGGGAAGGTCAGAACGACTAAAATTGGCTCAGGATGAGGTCAGCGCGTTTTGTTCTGTACTCCCAATGCCTGCGTGGAAACCCAGCACACCGCGTGCCGCCGCGTTCAAGTGTCAAATGCTGGCACCATACACTAGGCGCGTCAATGGTCATGGGTGTTGCTCCAGACAGATTCACAACGCAGGGTACTGGCTGGAAGTGGAATGTGTGGAGTCCTGTCCAGAACACAGCTGAACTCTGTTGATGGTAACGGGTAGGTGGCTCCTCCGGCCATGAGGCAGGAGCGGCACAGAAAGCCCGACCTCCACTCCGTTGAAAGGCCGGACTTCATGCGCTGCTCCGCGTTCGCATCCCCCGAGCCTGCTGCTCCGCGTCTGCGTGGCGACAAAATAACAGGTTATCCACAAGCACCTGTGGATAACCTGTCAATAGTGAAGCAAACGTTAACTGGACTGGGGGTCACTGCGGTGACTTGCTCCTGCTGAAGCGTGGAGGGGCGCTTGCCTGATAGTGAGGCCAAGTGGGGTGGAACTTCACTTCCCCTCCATATCGGGCTGAATTAGACGAATTGAAGGCGATCCTCATGGGTCGCCTTTCTTCTTAAGCTCCACTGCGCTGCTTCCATGCGTTTCGGGTACGACTTCACTCGCCCAGTCATCGCTGATGGATCCCATCAGGACGGCTCGTCCTGCAGGGCCCCGCGTAGGGCTGCAACCTCCTCGCGGAGGGCCGCAAGTTCATCTTGCACACTGCCCTTGGCCCCGTCTTTGTTCTCCGGGTTTATGTGGTCGGACGATTTTCGATGCCCCACTACGGCTTGGCTGACCTGTACACCGATGACTCTAACCCCGCACTGATGTTTCTGACCCGGCCCGCGTGACCATCCTGACTCCTGCTGATCCAGAGGCTCTATCCGCCATGAACAGCAGTTGGCGGCGGCCTCGGTCGGCACGCAATATGTCTCTTTGCCACGTTCACCTTACAAGATTCGCCAGGCTCAGCTTCTACAGGGCCATCATAAATTGTCAATGACTGGCAAATTGCCATCTTCGTGTGCTACTGTAATGGGGAGACCCTATGCCAACTAAACCCACTTCCCGAGTTCAATCCCTGGTTCGCCACGCGCTCGAAGAACAGGATGCCCGAGGCCATCAAGGTGACCTTCCCGAGGGCAAAGTCACCCTGCGTCTGCAGGCCATCGATTTCTACTGGCTCTCGCAACTCGCCGAGTTGATGGACGCCACCCGCACCCGTGCCGCCGCCCAGTTGCTCTCAGCTGCTATCCGTGACGCCGCCGAGACCGCCGGTCTCCCCACCAAAGGCGACGAGTTTCAAGCCGCCTTCCAGGCCTTCTTGGCTCAGGAATTCCCTCACGAAACTTCTCCACCTGCTGAGAGCTGAATCACCAAGGAGCCGACATGCCTCACCACACTGACCTGATCGCGGCCCTGGCCATCGGCCTGACCCTGGCCTTCTTCGGCGGCCTCCTCGCGACCCGGTTGCGCCTGCCTCCTTTGGTCGGTTACCTGCTGGCCGGCATCGTGGTCGGCCCCTTCACCCCCGGGTTTGTCGCTGACGCTGCCATCGCCGCACAACTCTCCGAAATCGGGGTGATGCTGCTGATGTTCGGCGTCGGCCTGCATTTCTCGATCAGCGACCTCTTGGCCGTCCGCCGCATCGCTGTGCCCGGGGCCTTACTCCGCATCGTCATGATCACAGTGCTCAGTACCGTGGTCTCGCAGTGGTGGGGCTGGACAGTCGGGCAGGGCATCATCCTTGGTCTGGCTCTTTCCGTGGCCAGTACCGTGGTCTTGTTGCGGGCCCTGGAGGAGCGCGGAACCCTTGACACCTCCAACGGGAAAATTGCGGTGGGCTGGCTGGTGGTCGAAGACCTCATCATGGTCTTGGCCCTCGTGATGCTGCCCGCTCTGGCCCCGCTGCTCGGGAGCAATGAGGGCGGCTCGCTGGATCTGGGTGCCCTGGGCATTGCTCTACTGCTCACGCTCGGCAAGATGATCTTGTTCGTGGCCGTCATGATGATCGTCGGACGGCGCTTGATTCCTTGGGTGCTGGCCCGCGTCGCCCGAATTGGCTCCAGAGAATTGTTTACCCTGGCCGTGCTCGGCACTGCACTGGGAATCGCGTACGCGGCAGGGGCACTCTTCGATGTGTCCTTTGCACTTGGAGCCTTCCTCGCAGGTGTGGTGGCGAGTGAGAGCAAGTTCAGTCAGCAGGTGGCAGAGGATGCCCTCCCGTTTCAGGATGCGTTCGCGGTGCTGTTTTTTGTGTCGGTCGGCATGCTGTTCAATCCCGCGATTCTTCTTCAGGCTCCGCTGCTGGTGTTGGCCATTGCCCTGATCATCATCGTGGCAAAGACCCTGGTGGCCTTCTTCACCATGAGGGTGCTCAAAGCGTCGTTCTCGACGGCCTTGACCGTGGCGATCTCCTTGGCCCAGATCGGGGAGTTCTCGTTCATTCTGGCGACCCTGGGCCGGGACTTGGAGCTGCTGAGCGCTCAGGGGCAAAACCTCATTCTGGCCGGCGCGATCGTGTCGATCATCGTCAACCCCTTCCTGTTCCGCCTGATTCCCATTATTGAGGCGTGGCAGCAGCGCCGCGCGCCTCAGACGGTACCTCAGGATCTGACGCAGGGTGGCTTATCCCAGCACGCGGTTCTGGTGGGGTATGGCCGAGTCGGTCACTTGATCATGCACATGCTCCAGGAACACCACGTTCCCTTCGTGGTGATTGAGTCCGACGAGCGCCGCATCGAGGAGCTCCGGACGTTGAAGCTTCTGGTGGTCTATGGGGACGCGGCGCGGGCAGACGTCCTTTCACGTGCCGGGATTGGGGAGGCCAGTGTGGTGATCATTGCGACGCCGGATGGCCCGCAATCCCAGCTGATCCTGGAGCAGGTGCGCGAGATGAACCCGACCGTGCACGTCACCGCCAGAACGCACGACGAACACACCCAGCAAGCGCTGCGGAACTTGGGGGCCAATGACGTGCTGTACGGCGAGTACGAACTTGGCTTGGCCATGGGGAACCATGTGATCGCCGCTTTGGATCTCCCCTCCACGCGCTTAATCCCCTTGACTCCATAAACCACCACCAGGTTGCGACCCGGCCCTTTTCAATGCACTGGGAGCATTCCAATGTCCCACCCCCCGAGTTCGCCACCCGGTATCATTCCGCCTAGAAGTGACTTGCCTGCTGGCCCGGTACTTTGGGTTCACTCCACACACACCCGCGCCGTGTTACAAACGCTGCTGCACAGGCATCCCGCGCCCATGCACGGCTACGACCTCAGCAAAGCCACCGACCTCAAAAGTGGCACGCTGTACCCGATCCTCAAACGCCTGCACGAGCAGGGGCACCTGAACGCCGACTGGGAAGCCTCGCCGCATCCCGGCAAACCACCTCGGCACATCTACACCCTGACCGCCAGCGGGATCAGTCTGGCGCGGGAGACACCAGAGTGGGCAACGAAAGGAATCAAGGGGGTGCTGATATGAAGGGCGAGGACTGGACAACAGGCATTGAGCATGAGGCGCAGAGCGTGGATGACCCGGTTTGGGCTGCGCAGGCTCGACACCTGGCGCGGCGGCAACGCTTCTGGGTTTCGACAGGCCGTGTCGCGCTGGCCGTGGTCGTCCTGGAAGCCGCAGTGTTGCTTCTCAATGCCGTGCAGGTACAACAAAACCTCAACTCCATGCTCAGCCGCCCCTGGTTTACCACGGAGGCAGCATGGTGGGCGTATGCCGTCTCCTTGGTGGGCCTCGCCTATCTGGGTGCAGGTATGCTGTTGGGGTTGTTTCGCCTCAGTCCTCGCTTGGCCGTCCCTATCGCTTTGGCCTTCCCACTGTTTGAGCTCATGACGAGCGCGCTCGTGCCCCGTACCGGCAAACCCTTTCCCGGTTCTCCACTCGAAACTGCAGACCTCAATCCACGTGTGGCGTGGGCCGATCTCGGCCCATGGATGTCCACCCCATGGTTCTGGGTTCAGGCGGTGGTCATCGGCCTGAGTGTCTGGGCCGGCATTGGCCTGGGCGCCCGTCGGTACACCACACGGACGTTGGCCCGCACATGATCCATGCTGATGAGGGGACGCCCAGCACCACGAGGCTGACGCTGCCTGATGTGGAACACGGGCCAGGTTGAAATGATGAACGCGTTGCCGCTGGTGCCGCACCACACGACGGGAGAACTGTGGACGCATGAGCGAAGTTGTCGGTGTGCGGTCGAGCAACGGCGTACCCAGGCCATCGCGCTCTTATCGGAAGGTTTCTCACCACATGAGATCCAGCGCCTCACGCGCCTGAGCGCTCCCGTCTACGCCAATGTGGTTCACGCTTATAACCAGCACGGGCTGGCGGGCTTGCGGGACAGACGTCAACACAATCGGGGTCGTCCTCCACGCCTCTCGGATCAGCAGTTAGAGCTGCTGATGCAAACCATTCGGCATGATCAGGATCAAGGCATCCTTTGGAACGCGCCGAAGGTTCAGGCCTATGCGGCAGACGTGCTGGGGGAACAGCTGCACCGCAGACGGTGTTACGAATTGCTTGAAGTCATGGGTCTGCCGTGGCCCGTTCCCCAGCCTGCCTCTGAGCAAGCGGCCCCCAAAGCTCCGTATGAGGTCAAAAAATACGCTTTGCTGAAGCGGTTGGAGAGGGTGTCCGAAGCGCTGAAGTGCAGAGTCACGGTATGAAACCATTGTTCTGGCACTCACTTCACTGATTGCCCGCATCCCCTCAGATCAATCGGGCAATGTGGGGAGATGTTATCTGAATTGTCCGTGACTCAAGAGCGGGTGCCGACCCACCAGCTCAGGCCCAGCGTCAAGGCCATGACCCCCGCCATGAACAAGAGTTGGCGGCTACCTCGGCGGCCAGTGTCCAGCGGGCCGAGGGTAAAGCCGAGCACCACGGCCATCAGGGTCAAGACCGAACCGACCAAGAACGTCAGGCGGCGTTGAAGAGGTGTGTCCATAAAGCAGCGTACACCGCTCAGACGAGCGCACATCCGGTTCTGCCCAAGCAGACGTGCCGGTTAGGGTTTAAGGACGTGTGCCCCCGGCAGCACCTGATAGGCGTCCGGGCCGAAGTGCCCGCTGAGGGCCAGCACCAGCGCGGGAGCCGGTTGTTGACTGCTCCACCGAACTCGGGTTGTTGCCTTCCGCAGCGGGTCAAGCAGGTCATGGAACCCGTCCAGACTCGTCACAGGCTGCACATGCCGCGCGGGTTCGCTGTACATCCGGAAGGTCACGCGGCCCGGCTTGGCCACGGCGATGTTGGTCGTGAGCATCAAGTTGCCACGGTCGAGTACCTCTCCTCCTAGGCCGGTGGATGTCCAATCACTTTGCAGTGGCATCACCAACGCGTACACCTTCCCGGTTTGGAAGTTGCCCGTCAAAGTCAGGTCTTGGGTATCCCCGTTCGGTTCGAGCAGCGTCAGCGGCAGTCCCAAACCCAGCTCAGGCCGCGTGTAGAGCGTCGCGCCGTACAGCTGGTTCGAGACCCGCCAATCTGTCGTTTGGATCCCAATCTTGATCTTTCCCGCCTGCAACGTCGGGTTCGTCCACCCGCTCAGGCGCAGGTCGCTGCCTGAGTTGAGTAAGGCGTTCACGAGGGCATCCGTTTGCAAATAGGTTTTGCCTTCTTGCTTCAGAACCGAGCCGGGAAAGCTGGCAACCGGATAGGGGGAACGTGGAGCGCCCGGCACAGTCAAGGTGGGCTGTTGCGGTGTCCCCGCCAATGCCGCCCCAGATTTCTGGAACTCGCGTTGCAACTGAGTGAAATCGAGGTAACTGGCGGCCCCTTGCTGAGTTGATCCGGCAAAGATGCTGCTGACCTGAGCTTGTCCCTGCGGCAGAATGCCGATCAGCAGACTGGCCATCAAGAGGCTGGCCAGTCCCCCTCGCCCCAGAGCGGGCAGGGTGTAGACGCCCAGCATGCCCGTGCGCACCTCTTCCGGCGCGCCCAATTCGCGCAGCGTTTGCCGCTCGGCTTCAGTTTCACTCAGGCCGCCCAATCTCCACTCCTGAATCCTCACCTGAAGGTGACCGTGCAGTTCTTGGCGCAACTCCCGCTTGGCCTGGCCCCACAGGCCACGGGTGGCCGATCTCAGATACCGTTCGGTGGGTTTCATAGGGGCGTTCCTTTCGGCTGCCACAAGCGGCCAAGCTGCTGAGTGAAGGTTTCAAACTCGCGCTTGCGGGCGGTCAGTTCGCGGGCACCGGTGTCGGTCAGGGCATAGACCTTGACGGGCACGCCGCCCCGCGCAGCGGGCTGGAACTCGCCGCGCACGAAACCGGCTTTCTCCAGGCGGTGTAGGGCGGGGTACAGACTGCCCACCCGCAGATCGAAATAGCCGTCGGTGCGGTCTTGGGCTTGTTTGCTGATCTCCAGGCCGTACTTGGGGTCACCTTCAATGATGCTGAGCAGGATGAGGTCAAGGTGGCCACGCAGCAGGTTGGGTTCGGGGTGGCTGGGGGGGTGAGCGCTGGACATATGAGCCTCCTGCGATATATCGGAATCCTATATCGTGTTTCTATATTCAACCGTCATGATCAGAAAGTCAAGCTAGAGTGCCGAGCGGCTGTTTGCCCGAACGAGAGTTGTTTGCCCGTCTCTCCACATGGTGCCCAGATGGCCAGGGCCGTTCAACGACAACGACTGCGTCACGGAAGAGAGTGATGATCGCAGCGCTGTTGGCTGAAGAAGGTGTTGTTGATCTCGGCTGACGAACAAGGAAGGCATTCCTCTTGAACGAAGTCACTCAGGGGCCTCAGAGGGCGCCGAGTATTATCACTGGCCATGCGCCTCCTCCCCGCTGTGCTGACCGCTCTGCTGCCGTTTGCCAGTGCCACGAGCATCCTGTCCACCACACCCATTCCTGGCCACGCCGCCGGCAGCTTTGGCCGTGGGGACGCGCCGTTTGGAGAATTGACCGGCGGCGCCGCTTGGTCAGCCGACAGCCGCACCGTGTTTACACTTGATACGACCCGCCTGCTGTATCGCTGGCAGGTCGGCGGACAGCGGCTCGGCACTCAACTTGTGAAGCCTCCCGTCATCCTCACCAACCCAGGACTGAACCTGTCCGGCGCGGCCAACGCTGCTGGCCTGCCTGTGCTGGCCCGCGGGGAACAGAGAAACCAGCCAGTCACCCTCGCCTACCGGCTCAAGCTCGAGACCGGTCAGCTCACCGCCCAGCCAGGCTGTTCACGCCCCCTCAGGACAATGACAAGGGTGGCCTGCACGCTAGACGTGCAGACCAGAATCTGGCTGGAAGGCGGTGAACTGCAGTGGCAACGCGGCGACCAAGTGGAACGGTTTCCCCTCCCGGCGGGCCTGAGTTTGAATCCAGACGGTGGCCGGCCCAGCACAGCCCTGGCCCTGAGTGACGACGGTCAGCGGGTCGCGCTGCTGGCCCTGCGGGGAGAGAAAGACGTCTCCATCTTTGGCGGTCAGGGCCGGCTCCTCACCTGGACGCGAAATGGGACAGGCCAGGTCAAGGCGCAGCAGGTCACCTTAACAGGCCCGCCCCTCTACGCGGGAGCCACACTCGACTGGGTGGACGGGCGCGTGCTGGTGGCCTCCAACGTGTACAACGCGGGCAATGAATACGGCAGTGGTGGGGCGCTGTTCGGTCAGCAACTGGCGCTCTACCCACCGGGAGCACCGCCCGTCTGGCGCCTGGGCCCGCAGGTGGGCCTGCGCGGGGCGTTCCCCTCGCCAGACGGCCAGCTCTTCGTGACCATCCGGGACGGCAGTGTGCCGGAAGTGCGCCGGATCAAGGACGGCGCGTACGTGCGCTCGCTGGGCGAAGCCGTGCTGGACACCGCGCCGCTGAGTGGTGGGCGTGTGCTGCTGGCTGTGCAGGGCGGCGCCGGAACGGGCCGCGTCGCTCTGCATCAACCGGGCAGCCTGAAGACGCTGTACCGGGGCCGCGCCGACCTGGTGGCGGCCAGCACTGATGGACAGCGGTTCGCCTCCGCCTTTGGACAAACCCTGCGCCTGCACAGCAGCAGTGGCCAAGTGTTGCGCGCCTGGCAGGCCGCGGGCCGGGTACAGCGCCTGGCCTTCAGCCCAGACGGTCAGGTGCTGAGTGTGGAGCAAGACGTCTTCAATGGGCCCACCTTGACCAGCGCCTGGCGAATGGACGGCAGCCCCTTCCCGCTCCCCGCCGGGACACAGTTTCCCGTGACCTCGGTGCTGCTGGTCAAAGAGAGCCGCAAGGACGGCCCACAGAGCAATTACCGTGAATGCTGGACGGTGGCCGAGCGCACCGGGCACACCCTCTGGCAGACCCCCTGGCATAGCAGCAGGATCGCCGGACTCCCCTCACCCGACGGGCGTTTTCTAGCGCAGTTCGGGATGACGGCGCAGACCCTGAATCCGGGAGAACTCGGCCCCGTGCCGCGGGTCAATGTGTTCTCGCGTGTGGAGGCCCACACCGGAAAGCAGGGGGCCGTGTTGCGCGTGCCGGTCGAGCACTCCACAGATGTGTACGCCGGGTGGGGCCTGAGCGCCTTTGACGGACGCACCGTGCTCCTGGCAGAAACCAGCGGCGATGGGTGCGGCGGCCTGCTGTACGGCTACCGATTGGCCGATCTGAACACCGGCAAGCTCCTGAACACGCCCGCCCAGTTGCGGGGCGGTTACGAACGCCTGATAGGCTGTGGTCACTACGCCTTTCGCCCCAAGACGAAATTCGCTCCGGATGGCCGCCTGCTGATCCAGGACGGCAACCGTCTGGACTGGCTGCGCCTGGGCACCCCCTGAGCCTCTGCAGAGCGGGCGAAGAGGTGGGCTGTTGGCCGGTGACTTTGCTCTGTTGCTGACGCAGCTGAGTGACAGCACCCGAGAAGACGGACGCCCGGCTGCATGCACGGTGCCCCACCGAACCCTTGGCCTGACCCGCCGCATCATCAGCGCGTCAGCTTCAGACGGGATAAGGTGCGATAGAACTGACACTCGAGTCACACGCCCTCTATGGAGGTAATATGAACCGTTTCCCCCTTTTGCTTGCTCTCCTCCTGGCGTCCAGTCCCTCGGCGCAACCCGCTCCGGCTCCCACGCCCGCGGCCCTGACCCAAGAGCGGGAGCTGACCCGGCGCGCTTTGAGCAGCGATTACGGCTCCATCAACGTCGAGGCGCAAATCTTGGTGGGCCAGCGCCCCTCTAAGCCGCTCGGGCCCCTGCCTAGTGTTCCCGCCAGTCGGCTGCTGGGCAGCATTATTCGCACCAGCGGTGGCCCCGAGTTCCCGAATACCCAAAGCCTGTATTTCGATAGCTCCGCCTCCCCGGCTCAGGTTCAGGCCGCGCTACAAACACAGCTCAAAGCGTTGGGATGGACGGCCTTTGCGTTTGGCCCTTTTGGGCCTTTCGAACAGGGCGGGTTTCAAGCGGAAGAGCAGCCCGCCGCACTGGCGTATTACCGGCTCGAGCAGCAAGTCAGCTTCGATGCTCAGCTTCGGCGGGTCGGTGCCGTCACGCGGGTGACACTGAACCTCAACCAAAACCCCAATCTCCGCGAGCAACTTCAGTTCCAAGATATGCGGCGGGCCGAGTTACCCACCAACCTTCCGGCCTTGCGGCCCCCCAGTGGGGCCAGCGTGCAGCCCAAGGGCACCGGGGGCGGCGGGGGCAGTTGGAACAGTTCGGCCTCCATCCAATCGTCCTCCACGGCGGCACAACTGCTTGGTGCCTACGGGACTCAACTGCAGGCCGCCGGATGGACGCTGCTGACCAAGAGTGTGACCGGCAAGACCGTGACCAGCGTGTGGCGCTTCTCGGACGTGGACCAACGGGAGGTAACGGGGGTGCTGACCCTGCAAACGCAGGCTCCCGGCCGCTACGCCGCCCAACTCGCCAGCTTGACGTTCAGAAATTGACCTGCGGCGGATCAGAGCACTGGCTTTCAACAGCGGGGAAGCTCAGATCATGGCGGATGGATCAGAAACAGCAGCCCCGAGAGAAGCGGTCAGGCCTTGCAGGGTGAAAGGCTGTCAGGCTCAGTAGGTTGACGCCCCGGGTGGCTTGTCCAAGGGATCACACGAGACTTGGAACAGGCACCTGCACTCAGGAAGCCGGCCAGCCGTTGCTTCAGCCTGCGGGATCACGCAACAGCCGGGGCTCTCCCCAGCCACCTCCGCGGGGGTGAAGGCGTACCGACCCAGCAGTTCACGTGCTCGTGCAGCAGCGGCGAGAGCCTCCCCACGTCCTCACCCGTTCCGTCGCGTGGCTGTGGCGGAACGGGTAAGCGCTGGGGGCATCCGCACATCCAAACCACTTGGCGATACGCGGAGGTCAGCGGACACAGCAATACGGCGCCATTGGTCGCTGGATCAGTTTGACTTCACCCTGTAAAAGTAACTTCGCCTCATGCGCCTCGTCCTGCCCGTTGACCGGTTCTCCACCTCAACCCTGGTGCCCCACCTCAGTCTGCTGTGCAGCACCCTGTTGCTAGGAACAACCTTCGCGCAGCTGGCGACCTCGAATCAGACGAGGTTGCTGTTGGACGGCCAGGATCTGGGCACGGTCTCGTACACTCTCTCGGGCGGGCACGTGTTGTTGCGTCTGACTGCCTTCGCCTCCTTGGGCTGGACACCCGTCCTCGACCCCCACAACAAGGTGGTGGATCTGGCGGGGTGCGTGCGGGTGAGGACGACCGGCCGGGTTTGGGCACCTTGAACGTCAAAGCTAAGGCCGCACGTACCGGCGTGCGGCCCGGCACCAGCGAGAAGATTCAGATCCCTGCAGGTAAGAAAGTGGCCTTCAAGGTCGCCAGCACCCTCAAGAGCAGCCTTTAACGACCAGCAAACGAACCAAGGCGGTGCTTCGGCACCGCTTTTTTCGTTGCGAAACCCTGTTGCTCTTGTATTGATCAGTGCGATAGCGGTTCGCAAAGGGGAATGATCGTGTTTGCCAGCCTCATTCAATCTGTGCGCAGTAGCGGTTCCCGCGTTACAAGCCTGGACTCATCATCCTGTGATGGGACATGGCGTAAGTGGGTACCTTCGCTCGGTGAAACTGCAAGAGGGTGCTACGGAATCGACGCCATTGCTTTCAGTCGTCAGCGCCCGACCCGGCGGTGCAACTTGTCTTGGTACATTCGGCGGTCACTGACCCGCAGCAAATCCCCACCACTTTGAGCATCCTCCGGGAAGCGGGCGATGCCGGAGCTGGCCCCTGTCTGTACGGCGCTCTCAACCTGAACCCGCGCAATGGCGGCTTTAATTCGCGCCTGCAGACTGTCGTCGTCGAGCGCACGCGCACTGATGACTGCAAATTCGTCTCCGCCGATTCGGTAGGCAGCTCCTATCCCCTCAAACTCGGTGGCGAGGCTCTGGCCGAACGTCGATAAGAATTGATCACCACCGCCGTGCCCGAGCGAGTCATTCACCTGTTTCAGCCCATCTAAATCAAACGACAGCACCACCAGACTCGTCTCGGTGGCGCGGGCCATGGAGATCGCTCTTTCCAAATCAGCCTCGAACGCCCGGCGATTGCGTAATCCGGTGAGGCTATCGGTCAGGGCCATGTGCTGCATGTGTTGGGCCGTGTGTTCGGCCTGCTCCCGGGCCAGCTCAAGCTCATGGGTGCGCTCGACCAACAAGTGCTCAAAGATCGAGAGCGCGTGCATGTTCTCCCCTGCGCCAACGGCAGATCGTCCAGTGAGTGCTGGCCTGCCCCTAGGTTCACCAACTCGCCCGTACTGTTGAGGTCTGGATCATTGAATACCGCTACTGCAGCCTCTACCACTGAGGGATCAAAGTGCACGCCGGACTGCTGCTGAATTTCTTCAATGGCCTCCTGCAGCGTCCAGGCCCGTTTGTAGGGGCGGGCCTGCGTGAGGGCGTCGAAGACATCCGCAATTGCCACGATCCGGCCACTCATCGGAATCTGCGCTCCACTGAGGCCGCGTGGATACCCGCCTCCATCCCAGCGCTCATGATGGGTCAGGGCGATTTCTTCTGCCAAACGCAGCAGTTCCGAGCGCCCGCCCGACAGAATTCGTGCGCCGATCAGGGTGTGGGTCTGCATCTGGGTGTACTGCTCTGGACTGAGTTTGCCGGGCTTGAGTAGCACGGTGTCTGGAATGCCAATTTTGCCCACGTCATGGAGCCGCGCCGCAATGCCGAGCACGCCTGCCCGCCGTTCTGACCAGCCGAGGGCGCGGGCAATTCGTGGTGGCTCGCCCCACACGCCGGGTATGCTCCCCAGTGGTGTCGTCGCGGTATTCTGCGGCCATAGCCAACCGGGTCACCACTTCATGCTGGGCGCGGGACAACTCAGAGGTGCGCTCCTGCACCAGTCGTTCAGCGGCCTGACGGGCCTCCTGTTCGACTTCTGTCCGGAGTTTGTAAACGGCGGCTTCGTGTCGGGCACGCTCGACTTCGAATTGGATGCTGAGGTTGCGGGTCTGCCGGTCACTCTCGGCGTTAAATAGCTCGCGCTCGATGCGCAGCAGGGCTGTGGCGTGATGCAAGGCCAGCTGAAAATCTTGCTGCGTTTCGTGCAGCTGCAGCAAGGCTTCGTGAATCTCCCCTTCCTCTTTTGGAGACTGGGTTTGAACGGCAAGTTCCAGCGCCACGCTGAGCTGTGTCAAGGCAGGGCTTGAGGCCCGCTGCTGAAAATACAGCTTGCCCAGATGCAGGCGGGCCTCCAACTCGCCCTGTGGATCGCCGATTTCTTGGGCAATCTCGAGGGCTTGCTGGTAGCTTTGCTGAGCTTCAGCCATGTCCCCGGTCTGTTCCGCCAAGAGTCCTAGGCTGTCGAGCGTCGACATTTCCCCGGCGCGGTAGCTGGTCTGGCGGCTGAGGCCCAGCGCCGCCTCCAGGTGGGTACGGGCCTCCAGGAACTGGCCAGTTTCTAAATAGAAGGTGCCCAGATTAAGTTGAGTGGACGCCTGTATCAATGGATCTTGAGTGATCTCTGCTGATTGACAGGCAGAGTGCATCAGTTCAATCGCGAGGTCGCTGTCACCTTTTAAATAATGAACCCGGGCAAGATTGTGCAGGACAGACGCCTGCGACCTTGAGTCATTCAAATGCTTTTGATTGAGCGTGTAGGCTTGCGATAAACTTGCCACTGCTTCGGAGTATTGCCCCAGCCATGTTTGAATGTTTCCCAGGTTGATCAGGCAATAGATCTGTCCAACGAAATGGCTCTGCTCTTCCCAAATATTCAGCGCTCTACGCAGTGAAGTGAGGGCTTCGGCCACCTTGCCCTGAGTGTGCTGAACTCCAGCTAAATGATTTAAGGCCGTGGCGCGCGTGGCTTGCGCTGGGATATTTTGAAGATGACTGACGCGGTTGATCGCGGCATGGAGCAGTTGGTCGGCTTCATCAAGTTCCCCGAGATTGAGGCAGACTTTCCCCGCCAATTCTTCAGCGTTTGCCTGCTCTAACGGATCTGCTAACTCCCCGTACAGTTGGATGGCGACACGGAGCCGGACGAGTGCTTCCGGCAGTTCACCGCAGACCAACAAAGACTGACCCAACAGCACTTCGGCTTTGGCCTGCGCCACCAGTGATCCTACAGTTTGGGCCTGTTGAGCATATTCACGCGCCAGAGGCAGGGCCCGCCTCGGGTCAGTATGGAGGAGAGCGGTTGCTGCCGCATGCAATCCTTCCAGCCGTAAAGCAATGGATGAGCTGGCTGGAGAATCCGTGTCGTACCGAGGCAAACTTCTACTCTGGCGGGTCAAGGCACTCAGTACTTGATGGTGTTCTCTAGAAATTTCACCAGATCCAGGCGACCCTTAATCCCGAGCTGATCCTTGTACGCTTGATTGGCTCCGTTGTTGTACACATCAAATGCGTTCTCAGCTAATTTTTTGGTGACATCACTGATGGGCACCACCAGGGTTTGGCCAAACGCGAGGGCCAGACCTCCAGCCACCATGGGGGCCGCCTGTGATGTGCCGCTCCAGGCCGCCAGCAGTTCGCCGGGAGCTGGGGCAAACACGTTTTCGCCGGGGGCCACGAGTTCCAGTTGAGACGCGTAGTTGGAGAAGCTGGACTTGATATCGCTGAGATTGACACTGCCGACGCTCAGCGAGTTGATGCCTAACGTAGCGGTGGCAGCGGGGTAGGTAATGCTACTGACGTTGGCATTGCCGGCCGATGAGACGATCAGCACGTTTCTGGCCGTAGCCCGCGCAATAGCTTCTTGCACGACCCTGGAATTGTCCTCGCTGCCCAGCGACAGGTTGATGATTCGCGCACCTTTGGCCGTGGCCCAGTCAATGGCGCTGGCGACTGTCGCGACGTCTCCAGACCCATCTGGCCCCAAGACTCGTAGTGGCATAATTTTGGCTTTGGGAGCTACTTGCAAAATGATGCCAGCGACATTGGTGCCGTGTCCAAACCCGCCGACGCCGAGTGTGCCTTCTTCCTGAGGCACGTTGTCAGCGGCGTAAAAATCGCGCCAAGTGGAAGGATCGGACAGCGAGCCTTGGAAGGCCGAGTGCTTGAGATCGATCCCGGTGTCAATTACAGCGACCGTGACGCCCGCGCCCAAATTGGGGGCCATCATCTGGGCCTTCTCCAGTTCAATCTTGCGCCAGTTCTGGGTGTTTTCAGGAATGACGTTGTACATACCGCCAATCCAAATGCCTCGAGAACCGCCACTCCAGGCTAAGAAGTTGCCACCAATCCAGATGCCACGTGACCCGCTCATGGTCGCCGTTAGGGTGCCGCCGCCGCTAAAGACGTCCCGGTTGGATTCCATATACACGTTCCGGCCCCGCTGAGTGCTCAGCGCCTGCAGACCCTGGGCCTTGAGGGTGGTCGCGCCGCTCATGCCAAGTAATGCGAAGCAGGATTCGGCGTTGGATGCGGCACAACCCGTGTCGTCCCACGTCACCACCTCGCCACCCAGAGTGCTGGTGAGACTGCTCGGCGTGTCGCCGCTCTGCAGAGGCACACTCACGACAGAGTTGTAACGTTGAGCCACTTGACCCGGACGATCTGCAGTGAGGGGAGGAACGGTGGGCTGTCCAGCACACCCAATCAATAGGCCGGCGCAGAGGGTGGACAGAACAAATAAGCGGTGATGTTGCGGCATGCAGATTCTCCTTTCAAGGACGGAGCGTGCGAGACGATAGGCCTCAATGAGAAATATTTTTCAGAATACTAACGGGTCCATTACAAGATCCTCACACTACTCTATGGAGAAGCGCATTTTCACTGTTCCCACCTGCTGGTCTTAAGACGTGCACCGGAGTGCAAGTCTTTTAGATGCTGGAATGGGGGCGAGTTCAGCAGGTAGAGTTGAGCGGTGCGCGCGAGTCGGTCAGGAAGTCATACGGTCGGTGAAGTGAAGCCCCAGTGTCGTGAATTGCTGATCCAAATTTGCGATGCGGAAGATCTGACTCCCCGTCAAAACCCCTCAGGGCTATGAGAAAGTCGGCTCCTGTAACGGGTTCCGAACCCGTGACGCGCCTTGAAGTGCTTCCTCTACGATCGAGTGGCCTGATCCCAGCGGTGTGAAAGAGCACAATGAGCCATGACTGCGCCATCCGCCGCACCATCGCATCTGCACGACCTCGCGCGTCTGCGGCGTGTGCGAGACCGGATCGACCGGGACTATGCACAGCCCCTGGACGTTGAGGCGCTCGCCCACGGCATCCAGATGTCCGCTGGGCACCTCAGCCGCCAGTTCCGGCTGGCCTATGGGGAATCTCCGTACAGCTACCTGATGATACGGCGGATTGAGCGCGCCATGGCCCTGCTGCGCCGAGGCGACCTCCGTGTTACCGACGTCTGTTTTGAGGTTGGCTGCCGGTCACTGGGCACCTTCAGCACCCGCTTCACCGAGTTGGTCGGAATGTCCCCCAGCGCTTACCGACTGCACGCTGCGGGCGGCACGGCGGGACTGCCGCCCTGCGTGGCCAAGCAAGTCACGAGACCGATCAGGAATCGAGAAGCACCAAACTTAACATCAAGCCTAGAGTGACGGCCATGAACCTCTCCATTCACCAGACGTTCCTGCCGCACACCGACGCCGCTGCCTCACTGGCCTTCTACCGCGACACCCTCGGCTTCACCGTACACAACGACGTCGGGTACAACGGCCTGCACTGGATCACGGTCGGCCCCGCCGGTCAGCCCAGCACGTCCATCGTGCTCTTTCCGCCTCAGGCCACGCCGGGCATCACCGACAACGAGCGCCGCACCGTGGCCGAACTGATGGCCAAGGGCAGCTATGCCACCATTGTTCTGGCCACCACCGACCTCGACGGCACCTTTGACCGGGTGCAGGCCAGCAGCGCCGAAGTCGTTCAGGAACCAACGCTCCAACCGTACGGGGTGCGGGACTGCGCCTTCCGTGATCCCGCAGGGAACTTGATCCGCATTCAGGAGGTTTCGGTACCACCCAGTGGAACTCAGGCCTGAGCACAGGGTCGTGGCCCTCATAAGCCTATCGGCGGCGGTCTGTGGGGTTGGGTAGAGCAGACGCTTTTTGCAGTGGTGTTCTTGCTTGGGGTCTTTCCCGGCCCGCTAGACGGTGGCCGCCGGAGCCGCTACTCATTGCTGCTCATGGCGGGGGGCTGGGCCTGAGCTGGTGGATCGACACCTGCTTTTCATTCACGAACAATCCAGGGAACGTCTCCCCACACAGCCCGATTGATCTAAGAGAATGCGGGCACCAAGTCAAATGAGTGCGAAAAATAGGGGAAGAACCCCATTTCGTGAGCATCTTCTGCCTCAATTCTGCTCATCTCTGGCCCCCCCTCACCCTACTCTGGCCCTGTGCCCGCTCCACTCCCCAAATCAAACCCTCTGTACCTCGCCGCGGTTCAGCGCCTCGCCGAAGACCGCATTACCAGGAGATTGCGGCTTTCTTCGATCCAAGCTTGCTCCCGGCCATGATCGACGCCTATGTCGAGGGCTACTTGGACGGCAAGGTGCCCTCAGGATTCGATACGCCGAAAGCGCGGTCGCCGTTGCCTTCCTATTGGGCGACCGTGACCGCCTTGAGGGCAGCATCCTGAAGATCGACAAACTGGATTAGGGGAGCGTCCACGGCCCCACTTCTATATGGCTGCCAACACCCGGCCTAGAACATGCGCGGTTTGTCGCTCCGTGGGTGTCCCTCGCTCCCCCCACCCCCGGATTCTTGAGGCCAACTGAAGAGATTCTTGAGGCTCACTGAAGAGCTCTTTCTCGACTCAGACGCCACACTAGGGGCATGAACGTATTCCCCGCTGTGTTGATGGGCAGCGCTTGCGCCCTGAGCGTGGTGACGTTGCTCCTGCTGTTTACCGGCAATCTCTTGGCCATGACGGCCACCGCCGTCGCCGCGATCCTGCTGGCCGCCCTGGCCATTCCCAACCTTGACCAGCAAGAACAGGCCGAACACACCCGTCCGCTTGACGACTAGACCTGCTCCAGCACCCGTCCTAGAACATGCGCGTGCTGCCGCGTGATGATCAAGCACTCGCCCGGCAAGTCGTCAGCTGAACGAATCCACAGCTCGAAGACCCCTTCCAGCCCGGTCTTCCGCATGGCCCACGCTTACTCACTCTCGGCATCGCTATAACGCCCCTGCAGCTCCTGTTTTGGTAGCGTCACGAAGGTCACAGCTGCGCCTCCATCCTCGCCTGCACGTCCGACGGCACCAAAAAGCTTCAAGCGCCGGAACAAGGCACTGACCGACGCAATACCTGCACATCGGACGTTCAAGAGCTGTTATAAGAAATCCCGTTAATGCTCAAGGGCGCTTGGACGCTCGTTGAAGCACCTGTAAAAGCAGCCGCCATCTCGCCTCATGGCCGATCAGCAAGGCGTGGTCGGGTGACCTGACTTCTTCACTGGGTGGCCACCCTTCGACTCGCGGTGCCAACAGCGCTGAGGATTGATCAGCCCAATGATCAACGGGGTAAGCCTCACGGCCCTGTCTGATCAGCTGCTCTGGCCTTCCACAAAGGTGCCCAGTGCCCGGAAACGTGTGCTGCGCCGGGAGCGCAGCTCTTCCGGACTGAGGAGAGCCAGTTCATCCAGATGACGCGACACGGCTTCGCCTAGAGAGGCGGCGCTGGCCGCAGCGTCGAGATGGGCTCCGCCTGCTGGCTCTAGAATGACTTCCTCCACAATGCCCAGCTCCAGCAGGTCGGGTGCGGTCAGTTTCAGGGCCTCAGCAGCCTCCGGCGCTTTGGCCGCATCCTTCCAGATGATGCTGGCCGCTCCTTCAGGAGAAATGACGCTGTACCACGCATTCTCCATGATGAGCACCCGGTTGCCGACGCCCACAGCCAGCGCTCCGCCACTGCCGCCCTCACCGATCACCGCACACACGACGGGAACCTTCAGACGGACCATGCGCTGGATGCTCTCAGCAATCGCCCAGCCCTGACCCCGCTCCTCAGCCGCAATGCCGGGATAGGCGCCTTGGGTATCAATCAGGCAGACGATCGGCAGGCCGAACTTGTCTGCTAGATCCATCAGGCGAACCGCCTTGCGGTAGCCCTCGGGGTTGCTGCTGCCAAACCGCCTCTTGATTCTGTCCTTGGTATCACGGCCTTTTTGCTGAAGCAGCAGCATGACCGGCCGCCCCTGCCAGCGGGCTGGTCCACCGATCAATGCTGGATCATCGCCGTACACCCGGTCACCGTGCAGTTCGGTGAATTCCGTCGCCAGCAGTTCCACGTAGTCCAGCGCGGTGGGCCGACCCGGAGCGCGGGCAAGCTGCACCCGTTCCCAGCGGCTGATGCCGACGTTCAGCAGACCCTGGAGCTTCTGGGGCTGAGTCTGCTGCTGAACCGTGATGGCGTCCAGGTTCGCGCCAGTCTCCTCTGCCGTCTTGTGGAGATTCCTCGGTTGGGCCTTCAGCGTGGCATGCGTGGCGTGGTCCGGCGGGGCACTCACGAGGCGCTCCCGACTGCTGCGCTGGGCAGCGTCTGTGCTGTGTCGCTTGGGGTATCCCGGAGGATGCCCAAGAACAGCTTGCGCTGGGTCGGGGAATCGGCATCTTGCTGCTGGGCTTGCTGGGCATGGCCTACTCTGGCACGCCTCCGGCGCGGGTGATGCCCGTCAGAGGTGCAGACGCCCCATTCGTGACGGTGCGCAGGAGCAACATCTGGCACAGGGTCAAGACAGGGCCAGGAGTGCTTTCAGGTGGGCTACCATTTCGGTTCGTTCGTCTTGAGGACGACCGAGAATGCGGCCATGCATGTTCTGCAGCACTCCCAAGGGCAGCTGCCACCCCTTCTAAACGTAGCAAAAGCGCCAAGGTTCGCGCCAAATCACCGGCAGACACGGGCAGGTCTTCAGCAGCAGGTTCCTGAAGCCCTGACGGCCTGACAGATTTTATGAGGGAGAGCGAAATCCGAGCTCCCAGCCGTCTTGCAGAGCGTTGACAGCGCTGACTTGGACGCGCCTGATCAGCACGCTGAGTGGCTTATTGAGGAGCGGCGGGGGGTCGCGTTGAACAGGAAGATGTTGGCAGGCGCTGTGGGCTTAGCTGCCGGGTACACCCGCTGGTCATAGCGGCCTTGGAGATGGCTGTAGAGCGTTGGCAGCCACCAGGAGGGCTGCTACACCATTCGGACACAGGGAGTCAAGATACGAGCGAAGTGTATCAGCAGGCGCTAAACAGACTTCAGGCCGTTCAAAGCATGCGCGAGAAAGGGCTTGGGTTGAAATAATGCCGTCCATGAGAGCTTTTTTGCAACTTTGAAGACGGAGATGGGGCTCAGTGAAGCGCTGTGGGGTCGTGCCCAGACACGAACAGAGGTCGTTGAGTGGACCTGATGTGTTCGACAACCGCCGCCGTCGTCACTCCGCGTTGGGTTACAGGTCGCCGACGGCCTTCGAGGAGCAGACCCCCATCCCGAACTGAGCCTCTACCCAACCCTTGACAGTTCAGTGCGGCGCGTGGGGTCGGTGGGCAGGGTGTTGATGGTCTGCTCGATCAGGCGCGGCCCTCGTCGTGGCGGGCGAGCAGAACCTGGTTCTGCCGGTTCTGGCAACTTTGTGTGTTGAGCTGAGTCGTGGTGACTGCTCAGCAGGGGGCCTGGACTGGGTGGAGCAGGTAGAGTAGGGACATCTCCGACGACGCCTGCCCGAACTGCAAAAAATTGGAAGCTCAGCTGGCCAAAGTGCTTGCTGAGTTACAGGAGATCAAAGCGCGTCTGGGGCTAAACAGCACAACCTCGCATCAACCTCCGAGCCAGGACAAGCCCTGGACGCCGAAGAGTGAGCGCCAGAAGACCGGCCGGTCTTCTGGCGCTCAACCGGGTCACCCAGGCAAAACGCTGAAGATAGTCGAGCACCCTGACGAGATCGTCACGCTTCCTGTCACCGGGCACTGTGGTTGTGGTCAAGCCTGGGACACGGTGATCGTCAGCGATGAACTGGCGCGGCAGGTTCTGGACCTGCCAGAGATTCGACTTCATGCCGTGGAGTACCGCGCCCAGGTCAAGGTGTGTCCGAGCTGTCATCACCGCGAGCAGGCTTCTTTTCCAACTCACGTTCCTGGTCAAGTGCAGTATGGCCCCCGCATCCATGGACTGGCGGTTTACCTCAACGCGGTGCACTTCGTTCCGCTCAAACGTACAGCAAACATTCTGGAAGCCGTCTGTGGAGCAAAGCTCAGTGATGGCACCATTGCTCTCAACCTGAATGTGGCTGCTGGGCGTCTGGCTGCTTTTGAGACTGAACTCAAAGCTGCGCTCCTCAGCGAACCTGTCCTGCACGCGGATGAGACCGGCAGCAAGGTGAATGGGACGTTGGCGTGGATGCATGTGGTGAGCTGCAAGCAGCTCACGTTGTACGGGCATCACCAGCAGCGCGGGTACGCGGCTTTGAAGGACATGGACGTCCTTCCCCGGTTTAGGGGCACCTTGATGCATGACGCCTGGAGCATCTATTTCCAGCTTCCTGGACAACATGCCCTGTGCAACGCCCATCTTCTGAGGGAATGGCGGCACTTGGCAGAAGGGTATGGACAAACTTGGGCAGGGGAACTACGCCGCGCCATGCAACGCGTCTACCACGAGAACAAAGCAGGTACCCTGACCTTGGCGGGAAAAGCAGCGTTCCTGGCGCGGTTCGACGCGTTGGTACAAGCTGGGTTGGCATCCAACCCAGCAGCGGAACCCATCCCTGGACAGCGGGGTCGGGTGAAGCAGACCCGGGACGCAACCTGGCACTGCGGTGTCAGAGGCATCGCGAAGCAATTCTGCGCTTCCTTGACTATGAAGAGGTGCCGTTTGACAACAATCAAGCGGAGCGGGACATTCGGATGGCGTGCGTGAAACGCAAAGTCTCCGGTGGGTTTCGCTCAGTGAGAGGTGGCATGAATTTCTGCCGCATTCGTAGCTATACTTCCACGCTTCACAAGCAGGGGATGAATATCTGGCACGGCCTGGTCAGTATCTTTCGCAATGACGTCCTTATGCCTACCTTCGTGTGCTAAGTGGTCACAAAATTTACTGCACGGTACGAGTAATCTTCGAGTAATTTTAGTTTTTAGAAGTGACGCAGGAGTTGGTTATGAATAATAACGAATTGGTTGCAAATGTTAGGAGAAGCTTTAGCTGGGATTGAGACGCTGCAGCTCCTGAGAAATCTGGCAAGCGGTGAATATAGCCGTTCAAATCCTGTTATCTTTGCAGGAACGTTGTCGCAAGCTTTTAAAATACCTAACGCAGTTACAATGAAGCTAAGTGAATGGAATCAAGCTTTTGGCCCTCTGCACTTCTCGGAGAACGAAGTAGATGAACTGATTACGCCCTATATAGAGACTTATATTTCCTCTGTTACCGTTGATAAGTCTGTGTAATTAACAGCTTACGGTGCTCCCGGCTCCAG
Source organism: Deinococcus sp. QL22 (assembly GCF_023370075.1). Lineage (NCBI taxonomy): Bacteria > Thermotogati > Deinococcota > Deinococci > Deinococcales > Deinococcaceae > Deinococcus > Deinococcus sp. QL22. Next base: position 626,508 of record NZ_CP097150.1, read on the forward strand.
CCGGGAGCATTTGCAGTATTGTTGAGGGTGTAAGTTGGTTCCAAAGATTTTTCATCGCAGACAACACCCCATGAGAGCCGACTTCTGCTGACTACTTCCGACTTTTGACCCCTAGAAAGCCAGCGTGAGTCGAAAAGCAGTAGTTATCTTAGCAACCATTGTGATTGTTGGAATTGGCATATTTACTTAATAAATTATTCTCGCCCTTAAAGTTGATTGACCAAGCATATCGTAACTGTCTGGAAAATCCGAGAGTAGTGGTCAAATGGAGAGAAAGAGATGGTCAGGTTTGGATTCACCCTATTGATGAATCGAATATCTACACACAATGTGGTTAAACGAAATCATTTTGAATTGCTGTTAAGTAACCACTCATTACAAAACTTAACTTTGTAACGAGTGGTTACTTAACATCTATTAGTCGGTGTTAGTATAACACTTCTTAAGTATTAGTAATTTGCCGCTAATTTTTAGTGCTAGCCGTTTTTACCATAAAATCAAGTAGAAATTCCGGCGTTAGAGTCAATCCATCTTCTAGATCTTCTTCAAAAAAAGTATGAAATAATACGTCTATAGGCTTTGGGTGTCCTGTGATATACCCTAGTTCTACAGACATTTTATAAACTTCTTTATCTGATGCGTCCTTAAGAAAGGATGGATTCGAGAGATGTCTAATCAGCACGAGAGCTCTTTCCCTATCCATAGGACTCCAATCTATTACATTTCAAGAGCGAAAATAAAATTCCTGTACGCGAATTAGATGTAGTTTTCACAACTGCTTTTTTCAAGGTCGATAGGTTCAATATTCAGACCTTTATCGTAGTGATAGTTATATGTCAAAACCTCGTAGTGAAATTTTGGTGAAGCGATCAAAAGATTGTCGTAACTACTTAGCACAACAGGTCGTTGTGTGCTGAGCAGTTACGAGTCGTGAACCTATAACACTACGTGCTGCATGTTCTCTTTCACTGCAAGGAGCCGAGCTGAATCTCCTCCGATACTATGGGTAATGGAGATCGCTGCGTCTACCAGATGCCCTTTCATTTTTTCAACCTGCGTGGGTGTAAACCGAGTGCGTGGCCCTGCTAAGGCCAGCGCTCCCTGAAAGTGTTGCCCAACGCCAAACACTGGGCAAGAAATCGCTGCAGTGTCCAAATCAAGCCGCGCCGTGAGTGAGACTACGATCATTGTGTTGCGAACTTCTGCAAGATCCGGCCGGTTCAGATCGGTAAAGGCCATGATAATGGCGCCACTAGCACCCGCAGTTACCGGAAGTCGGTAGCCCACTTGGATGTATCGCAGCACCCCATGATGAAACGAGTTTGCTCGGAACAAGCAAATTTTACTGTCTCCATCACGGACATAAAATGCAGCACTTTCACTGGTGAACTCGACCAAAGCCTTAAGGGCTGGATTGACGTGCTCCGCCAAGTTGAATGAATTTTGGTAGTGATTGCCGAGCGTGAGCAGTGTGGGACCAAGCTGGTAATGGCCGTTGCTCAGACGGCTGATGTAGTGTTCGTGTTCCAGGGAACTGATCAGACGAAGGATGGTGCTTTTATGGAGCCCAGTGCGCGAGGCCAAGTCAGCAAGCGACAGGCTAGGCGTACCGTCAATAAACGCTTGCAAGACGGAAAGTGCACGGTCGACGGCGGCAACACGTAAGCTAGGGTCAGCCATAAGTCCTTTCAATAGGAAGAAGGGGAATGATTCGGTGGGTGGGTCAGATATTTCTTTGGTAGGGCCCCATGATGATCCTCTTGACTTGCTGTTACCACAAGGCGCCGGACTCCAGATGAATCTAGACCACATGAGCTGCTCTGCGGAAGACAACTTGACTTTCTCGAGGGCTGAGCCTACTGTCTTTTTAACCCTATTCAAGTTCTTGGTCCGTTCGTACGTCGTCCCAATTCGCACTATAGCAAAAAAATAGAATGCCGTTCTATTTTAGGATGTCTCTTATGACTACGCTCTCCATGCCGCCCCTTCAAACCTACATGCAACCCCTCCAGCAGCAGCTCATCGACCTCAGTCTGGACATCCACGCTCATCCTGAAACCGCCTGGCAGGAACACCACGCCGTCGAAGGCCTGACCACCCTGCTCGAAAGCCACGGCTTGCAGGTTGAACGCAACTTCTGTAATCTTCCCACCTCATTTCGAGCCAGTCACACTTTTGGGGTATCCGGACCCACCATCACGCTGCTGGCTGAGTACGATGCCTTGCCCGGCCTGGGCCACGCCTGCAGCCACAACATCATCGGCGTGGCCGCCGCTGGTGCCGCCATCCTGGTCAAGCAAGCCCTAGAGGGAACGCTCTTCGCTGGACGGATCGAGGTTGTTGGGTGTCCTGCTGAAGAGGGAGGGGGAGGCAAGATCATCCTCCTTGACCATGGTGCCTTCCAAGCCACCGACGCCGCCATGATGATCCATGGGGGTGCCCGCAGTATGCCTGTGCGCAGCTCGCTGGCCCTTGCTGATTTGAATTTTAAGTTCTATGGCCGCGCTTCACATGCCGCCAGCAATCCTCATCTCGGCGTCAATGCACTTGATGCCTGTATTCAGACCTTTAATGCCATTAATGCCATGCGCCAGCACTTTCCCGACGAAACCCGGGTTCACGGCATCATTACCCACGGCGGTGCTGCGGCCAATATCGTTCCGGACTACGCCGAAGCGGATTTCCTTGTCCGTCACAAACAGCTTGAGGTCATGCGTGACATCAAGGCCAAAGTGCGGCGCTGCGCTGAATTCGCTGCCGCTGCTGTGGGCGCACGCGTCGAGATCACTGAAGACCGTGAATACACTTCCCGCAACAACAATGTCGCTCTCGCCACCCGCTTTGGGCACCACCTGCAAGCCCTTGGTGAAGACTTGCAGGCACCCCCACAGATTGGTGGAGTGGGTTCCTCAGACTTCAACAACGTCAGCCATCAGGTGCCTGCGATCCATCCGTACATCAAGATTGCTCCCGAAGGCACTTCTGCCCATACCATCGAGTTCCTGGAAGCCTCCCGGAGCCCTGAAGGCATGCGTGGCCTGCTGCTTGGTGCCCAGGCACTGGCATCTACAGCAATCGACCTTCTTCAAGACCCCCATCTTCTCCAACAAGTCAAATCAGAATTCGCAGTCAATCAACAAGGCCTTTCCTCTGACGCTCAAGGAGCACCCTCATGACTAAGCACTTCCCCCGTACGGCCCTGCTGACCACCGTTCTCACCCTTGCCAGTCTTGCGGGTGCTCAAGGCACTACGCTGACCCTTGCTCTTCCCGTCGACATTCCCGGGTTCGACACCCAGAACGCCAGTACCACGGCTTCCGAGACGGTCTACACGAATATGTTCGACCGCCTGATGTTCTTTGACGCTGCCGGTAAACTTCGGCCCGCTCTGGCCACGTCCTACAAACAAATCAATGACACCACCATGCAACTTAACCTGCGCCGCAACGTGAAATTTCACAACGGTGACGCTTTTACCGCGGCTGACGTCAAGTTTACGCTTGAACGTGGTGCCCGCGACGCAAAACTGTTTGTCAACGACACCCTCAAGGACATCAAAACCGTCAAAGTCATCAACGACCATACGGTTCAGATCGTGACAGCCGGACCAGACCCGGTGTTGTTGAACCGCCTCTCCCGTCGTGGAACCGAAATCTTGCCCTCAAAATATCTCAACAAGGTAGGGTGGACTGAATTCAACAAAAAACCAATCGGTACCGGACCCTTCAAATTCAACAGCTGGAAGCGTGACGACCGCGTCGTTCTGGATATCAACGCCTCGTACTGGCGTGGGAAACCGGCTTGGACTCAATTGGTCGTGCGAGCCATCCCTGAAGAAGCCACTCGGGTCAATGAGCTCCTGACTGGCGGGGTAGACATTGCTGTGGACATCCCTTCACAGGACGTGAAACGGATCCGCGCCAACAGCAAAGTAGAGGTCGTCACCCAGCCAACATCCCGGGTGATGATGTTCGCCTTCAACATGGAAAAAGACTCGGCGACCAGCAATGAGAAACTCCGTGCTGCAATCGACTATGCCATTGACCGTAAGCTCCTGATCGATACGGTGATGGGCGGGTACGGCACGCCAGTGGCGGCCCGGGTAACTCAGGGCGTGCGGGACGCACCCCTGTCCTATTACAAGAAGAGCGTGTACGATCCCAAGAAAGCCGCTCAGATGTTGAAAGAGGCAGGGTACCGTCCTGGCCAGCTCACGATCACGCTGCAAGGTCCAAAAGGACGCTACCCACAAGACGCCGAAATCCTTCAGACTGTCGGTGCCATGCTCCAAGCCGTTGGGATCAACACCAAAATTGAAACCTTGGAGTGGAGTGCTTATAACTCCCGCATCTGGGACGCCGGTAAAGTGACCAATATGGGCATGATTGGCGTAGCCAACAGCATGATGGATGGGTGGTTCGCGCTGCGGACGCTTCCGTGTAAAGGCACGTACAGCAACATCACGCACTGGTGTAACCCCACGTTTGATAAAGCCCTGGATCAGGCTTCTAGCTCACTTGACCGTGTGCAACGTGCCGCACTGCTCCGCCAGGCATACGCCATTGTCGCCAGCGAGCGGCCCATGATTTCTCTCTTCCAAGTTCATAGCCTAATTGGCATCAACAAGCGGGTCGATTGGCAACCTCGCGCAGACGAAGTGCTGTGGATGTACGAAGCCAAGCCTGTCAAATAGTTCCTTTCCTGCACAATCTGCGACCTCACCAGGAACACGCTGCCCCGCACGTGGGCAACGTGTTCTTTTGATCTCATCCTTGGTCTTCCAGGAGGACATGCCGTGTTCGCCTATTTCATCCGCCGCGTTCTGCAAATGATTCCGAGTCTATTGGGCATTTCGCTGATTGTCTTTCTGCTCCTGCGTCTGTCTGGTGATCCGGTGCGTCTCATGCTCCCGGAAGATGCCAGTCTTGAGCAAGTTCAGAGCCTGCGCACCGCCCTAGGTTTGGATCAGCCGCTCCTGGTGCAGTACGGGAAGTTCCTGACACAGATGGTGACTGGCGACTTCGGTGAGTCCATCCGGTACACCAATCAATCTGTCCTCCAAATCGTCATCGAGCGCCTGCCTGCCACCTTAGAACTATCGGTCGCGGCCCTGTTCGTGGCGATCCTGATCTCTCTGCCTATCGGTATTCTGGCAGCCATTAAACGCAACAGTCTGGCTGATCGGCTTGCTTCTACGCTTGCCGTCCTTGGACGAGCCATGCCGAGCTTCTGGGTGGGCATCCTCCTGATCATGGTGTTTGCCACCCAATTCCAATGGCTCCCCGTGTCTGGACGAGAAGGATGGACATCCATCGTGCTCCCTGCGATCACGCTTGGGATTTCTCTCGCGGCCTTGTTAATGAGGCTCTTGCGCTCCAACCTGATCGAGGTGCTAGGCCTGGATTATATTCGCACTGCTCGGGCAAAAGGGCTATCGCCCCGAACGGTCGTCCGTCGGCACGCCCTCCGCAATGCCTTACTGTCCTACTTGACCGTGTTGGGTTTGGAGATGGCAAGCCTGTTGGGTGGAGCAGTGGTCACTGAACAGGTGTTTGCGTGGCCCGGCGTCGGTCTGTTGGCCGTACAGGCCATTAACAGTAGGGATATGGCTGTGGTGCAGGCGGTGGTCATCATCGCGTCGGTCATCGTGATGGTGACCAATCTTATGGTGGACATGGCCTACGCCCTGGTAGATCCCCGCATCAGGTACACATGACCACCGCTCTTCCCCTCCAGCGCAAAAAACCGCATGTCGTGAGAAAATGGTTAGCAGACCCACTCGCGATTATTGGCCTGATTATCTTCTTGGGATTCGTTGGGATGGCCCTGATCGCCCCCCTGCTCTCCCCCTATGATCCCAGCCTTCCTGACCTGCGGGCCCGGCTAGTGCCTCCTGGAAGTCCAGGGCATCTCTTGGGCACGGACCAGCTCGGCCGCGACGTGTTGAGTCGACTCATTTATGGCAGCCGGGTCACCCTCATCGTGGGGTTCGGCGGTGTCCTGCTCACTGCGATTATTGGTGTCGTCTTGGGGCTGATGGCTGGCTACTTGGGAGGTAGAGTCGAAGCCTTCATCATGCGCTTGGTGGATACGCTCATTGCCATCCCCAGTATCTTGTTGTATTTGACTGCTATAGGTGTTTTTGGGCCAAGTCTGACCATGCTGATCGTCGTCATTGGCCTGATTAACTGGACTACTTTTGCTCGCGTCGTTCGGGGAGAAGTGCTTGCCATGAAGCAGCGGGAGTTCGTGGAAGCTGCCCACGCCCTGGGTCAGTCTGATGTGCTGATCACGTTGAAACATATCCTGCCCAATATCTTGTCCTCGGTGATTGTGGTGGCCACTCTGAATGTCGCTACCATCGTCATTCTGGAGGCCACCCTCAGCTTCTTGGGGTTCGGTGTCCAGCCGCCCACGGTGACCTGGGGGGGCATGTTGTCCGAAGGCCGCAACTATGTCGCCAGTGCTTGGTGGCTTGCTACGTTACCTGGCATGGCCATCAGTCTGCTGAGCCTGAGCTTGATTTTCCTTGGCGACCGCTTGCGTGATGTTCTGGACCCTCGTCTGAAGACCTGAAAACGTTCGGTTGCTTACTTCTATCAAGAGTTTCCACGGTTATCCCAATCGCGTGTCACGCGGCGTGAAGTTGTTGTGACGGTTTTGGCAACTTAACCGCAGCAGGCTGTTCGTCCTTGACCGACCGCAAGCCCTACCGACACCGTTTTCCGCTCAGTATCATTCAGCACGCCCTTTGGCTCTCCCACCGGTTTCCTCTGAGCGAGCGCGATGTCCAAGAATTGCTGCACCAGCGCGGCATGATCGTTAGTCACGAAACCCTGCGCCAGTGGAATATCAAGTTCGCGCTGCTCCTCACCGAAGAGCTCCGCCACCGGGAACCCCAACGGGGATCCCGGTGGCTCTTGGACGAGGTGTGCACCGAGATGGGTGGCAAAAGACACTGGTTGTGGCGGGCCGCCCTAGAATCCGGCGCGGTGCTCGGCATCCTTTTGCAGAGCCACCGGGATCCCCATGCCGCGAAGACATTCTTTGAACGCCTATTCGTCAACTATGACGTTCCAGACGCCATTCACACCGACAAGCTCTGGAGTTACGGGGCGGCTATTCGAGAACTTCCCGTGCTCCACACTGTGGAGCACATCCAAGTCATCTCAACGGCGCGCTGCAATAACGTGACCTTGCCATCCCATCGGCCTCCCCGCAAACAGGAGCGAAGTCAGCTGGGCTTCAAGAAACCTCGACGAGCGCAAGAATTCCTGGCCCTGGATGCCCGCGTCTCAAATCTCCACCAGCACACCCGTACCACTGTCCCCGCGCTCAATTGAAGAACGAATCAGCCCAAGGCCCACCTGGCTTGGCAACACGCCATTGATGCAACGGTCTGAAGTTCAGACCGCCACTGGGTAGATTTGGCTTGCTCGATATTAAGGTGCCAGAACCGTGTGGGCATAGCGAAACTATATGAGCGGTTTTGGAGCTCGGATCTCTAGATGACAGGTATGACCAACCGAAGACTTCGAAGGCTGACCATTGACTAATTTACGAAAGAGCCTCAGCAGTCCAGCGGAAGTTGAGCAATGAGTGCACTTTTGCCCCGCTAAAAGGAGGGCTTTGATTGCTCGAAATCTCAGTTTCCTGGCCTTAAATTGTTTATCACGCGAGATGATCCACGAGCGGATCCAGGTCTGGGCGGTATACCTGTTTGATGTCTCCCCGGCGACTCTCAGGGTAATGCAGCCGTGCGCTCGCCAGCAGCCTAAAAGTGCGATCCACTTTTCCGATTTTCGGGGCCAGGATGTCGGGATCGAACGACTGATCTGGCAGGCAAGCATCGGCCCAAGCTAGGGCGTGATCCTGATGGAGCGCTTGGGGTGGAAGGGAACGTAGGGCAGGGTAAGGACAAGGTCACGGTGCGAGATTTTGCCGTCCAAGAGCGGCGCCCACCTTGGCCAGGTAGCCACTCGACCTCGCTACCATGGACGCCCTGAAACGTGAAGGTCTGCAACCTACGGATAATCAAACCGTCGCCGCTCTGTTCAAGCTCCGGAAGGGCGACCGAGAACATCTCTATGCCTTGTATCAACGAGCAACTGCGGTGCCGTTGCAGGTCAAAGCTCCTCCCTAAGTCTGCGCTTCCACGGGACAAGATGTGCCGTGCACCATGGACCGGACCATCCCTCCTATAGAGCGGGCATCGGCTGAGGCAACGTTCCACGCTGCCCAGACGTAGCGACGTTCCTCTGAGGTGGAACAGGAGGTCATCGCAGCGGAACGTCACTGGCGTCCGTATGCGTTTTGCGCTGGGTCATGGGCTGCCTCCTGTGATTCGGGCTGAACTCCATGTGTGCAAAATCGACTTCCCCTCAATGGTGCGTTTGGTCAGGTTCAGCTTCTAGAAATAGCTTCGCTGGCGACGGCTGCCCCAAAATTTAGTGTCCTCCAACTTGCCACAACCCTTATGACAGCACTTCCGCTCGACGGTACAGTTTCAGTGGCCTGCCGGTGTGCTGGTATTGCACGTCAACGCCAGCAAACGACAGGACCACGAGATACTCGAGGTACCGCCACGCCGTGATACGGCTCACACCCAAGTGCTGACCTGCCGCTTCAGCGCTCCAAGCCTCTGAGCTTTTTTCCAGCAGCAACTGCACTTTGGCAAGGGTAGCGGCGTCGATGCCCTTAGGCAGATGAGTCACCGGATCATGGCGCAGCAATCGGTCTACACCAGACTGGGTCAGGTGAACCGCACTGGAAGCGGCGCGGCGTTGACTGTGACGCTGGAAGGCTGTCTGAAGCCGGTGGCGGTCAAATGGCTTGATCAGAAAATCAAGGACCCCGCTGCGTACGGCCGCCTGAACGGTGGGCAGATCATTGGCAGCGGTGACCATAATGACGTCGGGGCTCGTGGATGTGCGCGGCAGTTGGCTGGCCCAAGTCAATCCATTGCCGTCCGGCAGGTAGATGTCCACCATCAGGAGATCAACTGTCAGGTGCTGCAGGTCCTGCTCGGCCTGGGCCAGGGTACCCACCGCACTGACCACCTGGAATCCAGGCGTGTCCTCGACCAGCGTCCGGTGAATGGTGCGGACCAGGTCGTCATCCTCGATGATCATCACGCGGCTGAGAGGGGTGGTCACGGTCTATCCCCCGTTGCCGGGATGCTCACAATGAAGACGCTCTCGCTGGAAGTTCTGAAGTAATCCAGTTGACCTTCCAGACCCAACAGGCGTTGGCGGATCAGGTTGAGTCCCTGTCCACGGCCCGGCCCCTTGGTGGAAAAACCGGGCCGTTGTAAGTGCTGTGGATCTATGCCCGGCCCACAGTCACGGACCTCGAGTTGCAGGCCCTCGGCGTCCTCGCCAATCATGACGGTAATGCAGCATTCAGATTGGCTCTGTACAGCGTCAAAAGCATTCTCCACCAGGTTGCCGGTGATGAGGAGCAAAGCATCGATGACGGGTTCCGGCCAGTGGTCGGCCAGAGCCGACGCCGCGTCGACCTGCAGATGAATGCCCAGTTCGCGGGCGCGGGCAATCTTGCCAGCCAGCAGGGCCGCCAGTTGCGGAGGGGCGATGCCCGCCACGCTGTCACTGACCTGCTGGGCCTGACTGGCCTCGCGCTGGATCACCTGCAGAGCAAGTTCAGGTCGGCCGATCTGCATCAGGCCCGCGATGGTGTGAAGACGATTGGTAAATTCGTGGGTCTGTGAGCGGAGCAACTCGACGTACTGTTGGGTTTGTGTCAACTCCTCGGCCAGCCGCACAGCCTCGGCACGGCCGCGAAACAGCACGAGCCGCCGGTCACCGGGCAGCGGATAACAGGTAAGCAGGACCGGTTGTTTTTGCCACTCACTGGGCCGCTCTTGAAAAGAGGCTTGGCCCGTGCCGCCCAACAACTCGTGGAGTTCAGGCCACAGTTCAGGTAGGGCGGGCAGCGCTGAGACCTCGGATACGCGCAGGTAAGCCAGCGCCCGCGCGTTGGCGAGGGTCACGCGCCCGCCCGCCAACACCAGTACGCCGTCCTGCAGAGCGGTGAGGACCGCGTGATGCTGCGAGATCAGTCCAGAAATCTGATCGGGTTCCAAGTCAAACAGGTCGCGGCGCAACCGTCCGCTCAGGTAGAGGCTGCTCAGCAACGCGAACAGCAGACCCAGGCCGTACCACGGCAGCAGGCCCCACATCACCCGCGCGATCCCGGCCTGGACGGTGGGCAGCAAAAAGCCCGTGGATACCAGGCCGATGACGTTGCCGGACGTGCCCCGCACCTCCGCCTTGCCCCAGATGAAGTCCCGGAACTGCTGCACCCCCACCTCGACTGGGTCGCCGTCGGTCAGCACGTCATCCAGCCCACCTCCGGTGCTGATGCGCTGTGCCAGAACAGGGGGAAAGGGATGGGCGTAACGCATGCCCAGGCGTCCGCCCACCACCAGAAAGTCCGCCCCGACGTCTGCCCGCATGCGCTGAAGAAGGGGGTCAATGGGCAGCGGCACATCTGGGCGATCAAAATACGCCTTTACCGTGGGGGTGTTGGCAACGGTACGCGACAGCATCAGCGCACGTTCCCCAAATTCCTGGCGCGAACGCGCCGTCAGGGACGTGTACTGTACGGCGGCCAACATCAACGTCAGGACGGTAAACACCATGACCTGACTCAGAAAGAAGCGCTGCCACATCCGGAGCCTGCGCCAGCGGGCCGGGGGAACCGAGACCCGCGCCAGTCGCGCCGCGTCTGCCAGCGCGGGCTGGCGCAGCGATCCGGGACTAGAAACGCGCATTGTAGGCGCGGATGATCTGGTCGGCGCGGGTCTGCGCCGCCTGCAGCGAGGCAGCCACCTCCGCGCCTGCCAGCACGCGTTCGATGGCCGCATGCAGCACGGCGCGGACTTCATAGAAGCTGCCGAACAACGCCCCCGCCGTGGCGGGTGAAGCACGCGTGCTTCGGAACTGATCGACGGCCACGGTATGTGCCTGACCAGGCTGGAGCCAGCCCTGCCGCCGCAGCAGGTTCACACTGCTCTGACGCAGAGGATCGTAGCCGCTCAGGCGGTGCCAGGACACCAGGTTGGCCGTGCCGGTCAGGTACAGCGCGAAGTCTTGGGCGGCGGCGGCGCTCCGCGGCGTGATCTCGCGTGGGATCCATAGGCTGCTGCCACCGACCACCATCCCCTGACGCGGACTCCCCTGTGGCACGGGCATCCGGCCCACCTGCACGGCGAACCCCCGCTGACGGCTGCCTGCCAAGACTTGGCCGATACGCGACGAAGAAGTCATCAAGAACGCCACTCGGCCTTTGAGAAAGAGCTGGGTGGCGCCCGCATTGTCCTCGATCTTGCCGGTGTTGACATAATATCCAGCCCGCTGCATCGCACTGAGCCAGCGCAGAGGCCGCGCGACCGCTTCCCCCATCAAGAAAGTCCTCGTAGCCCGGCTCTGCCGTCCATTGCTCCCGTCGACCCACAAGGCCCCTTGCTGTGCGCTCCACTGCTCAAAGTACCAGGCGTCCACTGGAAAGGTCATGCAGGGGCCAGCACTGCCCCCGCGCTTGAGTGCGCCACAGGTCTGCGTCAGCAGTTCAAGCGTATCGGGAAGCGGCCTCCCCCCCAGACCGGCCTTCTTCAACAGCGAGTTGTTGGCGTACAACACCGGGGATGACGTGTTGAAGGGCAGGCCGTAGAGCTGGCCTCCCACGCGGTAATAGTTCAGGACGGCCGGCAGATAATCACCGAGCTTTGCAGCGGCGGCGCGAGGAAGAGGGCGGAAGAGCATGCTGTCCACGGCCAGTTGGGTTCCCGCCTCGGAGATCTGTACTAGGGCGGGCGCTTTTCCCGTGCGCGCGGCCGTGGCCAGTGCCTGGAAAGCCTGCGGATAGTTGGCGTAGGCGACTGGCCTGACGAGAACATCGGGGCGCAGGCGATGAAAGGCGGCGGCACGCTCGCGGATCCAGCCCTGACGTGGGGCATCGGGGAAAATGTGCCAGAACTCGATCCGGGTAGGAGCGGGCACGGCAGCGCTCTGGGCCGACGCTGACTTGCCCGCCCCAGCCGCACCGATGCAGGCCACCCCCAGCAGGGTTACCCAGCGTCCGATCAACTGACGGCAACATCCATTCATCTGCCCCGCATTGTAGAAGCCGCAAAGATCCGCCTGTGACACCAAAGTCACGTGCCGCCCGTGAAATCAATGTACTAAAGCTTGAGTTTCATCCCGGCGCTTTGCAGACTGGGCTCGAACCACATTTTGTTTTTCGCCCAGTCCGCCCGTACTTTGCACGGCGGCCTCGCTCCTCGCCCCTAGTTTCCAAGGAGGCTCCATGAAACGATTGCTGACCCTTACTCTCTTTGCCACAGCGGTTACGGCTGGCGCGCAGGGCAACCTGACTTTTGTCTGCGGCGCACAGGCCGACTGGTGTCAGGCAGTGGCCAATGCCTACAAGAAAGAGACTGGCGGCGAGGCCAAGTTCCTGCGCCTGTCGGCAGGCGAGTCACTGGCCCGCCTCCGCGCCGAGAAGGCCAACCCTGGCTTTGACGTGCTGTTCGGCGGCACCGGCGACGTTCACGAAGCAGGCACGAAAGAAAAGCTGCTGACCTACTACAAGCCTAGGGCGTGGAACGATTTGTATCCTGAATTGCGCCAACAGGTCAAGAATGCCTATATCCCGTTGTACACCGGGGCACTGGGCTTCGCGGTCAACGACACCGTGCTCAAGAAGCGCAACCTGCCCGCCCCCACCGACTGGCCTGATCTGGGCGATCCCAGGTACAAGGGCCTCGTCGCTATGCCCAACCCCAATACCTCCGGCACGGCGTATACGATGATCACTACCCTGATTCAGATTTACGGTGAGGATAAGGCGTTTGACCTGCTCAAGAAGATTCACAACAATGTGCCGCGGAATGGCTACACCCGTCCCGGCTCGGGAGCAGCGTTCTTAGCAGCGCGCGGTGAGGTGGCCGTGGGCGTGACCTTCATGCACGACGCAGTGGCTCAGAACGTGCGCGGCTTCCCGGTGCGGGCGGTAGCACCTAAGGCGGGAACGGGAACGGAAATCGGGGGTGTCAGCCTGGTCACCGGCGGCCCCAACGCGGGGGCAGGCAAGCAGTTCATCGACTTCGTGTTGAAGCCCGAGACACAGAAGCTGGCGGCGACGGTGCAGTCGTTCCAGATTCAGTCCAACGCCAAGACCCCCGTGGCTGCGGCCTCGCCCAAACTGGACAAGATCAAGCTGATCGACTACGACTTCGGGAAATGGGGCGAGAGTGCCACCCGCGCCCGCATCATCTCGCGCTGGACCAAGGAGGTCTTCCCATTACCACGGCGGTAATTCCTCCCACTTCGGAAAGGAATCGCGCCGGAGTTCAGGTTGCCCTGCTGCTGTGGCCACTGCTGGGTCTGCTGGCTTTCGCTTTCCTCCCCTGGGCGCGTGAGGGCCGGGTCTTTCTGGCCGGCGGGCCGAGTGGCCTGAGTTTGCTGGGAACCCTGCCTGTGCTGTGGGTGCCGCTGATCGTCCTCATCGCTACCCTGGGTCTGAGCTTCGTGGGCCGTGCCACCCGCGCCCCGCCCATGCTGGCTGCCGCCCTGGCCGGGTTTCTGGTGACCGCTTTTTTCATCGTGTTCAGGAACGAGCCTGCTGATCTGGGGGCGCTCATTACTGCGCTGGCACTGCTGTCAGTCACAGGCATAGCGCTGTCGGATACGGGGATCATTAAAGCCGACCGTTTTATTGCCATTTCCACGCTGTGGGTGGGCCTGTTTCTGATCCTGTTCGTGATGTTTCCACTGTTCAAGGTGCTGCGAAATGCTTTTGGGGAGACAGGGTTCTCGCTGGAGGCATTTCGCAGTGTACTGACTTCTCCGGCGTTCTTCGTGCTGGAGAACGAAACCACCGTTCGCAGCGAGGCAACTCTGGCCCTGGTGGCCACCGTCGTGGGCGCGGTGGCCGGGTTGGGCGTGTCTCTCTGGCGGCGGCGTCCGGTCTGGGCCACAGTGCGCAATACCGCGCTGGCGGCGCTGGGTGTGGGGATCTTCGCCGCGCTGTATTTCGGCTTTGGGGCGCTGCGCAACAGCGTGCTGCTGGCAGTGAGCGTTGCGACGGCGGCCACCGCGCTGGCGCTGGCCTTCACGCTCCTGGGAACGCGCAGCCGGGTTCCGTTCGGGCCCTACATGTTTTTGCCGCTGGCCCTGGCGGGATATGCCATTGGATCCTTGGCATCTAGCACATCACAAACCGCTGGGCTAGGGCTGCTGTTTAAGAGCGTGGGCGTGCTGGCCGGGATAGGAGTGGCGTGGTGGCTGACCCGGCGGCGCATCACGGCGGGCAAGCTGCTGGGGATTTTCTCGCTGCTGCCGATTATTACGCCGCCTTTCGTCATTGGCTTCGCCCTTATTTTCCTGCTGGGCCGCCAGGGACTGATCACCAGCGGCCTCCTGGGCCTGGACACTGACGCGCTGCTGGGGCCGCTGGGCGTGGGCATCGCGCAGACGTTGGCCTATACGCCGATTGCCTACTTGGTATTGGTGGGCGTGGTGCAAAGTCTGAACGGCACGTTGGAGGAGGCAGCCGTCACCTTGGGTGCGAGCCGCTGGCACGTCTTGAAAACCGTGATCTGGCCGCTGGTGCGTCCCGGCCTGGCCAATGCCTTCCTGCTGACCATCATTGAAAGCTTGGCCGATTTCGGCAACCCGTTCGTGATGGGCGGCTCCTTCCTGGCGACGCAGGTGTACTTCGCGGTGGAATTTAACCCGGCCGAGGCGTCGGTCTACGGCACGGTGCTGCTCGCGCTGAGCGTCTCAGCGTTTCTGGCGCAGCAGGCGTGGCTGGGGCGCACCAGCTTCACCACGATCACTGGCAAGCCCGCACAGGGCATGGTAACGCCGCTGCCACCCGTGCTGGAACGTGTGTTGTTGCTGGTCTTCATGGTCTGGGTGTTGTTCGTAGGCGCGGTGTACGGCAGCATGTTTTTTGGGGCCCTGGTGAAGCTGTGGGGCTTCGATAACACCTTTACCACCGAGCACATCCGTAACCTCTCGGTGGGTTCACTGGGCGTGTTCTTGAACACCCTCAAGATCGCGGCCATCAGCAGCCTGCCCGTGCTGATCCTCAGTGTGGTGATCGCCTACCTGATCACCCGGCAGAAATTCTTCGGGCGCGGCTTCATCGAACTCGGCTCGCTTCTGTCCTTCGCCGTGCCCGGCACCGTAATCGGTATCGGGTACATCTTGGCACTGAACAGCGGCTTCGCGTATATGACCGGCACCATGCTGATTCTTATCGTCGCTTTCATCTTCCGCAACATGCCAGTGGGCATTCGCTCTGCCGTCGCCAACCTGCGTCAGATTGACCCGGCGCTGGAGGAGGCCAGCACCACCCTGCGTGCAGGCAGCCTGACCACGCTGTGGCGGGTGGTGATGCCCCTGATTCGCCCCGCGCTGATCTCGGCGCTGATCTTCGCCTTCGTGAGGGCCATGACGGCCATCTCGCAGATCATCTTCTTGATCTCGCCGGACCACAAGGTAGTCACCAGCGAAGTGCTGAGCATGGTCGAACGCGGACAACTCGGGGACGCGGCGGCGCTGTCGGCGCTGCTGGTCTTTACGCTGGCCGTCGTCATTGCCCTGATGACGTGGGCCGTGGGCCGCACGGGCTCGAAGGCGGGGATAAGTGTATGAACAGCATTCTTGAGAGGAATCCATGACCGCCATCCAATCCCGCCCCACCGTCCCCAACAGTCAAGCCGCCCCGGTCAAGCTGGAGGGCGTGACCAAGCGCTTCGGTAAGACCACCGCCGTCCAGAGCGCCAATCTGGAGGTGGAACCCGGCACGCTGGTCACCCTGCTGGGCCCATCGGGCTGCGGCAAGACCACCATTCTGCGGATGATCGCCGGGCTGGAGACCATTACCGAGGGCAGGCTCTCGATTGACCATGAGGACGTGACCCAGCTTTCGGCGGCGCAGCGCGACGTGACGATGGTGTTCCAGAGTTACGCGTTGTTCCCGCACTTGAGTGTGCTGGAGAATGTCGCGTATGGCCTGCGCGTGGCCCGCCGCCCCGACGCCGCGCAGGCGGCCGAGGAAGCCCTGAAACTGGTGGGGCTGGGCGGCTACGGCAGCCGCGCTCCCTCTCAACTGTCAGGTGGGCAGCAGCAACGCGTGGCCCTGGCCCGCGCCCTGGTGATGAAGCCCAAAGTGCTGCTCTTCGATGAGCCGCTGTCCAATCTGGACGCCAAGTTGCGCCGCCAGATGCGCAACGAGATTCGCGCCATCCAGCAGCAATTGGGCATCACCGCCGTGTATGTGACCCACGATCAGGCCGAGGCGTTGGCCATCTCGGACGTGGTGGTGGTCATGAGCGCGGGCAAAATTGAGCAGATCGGTACGCCCGAAGACTTGTACCGCCGCCCTGCCAACGCCTTTGTCGCGGATTTTATCGGCGAGGCCAATCTGTTACAGGCCACGTATGACGGGCAGCAGCTCGGCTTTGGCAACGTCTTTTTGCCCTACACGCAACCCGGCGCCCCCACTGGGGACGTGCGCGTGCTGGTGCGGCCCGAATCCATCTCGTTCAACGAGAGCGGGTTGGCTGGGCGCATCACCTCAGGCGCGTATCTGGGGGCCATGACCGAGTACACCATCGAAACGTCTGCTGGAGACGTGCTGATCTCCCCGTCCTCCGAGGCCACCATTCTGCCCAACGGCAGCGATGTCCACCTGGATTTCCGCAGCAACGGCTTGTATATCCTGCCCGCCTGAACCCTGTCCCTCTGCCTCTGCCTACACTCTTCAAAAGGAGTTTCACATGCGTCATCTGATCCTGACTGCCGCCCTGCTGTTGCCCATGGCCTCTGCCCAGATCTCCATTTCCGACATTCCCGCCCTGCCACTGAGCGTTGTGGCCCAGCCGCAGCCCACACCTGCCGCTCCTGTTCAGGCTGGCCCCGTGGCCAAGGTGGAGATTCAGGATGTCGAAATTACCTCCCCAGTCAGTACGGGTCAGACCCCCACCGTGGCCAGCGATGACGTGGGCGAGGTGATGATTCCTGTCCTGGCCACAGATAAGGACGGCAACCCGGTGGCAGGGGTGGCTGTGACCTGGGAGGTCAAAAACACGGGCAAAGCCCCAATTTACGTGATTTCCAGCCTGATGGACGGTAAGGCAACGTCCGTCGCGGCTACCATTGCCCCCGACGAGACGGTGAAATATGAAACCATGACTGGCGCGAACGGCCAGGTGACACTGCTGCTGAACGCCACTGCCAGTACGGCCGCCGCGCTGAAGCTGACCGCCTCCACCGGAGAGATCAAGAACTTGCGTGACGCACCGCAGACGATTGACTGGATCGGTCAGTAGCACCATCAATTGGATAATTCTATGGGTAGTGTTGCTTTAACTCCAGAATTCTGTCCACCGAATAGGCATTGAGAATCGCAGGGTGACGGTGAAGTCTGATCATTTTTTGAACCTAAGACCGTCCCTCTGCATAGTTTGATTTTCTCTGAATACCGCACTATCCTAGAGAAATCAAAGGCAATCCCCAGGGATTGCCTTTCTTCTTTGTCCTAGCTCTCTGCATCCCATCTCAAGATCCCAAAGCGGCCTCTTCTCCCGCTCTGCTGCTGACCTCAGGGCAGATCTCCCGCTGAACCGAGTTCGCTTCCGAACGATGCCCTGGCTTCAGGTGCCATCAGGGGCTGGAGACGGCCCTGCTCAGCTGGAGGTGAAACGCCGGAATGGGCGGACTGGGCCTGACTTTGATTTCGAGTTGATGGCGGATCTGACGCTCTGGCAAGCTCAGGGGGCGTGGCGGTGTCAGTTCATCACGCAGGTGGTTGACCGGCGCACTCAGGACGTGGTCGGCGGTTGGCCGTCCTTCGGCCAGAGCAATGGAACAGTCGGCTGTGCGGACGACGGTGCACCGCGTGGGTTTCCATGGCGCGGGTTCTGGGATGGAAGGCGCAGCGACGGCAGCGCGGTTCCAGCGGGCACGTATGACGTGCGGGGTGGACTCAAGGTCACGTTGCACAGTGGCCGCATCATCTGGTTGCTCGCCCCCACCCAGGAGATCGACATCCCGTAAAGGGGTGTCCCCAGCATCAGCAGCACAGGCCAACCCAGGTTCTTCATGCGCTCTCCCTTTCAGGCTGTTCGCTGCGGTCTTTTCTCTCAGTTGAGACGTGCTGAAACCTGCCCTGCTTTCACCGCACGCGCTATAACGCGCTCTGTCTCAGGCCATCCTTGCACTCGGCCTGCCAGGACGCCAGTTCAGGCCACACAGCCACGTCAACACCTTTTCATTGGAAAAGTTCTGATCGCCTGTCATTTCGCTCCGGCTCTAGAGGCATGTGACCGCGGCTGGCCCTCAGTGCGACGTAGGATGACACATATGACTGCCCTACACCGCGCCTACCAAGCCTATCCACGAGGCTTTTGGGTACTGTGGTGGGGGACGCTCATTAACCGGTTGGGCGAGTTTGTGGTGCCGCTGTTGGGTTTTTATCTGACGGCGAGTGCCAAGCTGAGTGTGGGTGAGGTCAGTGTCATTCTGAGCATGCTGGGCCTGGGACGGTTCGTGGCCGAGGGACTGAGCGGCTCCCTCACGGACCGTCGGGGCGCCCGTTTCACCATGATCGTGGCGCTCGTTGGCGGAGCCGCTATGACACTCGCCTTGTCGTTTGCGACTTCCTTCATTCAGCTGGTGCTGGGCGTGCTGGGGTTCTCTTTGCTCTCCGCCCTGTATAAGCCTGCGGCGAGTACGGCGGTGGCGGACTTGACCCAGGGCACGCAGCGGACACAGGCCTATACCCTGCTGTACTGGGCCATTAATGTGGGGGCGGCCACGGCGCCAGTGCTGGGTGGCTGGTTGGCTGGCGTGTCGTTCCGCCTCTTGTTCTGGTTGGACGCCGCGACCATGGCCGCTTATGCACTGCTTCTGGCGCTCTTTTACCCAAAGACTGCTCGCCCAACCCGCGCCCAAGCCCAACGCCGTACTCTATTCCCTCATGACCCGCTGCTGTGGTGGTTCTGTCTGGCTTCACTGTTGTTCGGACTGACGTACCAGAGTTACAAATTGCTGGCGGTCGTGTTCGCTCAGCAGGGTTTTACCCCCTTGCAATATGGCCAGGTGTTGGCCGTGAATGGTGCACTGGTCGTGGTGCTGGGCCTCCCGCTGGGCCACCTGATCTCGCGCAGCAACCACCCTCGGTGGCAGAGCGTCGGCGCCGCGCTTCTGGGCATAGGTTTTCTGGGCCACGCTTGGGCGCAGACCCTGATCGATCACATGCTCGCGGTCGTGGTCTGGACGGTCGGTGAGATCGTGGCCTACAGCATCAGCAAGACGGTGATCAGCGAGCTGGGACCGATGACTCTGCGTGGGACTTACATCGGTCTGGTGGGGAGCATGAGTGGGTTGGCCAGCCTGATGGCACCGCTCATAGGCGGCGCTCTCCTGACCTCGGTTGGGTCGACCCCCATGTGGCTGGCTGTCTCGGCCCTAGCTTTTGCTGCTGCGGTTCTTCTCTTGATCCTCGAAGAGCCTATTGTTAACCGCAGGACGGCTCGTTCCGAGTGAGGCATGAGCACAACGTAGAGCACGAATCAGTAAACCCCGCCCCTTTACCTTCAGGAAGATGACCGCCCTCAGGTGAGCGACTGTGACCGTCCTAACGCCTGGGGGCACTTCTATGCTCTGGTTGAGAGGGTCATCTGAGCTGAATGACAGAGCAGGGTGTGCCCCTTCCTGCTCAGGGCAGCGACTCAAGCGGGGGGCTGCTTTCGCTCCAGAGGGCCTGCCTTATCGCGCTGATGGTGTTCCTGACATCCTGACGACGCGGACGAGCACCCTCCCCCAATGGCCAGAGGATGTCGAAGCGGCCTGCGTCATCCAAGAAGGTGATCCGTATGCGATTGAAGGCAGTCCGACGGGTCACCAAGTCGGGCTCTCCCCTGACGCTGCCCGTGCTGCTGACGCCGCGACAAGAGCCGCAGAGCTCTATTGATACAGGTGTAAATCTGAGTCGTGGTATCAAGTCAGGTCTTGTGCTGGACGTATCCCAGCGTGCCGCCTTGAAATTAAGGCAACTTCAATTTCTACCGATATCAATAGTGGTACTCCGTTGACTAGACCTCTTGCGAAAGTCAGGCGGGACGTGCGCGGGTGAGGTTACAGAGCGCAGCGATCAGCTGAACCCGGAGTGCAAACCGACGTCGCCGATGTCGGTACACGCCCTTCAACACGCGGAAGATTTTCATGCGACGGATGACATGCTCGATCCCCTGCCGGGTCTGCGCCAGCACACGATTATCCTGGCGCTGTTCGGCTGACAGAGGCGACGCTCGCGTCGCCTTATGGGTGGTGATGGCATGCCCGTGGCTCCGCCAGAGTCCCTGGTATCCAGCGTCCCCGATCAGCGCCGTCTCGTTGGGCAGCCGCACGCCAGACTGACGGAACAGCTTCAGATCATGAACGGCCCCAGCACTCGTGGCGGTGCCCAACACGGCGCTGTGTCACCGTGCACATCAGCACCTGAAACTTCAGGGTATGGCGCTTCTTCTTCCCGCTGTACCAACCGCCCTGCTTTTTTTGGGCCGTTCACACGGGACCTCAGAAGCATCAACCGCGACAATGCTATAGACGAGCTGCGCTTCCTGAATTACGCGTTTCTTGGGCATCTGGAAGTGCGCACTGGCGATCAATGCCGCTTCCACGCGTTGCACCGTGCGGTGCACGCCATCGTCATGCACACCCCAATCGTCACCCAGGTGTGCAAAGGTTCGATACTCACGCCAGAATTCTAGGGTCATCAGCAGCTGTTCAGCCACGCTCAGCGCGGCTGGGCGGCCAGATTTCTTCTTCCGTCCATCGCGGAGGGTCAGCACCTCTTCCATCTCGGCAAAGGTTTCCGGGGAAACCCCGGTGCGTCGACGAAACTGCTTGCGGTTCATCTTCAGCGTGCGTGTCAGACGGTCTCGCTCCACGCTACCAGCTTAGCCCACGACTTTCGCAAGAGGTCTACTGAGCCTAGTGAACGAGTTAGAGGCCGTGTTCGTCGCTGAGATCAATCCATCCAAGCGGCGAAAAACAACGTGTTGCTAGGAATATCAAAGCAAGTCAACGGACTCCCATCTCAAGAGTCAACGGAGTACCAATACTTCTCTGGCGTGAACCCGCAGCTTTCCTAGGTCAACAGTGTCAACAGTTGCAGCAGAGCTGACCTCAGCTTCCAGTCCGCCTGAGCCTTGACTTGCCGTGGGTCAAGTTCAAGCAACATCACCCAACCCAATGTCTCCAGACACGCAGAGACCGGTCTTTAGGGCCAAACACGAACCATGTTGTGCAGGCCGAACAGGACACGGCCGTCGGGCTGCACCAGAATTGCCTGTCCACTGCTGGTTCGGGCAGGCGTGGGATCAAAGCTGGTGTCCTGCACCCCGCTGGGCTGCAGACGGTGGGCACAGGCTTGATACACGTTGTTGAGTGTGCCACTTGAATAGGGGCCAGCGACCAGGATCTTGCCGTCCTGCTGGAGAGCGACCGCCGCGATGCCAGCGCAGGGCGCTGGCCCGTTATTGATGAACAGTGCCACTCCCCCAGACGCGAAGGCGGGATCGCGCGTGCCGCCAGGCGTGTAGCGAACGAGCGCGCCGCCGTCGAAGCGTTCCTGCTCCACACTACTTTCCACACGGGCCAGACCGCCGACCAGAATCTTTCCGTCCGCTTGGATGGCCACGGCATTCGGCTGATTCAGGTAGTTCTCGCTCGACCGAATAAACGCGTCTGTGAGCAGGCCGTCGCCACTGAAGGTCACGTCCGGCGTGCCGTCCGAGTTATAGCGCGCTAGAGCAAGCTCTCTTTGACTGAAATTGTAGTAGCGGCCGCTGACCTGCTCAAAGGCGCTGGCCCCGACCACGAGGATTTTGCCGTCCGTCTGTACCACGCTGTCCGAGGGTGTTGCGCCGTAAGAGAGGCGTCCACTGGTGTCGGGGAAGACAGAGGTGACGCGTCCATTCACGCCAAACCCAGTGTCCAGGGTGCCGTTGGGATTCAAGCGCTGAACGAGCCACTTCCCCCCGAGCTCCGACCCGGCGATAATCAACTTTCCGTCGGTTTGGAGGGCCATCGTGCGCACGAAGTAGGGCGTCACGAAGGTGCCATTCTGTGCATAGCCTGTATCGAGGGAGCCATCGGCCTGGTAGCGCCGGATCCCAGCGGAACCGACGGGCCTCACAGTGACGAGCACCTTACCGTCAGACTGTGCCAGCACTTTTTGGTCACCGGAGTTCTCATGGCGCGGCTCCAACAAGACGCGCCCACCCTGCCCAAAGGTGGTGTCGACGCTGCCGTCGGAGGTGTACCGTGTGATCTCGTCAGTCCCATAACTGAGGGTGCCATCCGGGTTTTGCCGGGTCGTCAGGTCACTCCCACGTACCAGGATCTTACCCTCCGGTGCCAGGGCGCCGTCGAATCCGATGGGGCGGTCTGGCAGGCGCTGAAAGCTCACGTCGAGGCTGCCATTGGTGGGGGTGGGGTTGGGGTGTGGTGGCCACGCAAAAGATCATGGGTTTGGCCCAGTTGGCGTGGTCAAAGTCGATGCCGTCGCCTGCATCGGTGACCACCAGGCGCAATTCCTGTTTTCCCGTAATATTGAGGTCAACGGTTTTGGTCACGCTCGCCCCGATCATGGTGCCGCTGTCGTAGGCTTTCTGGCCATCCAGATACACTTCAAACACCACAGTACCCAGGCTGCCAACTTCATCATCAATGCCGATCTGGCTGGTGAAGCGAGTACAGGTCGCGTCTGTGCCTTTGAGGCTGAAGCGCAGTTCACTGCCCGCGTGGGTGCCGTATCCACGGGTGTAGGTGACCTCGTTGAGGGTGAGCGTCTCGCCGTCTCCGGCCTGTTGCTCGCCGTTGGAGCGGTCGATCTCGATGGGGCCCCAACTATTGTGGGCAGCAAGGATCGGCTCGTAGTACAGGTTGTTTTCTCCTGCGGTCAGGCTCAGTGGCGTGAGCTGGTGTGGAGAGGCGGTGTATGACCAGGGGTAACTCACTCCACCTGCATACGGATTGGCGGTACCAGATGAGGGAGACTGACCGCAGGCGGTCAGCCAGAGGATGAGGGCGCTTCCGACCAGCAGGGAACGGGTGAGTCGTGGGTGCATTCCGAAGAGCCTCTAGCCACGGTGAGATGTGTAGGTTGTGAGGGGTGGCTGCTCAAAGCGTACCCCCACTGGCTTTAGTTTTCTTCAACTCTAGTTCATGAAAGCTTAGGCGCAGAAGAGGGCACAAAAGACACCGAGAGCGTAAGTGGTTTGTAGGGTAGGTCAAGCCGAATCTGTCCCTCCGGCGAAATGCCCCGGCTTGGACGGGCAGGCCGGAGCAGCTTTTAATTGGAGCAGGGATCTTGATCTCTGTTCGTACCCTCTAAAACATACACTCCACCGGAAGAGCTTCCCGTACACTCAAACCATGACCCATCCTTCCAGCCTTCGGAACATGCTGGCCCTGGTGTCATGATCCGACCTCTGCGGGTATTGCTGGTCGATGACAATCCTCTGGATCGTCAATTGGCGCAGGCCGCCTTCGAGCTTTTAGACGCCCCCTGTCACCTGGAGACGGTGGAGAGCGGCACCGCGGCTTTGAAACTTCTCCTGCATTCTGAAGCCCGTTTGCCGGATGTCATCCTGCTGGACATCCATATGCCAGGGATGACCGGCTTTGAGGTGTTGTCTGCTCTCAAAGCCCAGCCGAGACTAGGTTTCATTCCCGTCATGATGCTCACGACCTCGGCCCATGACGACGACATCACTCGGGCCTACACCCTGCATGCCAGTGCCTACCTCACCAAATCCAATGACTTCCACACCTTCCTTGAGCAGATCGAGAAGTGCATTGGCTTCTGGGCAGGGGCTCGATTGCCCGATTGGTCTCAGATGATCAGTGTCTAAAGTCCTTCCCTCCTCGGTGCCGTTAAGCTGAGCCGTATGTGGATTGCTGCCCAGGAGCGAGGTTGATGACGCCTGGGCTTGACGTGCGCCGGGTGTTAATCATTGAGGACTCCTTGGAAGATGCTTTGCTCTTAGGGCTCGCTTTTGAGGACCAGGCCCCGGACATCCAAGTGGATGCGGTCTCCGATGGAGACAGTGCCCTTGCCCTGTGCCAAACGCCCGACCCCCCTGACCTGGTGGTGTTGGATATGCACATCCTAGGCCAGACGGCGCTCGAGATCTTGACTCAGCTTCAGCAGCAGTGTCCGGTGCCAATTCAGGTGGTGTACTGGAGCAGTCATGCCCATCCAGCGGACGTGCAGGCCGTACTAGAGCAGGGGCCGCGACGTATCTGGAAAAGCCTCGAGAAGGCGCGGGGTTCGAACAGATCGTTCAAACCTTGCTGGCCCTCTGAGTGGCGGTGTCCACCCTCAGGGTGCAGAGAGGGTGATGGGCCGGCGTTGACACAGGCCAGGTTGCTTTGTCCCTCAAGACTTGCGTGGGCCTTGCCTGCACCTTACCCCCGCCCCAGCTTTGGCTGGCAAGCGGGGCGTTTTTCGTTAACGGGCGGACTCACTACCGCCCTTGCTTGACCTTCATATGCTACTCAGGATATGGGGGACCACCGATTTCTGAAGCCTGAATTTAGCCCTCTACAAGCGTTCTCACGGTACGTTGCCATGCATGAATCTCTTGATTTTGACCTCCGCAGTTCACTTCGCAGCAGGCCGGACATGAGGGCCGGAGACTGGCAACAGTGGCTCAACAGTTTGCCGTGTGACACCGTTGACCTCGCAGAGGTCGAAACCGATCTGCAGCGCCAGATTGTGTTGGCCGAGGCCCGGTTCCGGGCCGCCGTCTGGCTGGGCTACAACCGAGTAGAAGAACGCGCGGCCAGAATCGAAATCATGGAACTCAACAGCAAGCTGATAGCAATTCAGATGCGCGTCAACGTCGCGTCTTGATGGCCTTGCTGGTCGTCAGAGCATCTGGCGTTCGCCGGACACAATCGCCTTGGAGTTGAGGTTGCTCCTGTGGGAGGCAACCTCGCCGGTGTCCCCAGCCCGTCGCCTCTATGCTGTGCCGCAGATGCAACCTCAAGATTTCGCCGCCAAATGGCGGGAGCTAGCTCCCAAGCTCTCGGAACGCGCCGCCTATCAGGAACACTGGCATGACCTGTGCGCGCTGCTCGGTGAACCCAGGCCCAGCAGCGACCTCACGGGCGAGGCCTACGCCTTCGAGAAGCATGTTAAGAAGGCAGGCTCCGCACTGGTTACCGCCCATACCCACCTTGACCACGCGGTGGCCGCCGCTTACGGCTGGGAGTGGCCCTTAACCGAAGACGAGGTTCTGGCCCGCTTGTTGGCCCTGAATCTGGAACGCGCTGCTGTGGTGAAGTAGAGCTTAACGACGCCCCTGCCCCAGCTTTGGCTGGGGAGTGTCTTGGCCGTGGAAGAATCACGGTATGACTTGGAAATCTGTCACCACCAATAAACTCAACGAGGGAGACACCATCAAGATCAATGGAGGTGTGACCATCCGAATCCAGAAGGTGATGGGTCGCCGGGGATCATCCGCTGAGGTCATTACCGCTGAGGGCTTGCCGGTCGAAATCCGCGATACAGACGACGTGATGCGATTGGAGAAACCAAGTCGAGGCTAAATCCTAAAAGAGAGAACATCCGTATTGGCGGGATACTCCATTACCCTCAGCCTCTGCATCCGCGTGACCTCCTGTGGAACTCGCTGACCTGCTGGACGCCGCCTCCCACCAAGACCGGGTGTCGCAAGCAGAGCGACGGCATGGGGGAGGAACTGTGTTGGACGGCACAGCCACGGCTGTACGATTGAACAGATCATGACCGTGACAGTGCACAACGCCCGCAAGCCCCTTCCAGAGGGGTATACGCCGATCTATGTGGGCCGCAAGACCACCTATCAACCGGCGTTTGGCGCAGACTTCAGCACCCTCGGCAACCCGTTTGTCATCAATAAAAGCGCCACCCGAAGGGACACGATCATCCTCTACCGCCAATGGCTTCCGACCCGCCTTCAGGCGGACACCCCCCAAGCCCGTGCTTTAGAGGGTCTAGTTGAACGCGTGCGGGCAGGAGAGAGCCTGCTGCTCATCTGTTGGTGTGCGCCGCTGGTCTGCCATGCCGACGTGATCAAACAGGAAGTGGAGCGTCTGGTAGAGGGGTGAGCGGTGACGCCATGCAGTGGACGGTGTTGAGCCTGCTCATCAGCGTCGTGGTGCTGTCGGTAACGTTACTCTACCGGGCCGCAAGGACGGAGCAGAAGAGACGATGATCCGCCCCTCTGCCCGCTTCAGCGCGGGCGTCTTGCTGCTAAGAAGAGGGCGTCACGGGCTTCGTTCCTAAATTGTAACTTGGCTTCCTAACGCAACTTTCAGATTTTCCAGTAGTCACGGCCCATACGCTGAGGTACCGCTTCATCCACCATCACCGTCTGCAATACCGCCTGGACGTGATGTGTCGCGTGCTGGAGGTCTCGGTGAGCGGCTATCACAGTTGGCGAAGAAGGCCTGTCTCCGATCAACGGCACAGGGATGCGCTGCTCCAGCAGCGCATCCCTGAAATCCATCAGCGCCGCAAAGGGCGTTATGGAGCCCAGTGCATTCACGCTGAGCTGCGTGCAGAGGGGATTCATATCTCCAGGAAGCGTGTCGCCCGCCTGATGCGTACTGGGGGTCTGCGGGCCAGAGGCAAACGACGCTGGGTGCGCACGACAGACAGTACCCATCCCTTTCCGGTCTGCCCGACTCTCCTGGACCGTCAGTTCGACGTCCAACAGCAGGGTGAGGTCTGGGCTTCCGATTTGACCTTTGTTCCCACGAAAGAAGGCTGGCGGTACCTGGCGGTCACCCTCGATCTGCATTCGCGCGCGGTGGTGGGCTATGCCATGGACGCCCATATGCCAGCCACATTGCCGCTTGCTGCCCTCCAGATGGCAGTGCTGCGTCGCTGTCCAGCGCCTGGTCTGCTTCGTCACAGCGACCGTGGAACTAAACAACCCTGCACTGAAAGTACAGGGGTTTGGAAGCGACTAAAGTCGCCTTGACGCTATGACCCTTACGCCGCTCTCTCTTGGACGGGTCGCCTTTCATTCCGTATCGGTTGCAGGGTAGTTTTTACCTTCTCTGCCGAAATGTCTGATCTCACAGCCGCTTGCACTAAAGTACATGGCTTAAGACCAGCGCGTTGGAACAGTCAATACGCCAGTCGGATAGTTCAGGGAGAATTGGCCCGCCTGCGAGCCAAGGGGAGCATGAGCCGGAAGGGGAATTGCTGGGACAATGCTGTCGTGGAGAGCTTTTTCAGCTCCCTGAAAAGGGAGCTGTTCGAGGACAACATCTTCGAGAACCGCACGGTGGCTCGGCAGGCCATCTTCGAATACACCTTGGTCTTCTACAACCGACAGCGCCGCCACTCCACACTGGGCGACTTGATGCCTCACGAGTTCGAACGCCAAGCTGAAGCCGCTTAACCTCAACGACGCAATAGCGGGGCAGCCCTAAACGCTTGTCGGGGAAGTCGGCCTGCGGTAGGAGGGCCGCGTTTCTTACTCCGGGCCGAGCAGTTGGCGCGCGGTGGCGGAGTCGACAATCAGTGTCTTCATGAACTTGCCGCGCAGGGCGGCGCGGATCGCCGCGCATTTCTTGTCGCCCGCAACGATGCAGATCGAGTGCCGGTGCTGGCGCAGGGACGCCAGTTCCGGGCCACTGGAACGGCGGTTGATGCGGATGTCTCGGTACGTCCCATCCTCGCGGAAGAACATGGTCGCAATGTCCCCGACAACGCCTTCTTGGTGCAGTTCGCGCAAGTTGTCCTGTTCCAGGTAACCCGAGCTGTAGATGTAGGACTGGGCATCGGGAACACCAATGCTGTACAACACGATGGACGCCCTGGCCGCTTCGTCACGCACCCGGGTAATCAGGCGCTCCCGGAACATCGCCTCCTTCGTCTCGGCGTGATCGAAGTACGCAGGAATGGGCAACAGGCTGGACCGGGCGCAGTAGTTCTCGGCAAATGCGGTGATGATCGCCGCCGCGTACGTGAACCCGTGCCCGCTGTTGCCCGACCCGTTGATCTGCACGACCTGCATGTGCGGCAGGGGACGCGGGATGAGCTTGGTGGCCAGTTCGGAGATGGTAGCGCCCCACGCCAGGCCGATGATGTCGCCCGGCTGGATGATGCTGTTGAGGTAGTGCGCCGCGAAGGCCGTGACCTTCGCGGTGCGCGCGGCGACGCTGGCGTCCGGCAGGACCGGGACCACCAGCACCCGTGGCACTTCGTACTGCTGTTCGATATGCCGCTCCAGCTCGAGGCCCTGCTGTCGGTGATCATGAATGCGAAACTCGACGAGTCCCTGCTCTTTCGCCAGGCTGAGCAACCGGGAGACGCGGCTGCGTGACAGTCCGAGTTGCTCGGCGATTTCCTCAGTCTTGAGGTTCAGGTGGTAGTACATCCTGGCCACCTGCAGCGGCTCATCCAGTGTCTTCATGGGGGAACATTACAACTCCTAGACTCATGTCGAGCCATAACGCGGGGAAGCGGATGCGGGTGGGACGGAATCATGTCACAGTGTGGCGTTCGCGGGAGCGTGCTCCGGCAGCGTGATTTCCGGTGGGCGGCCCGGCAACTGATACGCCGAGGCCAGTTGCTGGTACTGCACGACCTGCTCAGCCTGCCATGCGGGGTCGTGGCCGAGTTCTTCTGCGAGGAGCTCGGCTACGCGCGGGGCGGCTTCCAGGCTGGCGCGTGCGTTCAGCAGCAGGGCGCGCGTGCGGCGGGACAGTACGTCCTCGACGGTGCGGGCCAGCTCGAAGCGCGCCGCCCAGCGCACCTGCGCCTCCAGGTCCGGTAGGTCCGGGTGAAGCCGGCGATCGGCGCCCTCGAGTTGCAGGACTGCGTCGGCGTCACTGCCGTATGCCTGTAGGGCGCCCCCGGTCCGCTCAGTCCAGCCGTGCAGATGGAGCCGTTGGGTGCGGCACTCGCGTGGGGGCAGACCGGCCACCTCGGCGCTCTTGTTGATGGTGTCCTCGCCCATCTTGCGGTAGGTTGTCCATTTGCCGCCGGTGATGGTCACCAGGCCGGATTCAGCGACCCGCAGCACGTGGTCGCGTGACAGGGCGGCGGTTGACTGATCCTTCTCGGCCTTCACAAGGGGGCGCAGGCCGGCGAAGACGCTCAGCACGTCGGTCCGGCCTGGGGAGGGGTCGAGATAGCGGGCGGCCGTCCGCAGGATGAACTCAACTTCCTCCTCCAGCGGGCGAGGCTCCATGGTGGCCCGCTCCACGGAGGTGTCGGTCGTACCGAGAACCACCCGGTCATGCCACGGCACCGCGAACAATACCCGGCCGTCGTCGGTGCGGGGAATCATCACGGCGCTGTCACCCGGCAGGAAGCGCTTGTCCACGACCAGGTGCACGCCCTGACTGAGTGACAGCATCTTGGCGGCGTCCGGTTCATCCATGCGGCGGATTTCGTCCACGAAGACACCGGTGGCGTTGATGACCCCGCGAGCGCGCAGTTCAAATTCCTCACCGGTCTCCGCGTCGCGGACGAGCACGCCGGCGACGCGTCCTCTCGTTTTTATGAGGCCTGTGACGGGCAGGTAGTTCAGGGCGGTGCCGCCCGCGTTCTGGAAGGTGCGCAGCAGCGTTATGGCCAGCCGGGCGTCATCGAACTGACCGTCAAAATACAGAATGCCGCCGCGCAGACCGTCGTGACGCAGGGTGGGGGCTCGCTGCAGCGCCGCGTCGCGGCCCAGTTGCTTGCTGCTTGCGAGGTTCAGTTTCCCCGCCAGCAGGTCGTACAACTTCAGGCCCACGCCGTAGTATGGCCCGGCCCACCAGTTGTAGGCTGGCACGACGAACCCCAGGTCACGCACCAGGTGCGGCGCGTTGCGGCGTAGCAGCCCGCGCTCACGGAGTGCTTCGCGCACCAGACCGATGTTACCCTGCGCGAGGTAGCGCACACCGCCGTGCACAAGTTTGGTACTGCGGCTGCTGGTGCCCTTGGCAAAATCGTGCGCTTCGAGCAGCAGTGTGCGGTAACCGCGCGTGGCGGCGTCCACGGCGGCGCCGAGCCCGGTGGCCCCACCACCGATAATGATGAGGTCCCACTGATCCGAGGCGTTCAAGGCATTGAGTTGTGAGCTTCGTTTGAGTGGTATTGCCATGGTTATTCTCCGTTCCGATGTGTCATCCTCAGCGCAAGTCGAAGTAATCCGCCAGGAACGCCTCGAGGGTGAGGGCAGTGTGCCGCGGCTGGATACTGGAGTCGGGCAGGTCCTCGGCTTTCGTCTCGCCAGAGAACACCAGCAGCGTGTCGACGCCCATCCGCACGCCCAGCTCGATATCGGTGTAGAGGCGGTCGCCGGCAAGCAGCGCCTTCTCCGCCACGTTCTGCTTCAGGTAGGCGGCCATGACTTCCCCAGGCTTGCCGAAGTGGGTAAGCGGTTGGACACCAGTGACGTCTTCCAGCATCCGCGCAAAAGATCCGCAGTCGGGAATCGGGCCGTCGCGGGTAGGACAGTTCACGTCGATGTTGGTGAGGTAGTACGGTACACCTGCATTGATCAGCTCGGCGGCGCGCTGCAGTTTAGGGTAGTTGAGGGTGCGGTCGAAGCTGAGCAGCACGAACTGCGCGGCGGCGTCGGTGTGCACGATCCCGTGATTGTCACTCAGCTGCCGGCGCAGGGCGGGCGTGCCTAACACGAAGCCGCGTGGATTTGGACCGTGGTGTTCGCGCAGGTACGATCCGGCCACCTCGGCGGGTGTGATGATCTGTTCGAGCCGGACGTTCAAGCCCAGGCGTTGGAGTTTGCTGACGTAGTCGCTCTTGCTGACACTGGTGTTGTTGGTGAGGACAGTTACGTTGACGCCCCGCGCGGCCAGGGTGTTGATCTGCTCGATCACCCGGCCGATGGGCAGGCCGTCCAGGTAGACGGTGCCGTCCAGGTCGAGGATGAGCTGGGTGTACTCGGGATTAGGCATATTCAGCGGGGGAGCTGCATCAGATGACCTTGCTGCGCAGCCAGCTCGCAACGATCTCAGCAAGAATTACCACGATGATGATGGCGAGAAGGATGGTTGCGACGACCGGCCACGCGAAGGTGTTGATGGCGCCCTGCAGGAGCAGCCCGATGCCGCCCGCACCAACCAGCCCCAGCACCGTAGATTCGCGGATGTTGATGTCCCAGCGCAGGATGGAGACGCTGAGGAAGGCTGGCATGATCTGCGGAATCACCCCGAACAGCAGCACCTTGCTCTTGGACGCGCCGGTCGCGGTCATCGCCTCGACTTGGTTGTGGTCGATTTCCTCAATGGCTTCTGCGATGAGCTTCCCCGTGAAGCCGATGGAGCGGAATGCGATAGCCAGAATCCCTGCGACGGGACCGGGGCCGAAGATCGCAACGAACAGCAGTGCCCAGATGATGGTGTTCACCGAGCGGGTGGACACTAGGATCAGCCGGCCTAGCCACAGCGCGAAGACATTCGGTGTGGTGTTCTGCGCGGAGATGTAGGCGACCGGCAGGGACAGACCGATGGCGATGACGGTCGCGAGCGTCGCGATGTTGATGGTGTCAATCATCGCCCGGAGGATCTCGGGGCTGCGGCTGACATCCGGCGGCGTCATACGGCCTAGCAGATCCCCAATCTGGGTGGGGGCGTCCAGCACCCACAGCCACTCGACCTCCAGCGTCCGGATCGCCCAGTACATCACGAGACCCACTCCCAGGTAGCTGAGGTACGTCAGGAGGCGTTGCAGCGCCGAATGAAGCTGCCAGTGATAGTGCCTTTCTTGCGCTTCAATGACCTTGTTCACGTGAAGTTTCTCCTCAGGCGCCCGCTGATGCCCTCACTGATAAGGATGAGGGCGATGACGACTAGCAGGATGGCCAGGGCGAAGTCGTAGTCGTAACGGCCGAATGCGCTGTTAAGCGTCGCACCGATGCCGCCCCCGCCGACGATCCCGACGATGGCGGAAGCGCGTAGGTTACTGTCCAACTGGTAGAGGGTGAGGCCGACCTGCCGCGGTAGGACTTGCGGTAACACGGCATACATCAGGGTTTTGAGCCTACCTGCGCCAGTCGCCTCAATCGCCTCCACCTGCCCCTGGTCAATTTCCTCTATGGCGTCCGCGAGGAGCTTCGCGACGAATCCCAGCGAGTAGACGGCGAGTGTCAGGACGCCGGCCAGCGGTCCGAACCCCAGTGCCTTCACGAACAGGATCGCGACAATGATGGGGTGGAAGCTGCGCGCCACGACGATAACGAAGCGCCCGACCGTGCGGACCGGGGCGGGCACAATATTCCGCGCGGACAGCAGGGCAACTGGAATACTGATCAGCACTCCGAGCACGGTCGCCAGAATGGCGATCTTGATCGACTCGACGAATCCCTCGATAAGCAGTTCAGTTCGGGAGAAGTCCGGTGGTAATGCACTGCTGAAGATGATCTGCGCGCGGGTGAGACCCTGCTGGATTCGCTCCCAGTTGAAAGGGAGGGTGCTGATCGCCCAGAAAAAATAGACGAACACGCCGACGAAGAAGGCATAGCGCAGCGCGGGATGCGCTATGAAGTGAGGTTTGCGCCAGGTGCGCTTGTGAGGATTCGTGAGCATCACATTCCCGCAGGGCGCGCGCTACCCGCTTTTTCGAGAGTGGTTTCCTGACCGGCAGGAAGAAGACCCTGGTAGATTCGTTCGAGCTGCCGGTCATCCAGATCCTGGGGTAGACCGTCGAACATGATGCGACCATGCCGCAGGCCCACGATGCGTTGGGAGTACAGCTTGGCCTGCTCGACGTTGTGGATGTTGATCAGAACTGGTAGCGTGAGTTCCTCAGCCAGCTCCTGGAACAGTCGCATGATTTGCTCGGAGGTGACGGGGTCGAGGGAAGCGGTGGGTTCGTCTGCGAGGAGGATCTTGGGGTTCTGCATCAGGGCTCGCACGACACCGACGCGTTGACGTTGCCCTCCGGACAACGCGTCCGCGCGCTTGTTGACGAAATTCTCGAGGCCAACCCGTTCGAGCAGGTGGTACGCTCGGTCGATGTCGTCTTGTGGGAAGCGCCTGGACAGTGCCTGGTAGAAACTGACGTAACCGAGTCGCCCGGAGAGGACGTTCTCCATGACGCTCAGACGGTCGACCAAGTTGAAGCTCTGGAATACCATGCCGATCTGCCGACGTGCCTGGCGTAGTTCGGAGCCGCGGAGTCGGACGAGGTCAGTGCCGTTGAGTTCGATGGAGCCGGAGGTGGGTTCGATTAAACGATTGATGCAGCGCAGGAGGGTGCTTTTACCTGCCCCTGAAGAGCCGATGATCGAGGTGACCCCGCTCTGGTCGACGGTGAGGTTGAGTTGTTTGAGCACGGGCTCAGCGGCGCCGTAGCTCTTCACCAGGTTGGTGATCTTTAGCATGCTGCTCTCCAGGGAAGAAACAATAGTAATGCCGGGCAAGCATGGCTTGCCCGGCACGGGGGTTACTTCAGTTCGGTGGCGGTGTACTTGACATTGTTCGCCTTCTGAATGGAGCGAATGACTTTCCAGTCCTTCTGGTAGGTGATCGGAACGAACTTGCTGACGCCTTCGAATTCCTTGCCGAGTGCGGTGCCCTTGAAGTTGAAGGTGAAGAATGCTTCGCGGATCTTCTTGACAAGATCGGGGTTCAGGTTGTGCGCGTAGTTGTAGGAGGTGGTGGGAAAGCGGTCTGACTCGTAGATGACCTTGACCTGGTTGGGGTCGTACAGCTTGCGGTCGGCCATGCGCTCGACTACTTCCGACGCGACCGGGGCGGCGTCGTAGTCGCCGGCGACTACGCCAAGCATGGAATTGTCGTGGCTGCCGGAGAAGATGACCTTGTAGTCCTTTTCGGGGATGATGCCAGCCTCGGGGAAAAGGGCCATGGGCGCTTGGTGACCGGAGTTAGAGGTTGGTGAGGTGTGCGCGACCCGTTTGCCTTTCAAATCCTTCATCCCGTTGATGCCGCTATCTTTGCGGGTGTACACCTGGAGCGTATAACCGAATTTACCTTCGTCGCTGCCCATGACCGCGAAGGGTACCGCACCGGCGAGGTTCACCGCGTAGGGAGTGGGGCCGGTGGAAAAGCCTGCGATGTGCAGGCGTCCGCTGCGCATCGCTTCGACCTGCGCGGAATTCGATTGCACCGCGAAGAACTTGACTCGCTTGCCAGTGACTTTTTCGAGGTGCTGCAGGAAAGGCTTCCAGATGTTCCCGTACACGGCTGGGTCCTCCACCGGGGTGTAGGCAAAGTACAAGGTGGAAGGGTTAATGAACTTCTTGCGATCGGTGGGAGTGTCCGCGACGAGGTCGTTGTCGCGGTCGCAGTAGGCGACGTCGAGCTGCCCGCGGGGGCACGTGCCGCCCTGCGCGCTGGCGGTGGTCGCGAACAGCAGGCCCAGTGTAAGAAGAGGCAGCAGGGAACGCGTGGTCGAAGTCGTGACAGTTGCTGTGTTAGACATGGTGTTTCCTCCGGTTGGATAGGCGCGGTGGCATGAGGAGCGAACGTCGTTGGACAGCACCTAGATTCTTTGCTTCTTTCACACGTTTTCTCAGAGGTGTCGCTCAAACGTGCAACGACGGCTCCAAAAAAAACCCAGTGTTAGGGCAAGGAAATGAAAATGGCTTGGTTCAACAGTAGCACAAACGGCGGGGCGGGAGCGGAGGATGCCCCTGAGAGGTGGCCAGAAATTAAGCTTCAGACCTCAGGTCTGTGATCACTCACATCAATCCATTTCAGATTGTGCGCCAAGACATTCAGCGCGACTTTCTCAAGCACCGATAAAGTTGCCGTCTGGTTGGCGCCGGAAATGAGAGGAGATTCAGAAGTACCATACGGCCATGAAACGTTCCCTGTCGGCCCTGGCATTCTTCGCCCTGACCCTCGCTGGGGCGCAGACGGCTCCCGCACCCACGCTGGCCCCCAACCCGGTCAACAAGGCCCTCAACATCAGTGGACGCAGCCTGCAAATGCCCGAGAGCATCCGCTGGGTCACTGTGGATGAGATCCGGGCCAGCCTGCCAGACCGGCCCATCAACGTCAGCTTCGACATTGACGACACCGTGCTGTCGAGCAGCGGGTGTTTCTGGTGGGGCCAGCAAACCTTCTCGCCGGGCAGCACCGAGTACCTGAAAAAACAGATTTTCTGGGACGCCGTGAACGGCTGCGACCGCTTCTCGATTCCCAAAGACAGCGCCCGCGCCCTGATCAAGATGCATCAGAACCGCAACGACCAGATTTCTTTATCACCGGCCGCACCGCCCCACGCCAGATGGAACTGCTGACGCCGCTGCTGGTCAAGACGTTTGGCAGCAAGAACATGCACTTCGTCAATTTCTCCGGGGGTATTCCCCACGACACCCAGTACGACAAGACGCCGTTTATCAAATCATTGAACATCGACTTGCACTACGGCGATTCCGACAATGACATCACGGCGGCGATGGAAGCCGGACCACAGGTGCGCGCCATTCGCGTGATCCGTGCGGCCAACTCCACCAATCTACCTGTGCCCGCTGTGGGCGGGTTTAATGAGGAAGTGCTGCGCGATTCAGCGTGGTGAACCTTCGGGAACGACATGCCTCATTGATCAGTTCGTGGCTGGAATAAGGTGCTGTTGCTCTGGCGACAGCACCTATGCCGCTATAGCTCGTCGGAGTAGGTCTGTTCGCCGGGGCTAGGCCGGTAGATCACGCGCACCCGCACGATGTCCAGCACGTAATTGACCGACACCACCTGGACATGCAGGATGTTCAGGCCGGTGCGTTCCCGCAACTCCTCAAGCAGTTCGGCACGGCGGGCCAGCGGGGCCAGCTCGACCCGTTCGTAGTCCACTTGCAGGGCGGCCAGCGGCCGGGCGAACAGCGTGCTCTGGGCCAGCAGCAGCGTGACCAGCACCGTCGCGTTCACCAGCAGCAGCGTGGGCAGCGGCGCGTCCGACAGGCCGTTGATCATCGCCATCGCCACGACCACGAACAGGTACGTCAGGTCGCGGGTGGTGATCGCCCCAGTGCGGTAACGCAGGATGCCGAACACCGCGAACAGACCGAAGCCGAAGCCCAGGCTGATCTCGGCCCCAGAGAACACCGACACCACCAAGAAGATGGTGACGCCGAACATCAGCAGGCTGAACATCATGTTGGGGTTCTGCTGGGTGCGGCTGTACAGGCCGCGCGTCACCAGCAGGACAAAGGCGAGGTTCAGCAAGAAGATCTGGGGCTGCAACGCGTCTAAACCGGGCATCTCAGGCGTTCCTGGCCTGGAGGCGGTGCAGTTGCCGCAGTTGCGGCAGTAGCAGGTTGTGCTTGAGCTGCGGATAGTGCAGCGCGCAGCCCACCCCGAACTTGCTCAGGCTACCGCCGCGCAGCCCCAGTTGCCGGGCGATTCCGTGGAAATACGTGGCCCGCAGGGCACCGGGACACTTCAACTCGGCGATCACTACCTTGCCGAACGCATGGCATTCACCCGTCTCCGGCGAGATCAGCCGCAGGTTCAGGTCCAGGGTCAGCCGCTCAGGCGTGGGATGAACCCGAACCAGGGTAATGCGGCTGCACTCCACGTCGATGACGGGACGCAGCACGGTGGGGTCGATGGCGTGCGTGGCCAGGAACTCCGCCTGTTCGGTGGGCTGGGGATGGGGCGCGGGCACCCGGGTCTTGCGGGTGACGCCGCGCTCGCGCCTCTTGATTTCCAGGAAGCTGGCCCCGGTGCTGCGGTACAGACGCCAGCGCAGCTTGTGGCGGCGCTCGCGGGCGAGGTGCTGCGCGCGGTAGGCCTCGAACGTGGCTGTATCGTAGTAGCGGCTGAGGTAGCCCTGCACCGTCTGCCCGCCTGCGCTCAGCACCCGGTAGGCCCCGCCCACAGCCAGCAGCAGCTCGGGCAACTGCGCCAGCGGGAAGGCGAA
This sequence comes from Deinococcus sp. QL22, assembly GCF_023370075.1. NCBI lineage: Bacteria > Thermotogati > Deinococcota > Deinococci > Deinococcales > Deinococcaceae > Deinococcus > Deinococcus sp. QL22. The sequence goes on from NZ_CP097150.1 coordinate 663,453, forward strand.
CTTGTACTCGCTGCGGTCCATCAAGGCCGCCGCCTCCAGCTCGGTCAGCCCGATGGGCGCGAAGTCAGCGAGCCAGCCGGGCTCCACCGGGGCATAGGTGGGCAAGGGGGTAGACGACAACATGGGTCTCATGTTAGGTGAGCACATGAGGCGAAGATGAAAAGGAGAGTTGAGGCGGCAGGTTGCGCTGAGCGTTCTCTCCTTCTGGAAGCGGCCGCATCACTGTATTCCGCACCGCTCTTTTCGGCCAAGCTGGGCTTATCTCAAGATTGGCGCGTCCTCCGGCGCCAAGAAGAGAACAGGCCCCTGCGGGAACCGTCGTCTGGGCCTATGCCCGGGTACGCTCACTCCCCTCACGGCGTTGTTTGAGCTTGCCCCGATCTTACATCTTACGGCTCTTCCTCGGGAGTGCGGAAGAGCCGCAAAACTGAGGTATCCCCAGATTCCTTGTAGAGAGGAAAAGACCAGAGCAAGGTCTGTCGTCTCTCAGGATCTTGAGGGCGAAGTCCTGAGCCTGGAACGACTCAGCCATGGATCGGGTCACGCAGGTCGAGTTCAACCGGTTGTGACGGTACGCTGTTCTCTGACGTGTAGCCACTGAAACTGTGTGGTGCGAGTCCTTGCACAGGCACGCCGAGCAGGTTGAAAGAGCCGCGGGTAAAGTGCGTGACGGTGTCTCCGCTGCGCTCGGTGAGGGACGCCGGGCGGTCTGGGGTGGTGATTCTGAGGCTGGCTTTGAGGAGTTCCAGAGCCGACTCGTCAAGCATAGCGATGGGATCACTGCTGGCGCGTAGACCACCGGCGACATCCAGCATGCCCAGCAGAGCGCCGCGTTCTTGGTCGCTGAGCAAGCTGCGTTCGCGGCGGGCGATCATCACGTCCGGGTCGTTCTGGTACCACAGATGCTGGTACCAACGGGCCAGCACGGTATGCAGCGCATTCCGGGCACTGGGCGCGGCCCCGTCTCCCAGCAGTACGCGCCGCGCCTCGTCATCCCAGAACGGCGCGACGTCCGGACCGGTGCGCATGGCGTCTACCAGCCCAATACTGGGTGTGAGGGGCGCGCCGCACCCCAGGATAAACCCGTCCCCAAACCCGTCACGGATGGCTTGAAGTCCGCGACGGTAGGCCTCAGCACGTGAAGCGCTGGCATCATGACGAACCCCAGGGAAGGCTGCACCATACAAGAAATCGATCTTGAGGTAATTGTAGCCCCAGGAACGAATGGTCGCTGCGAGCTCGCGTAACCACGTCAGCACGTCCGGATGCGTGGTGTCGAGGGTGGCGTACGTGCCTCCCCAATTGTTGCCGAACAGCAGGGGGTATCCCTCCTCGTTCTGGAGCATCCACTCGGGGTGCGCCGCATACAGCTTCGAGTGGGGGCCCACCAAGAACGGCGCAATCCAGATGCCCGCCCGGAAACCCAAGGCTTTGAGCTCCGCGGGCAATTCCTTAGCATGACGGCCAAAGCGGGGATTCGGCTCCAACCAGTCGCCCAAATCGGCCTGAAACCCGTCATCGAGTTGGAATACGTCGAAGGGCAGCTGTTTCTCGCGGGCGAGACGCGCATTGTCCACCATGATGTCGAAAGTGACGTCCAGGTAATAGCTGTACCAGCTGCACCATACCCGGAGAGGGGCAGGATTGAGCGCCCCCATGGTCGAGCCGAGTTGGGCGGCGAGCTGCTCCACGGTGTCGCGGACGTCACTGGTCTCCTGCCAGACGACGTCCACATCCGGACCTTCGATTGAGCAACTGACCTGCACCCGGTCCACGTCAATTCGCGCTTCCCAGTGGGCGAAGGAGCGGGATAGGTCCAGGGCGCAGCCGACCCAGCCCCCACCGTCTGGACGGATCAGGGCCATCAGGCCGTGGCTGCGCCAGACACCCGCCTGGCCGGAAGGAGGAAACAGCGGATCCTGACCCTGGTCAATCATCCACGGCAGGCTGGCACGCAGGGGCGTGTCGGTGAGCGGGCGGAGTTCAGATTCACTCCACGACTGATACCCGTTCGTGAGAACCAAGAGGGAGGACGGATCGGCAGAAATGGTCCAGCGTTGTGCGGGAGTGGTCATGGTGGGGCTCCAAGAGGGGAATGGGAGAGCGGGAAGCGGGACGGCCATCCTCAGTCGGCGGCCTGAAGTTCCTGTGGAATGAAATCCCCATGCTGAGCCAAGAGCTCGGTCGTCAATGCCCAGATCTGATCCAGATCGAGTTCGGCGCTGGTGTGCGGATCAAGCATGGCCGCGTGGTAGATGTGCTCGCGGTTTCCCGTGACGATCGCCTCGACGGTGAGGGCTTGCACGTTGATGTTGGTCTGCATCAGACCTGCAAGCTGCGGGGGAATCCGGCCGATGCGGGTGGGCTGGACGCCCTGCCGGTCGACCAGGCACGGCACCTCCACGCTGCATTCGTCCGGCAGGTTGCTGATCAGTTTGCCGCTGCCGATACTGGGGGAGTTCATGACATTGCCGTACACGACGCGTGGCTGACCCGTCACCATGCTGTGAATGATCAACGAGCCATACTCCACGCTGCGCTTGACTTCCAGGGGTGCCTGGGGATCTTGCAACTGGGTCCGCAGGTCTTCCCAACCGCCGATCTGTGAGACGCAGCGGCGTGGGTACTCGTCCAAAGGCACGTTGAATTTCTCGATCAGGTCGTCCCGGCCGCGCTTGATGAAATACGGCACGTACTCGCTGAAGTGCTCGCTGCTCTCCGTGACGAAGTACCCCAGGCGGCGCAGCATCTCGTAGCGCACGCGGTTACCTGCGGGCACCTGCCCGCTTTCCGCCAGTTCCATCAGGCGTGGGTACAGGTCCTGCCCCTGATGCTCGAACTTCAGGTAGAAGGCCATGTGGTTGATGCCGGCGCACAGAAAGTCGATCTCTTCTACAGGAACGCCGAGATCGGTGGCGAGTTCGTTGGCCGTGTGCTGCACGGAGTGGCACAGGCCGACCGTCTTGATCCGCGGGGAGAGACGGGCAAGGCCCCAGACATTCATGGCCATGGGGTTGACGTAATTCAGGTGCAGGGTGTCCGGACACAAGCGTTCCATGTCACGGCTCATGTCGGCCAGCACTGGAATAGTGCGCAGGCCACGCATGATGCCGCCGATGCCGAGCGTGTCCGCGATGGTCTGACGCAGGCCGTATTTCTTCGGAACCTCGAAGTCGGTGACGGTAGCGGGCTGGTAGCCGCCCACCTGGATCATGTTGATCACGAAATCCGCGCCGTCCAGCGCGCGGTCACGTTCGGTGGTAGCACGGACACTGGGCTGTGCACCGACGGCCCGCGCCACCCGATGCGCGACCTGCTCAGTAACGTCGAGCCGTTGCTGGTTAATGTCAAACAGGCGGATGTCCGCGTTCGCAAGTTCCGGAAAGCTGAGGATGTCGCCGAGCAGATTCTGCGCAAACACAGTACTACCGGCACCGATCAGGGCAATTTTGGGTGGGGTCATGGTTGTACCTCGCTCTCTGGGGTTGAGGACGTTTGGGAGAAGGAGGGAACAGCCGCTCAGGCTGTTCCCTCATCGGCAGTTACTTGAACAGCGCATTGACTTTGGCGTTGGCCTCCTTGAGCACGGCGCTGGCTTTGACCTGACCGAGGAAGACGCGCTGCAGGGTGGTCGTCATGACGTCGTTGACCTGCGCGGCGTTGTCGGTGATCGGGAAGTAGAAGGTGCCGCCGGGGGCCTTGGCCTGGCTGACGAAGCTGCTGACGTCCACACCGCGGGCTTTGTGGGCGGCCACGGCCAGGTTGGTGGCGGACGGGATGGCGGGGAAGACGACGCCGGTACGTCCGACGGTGTTCTGGCATTCGGCGCTGGCCAGGTACTTAACCCACTTCCAGGCCGCTTCCTTGTTCTTGCTGCCGGTCCAGATGGCGTCGGACAGGCCATTGAACATGCTCATGCGTTTCCCGTTTGGGCCTTTGGGCAGCGGGGCGATGCCGACCTTGAACGGGAGCTTCTGGGTGAAGTCGCTGATCATCCACGACCCGTTGATGAACATGGCCGCCTGACCTGCGCGGAACAGGCCGTCACCGCTGCTCTGCACGTCTTTGAAGCTGGGAATCAGGCCGTGCTTAAGGTTCAGATCAGCAAGCCACTGGATGGCCTGGGCAAAGCGGGGGTCGTCGTAGTTGTACTTGGTGCCGAACAGACCGTTGTTGTGTTTCCAGCCCATGGGTGCGGTGTAGAAGGCCCATTCGGTCTGCCCGTTGAAACCAGCGCCGTAGCCGGTCAGGTAGCCGTACTGTTTGACCTGCTTCTTGTTGAATTGGGGGCTCAGACCATTCTTCCCGCTGCGGTCAACGGTGAGCCGAGCGATGGCTTTCTGCCATGTGCCGCCGTCTTTGGGGTTCCAGGTGAGGTTGGCCAGGTCGCTGGGCTTCATGCCTGCTTTAGCGAGCATGTCTGCATTGTAGAAAATGCCAACGGTGTCAAAATCCTTGGGCAGGCCGTAGCGCTTGCCGTCCTTGACGTACAGGTCTGCCAGGCCTTTGAAGTAGATGTTCGTGGCGACCTTATCGCGTTTGATCAGAGGGTTGAGATCCACCAGCTGGTTGTTGCTGGCGAATTCCGGGTAGTACGCGAGGTGGTTGGTAAAGACGTCGGGAGCAGTTCCGCTGACGAAGCCCGTGGTCAGGCCGGTCCAGTAGTCATTCCAGCCTTTCTGGGTGATTTTGACATTGATGTCGGGGTTTTGGCGAGTAAAGCTTGCGGAGCACTGCGCGTAGGCGGGTTGTTGGTTGGCATCCCAAAGCCAGTATTCAATGGTGGTGGCCGCGCTGGCAGAAGTGGCGAGGGTCGTCAGGGCAGTCAGGGTGGCGGTCAGGGTCAGGAGCTTTTTCATGATGGTTCCCTCCAAGGGCGAGTGAGAGGCAGCGGTTGGACGCGGGGCGGGCCGTGGTGAGCAGGGGGGTGCGGGACCGGTCATGGAACACCTCTACTTGGTGCCGCTGAAGGCGAGCGATTCGACGACGCGGCGGCCGAGGATGATGAGCATCAGGAACACGGGGATGGCGGTGATAAAGGTGCCAGCCATCAGGCCGGTCCAGTCCGGAATGCCCTGAGGGGTTTGGGATTTGAACACCTGAAGGGCGACGGGGAGCGTGAAGGAGGCTTCGTCCTTGGCGATCAGGAAGGGCCAGAAAAATTCATTCCACATGCCGATGGTGGTGAGAATGGCGAGTGTGGCGAGCGGACCCTGACTCATGGGGAGGGTGATGCGCCAGAAGATAGTGAAGGGGCCCGCGCCGTCGAGGAAGGCCGCCTCCTCGGTTTCTCGCGGCAAGGACAAGAAGAACTGCCGCAGGAAGAACACCGCGAACGGGGTCATGAGGACGAACGGGGCGACCATGCCGGGCATGGTGTTCAGCCAGCCGAGGTTCTTGATAGTGATGAAGTTGGGAATGAACAAGACGATGCCGGGGATCATCATGGCGATCAGGAACATGGTGAAAATGGCGTCGCGGCCTGGGAATTTGAGGCGAGCGAAAGCGTAAGCAGCCATGGCGGAGAAGAAGGTCTGGCCGAAGACGATCAGGCCGGTAAAGACGGCGCTGTTTTTCAGGGCGCTCAGGAAGTTCACTGCACTGCCTGAACCGCCCGCCGCCTGCGCCTGCTCGGTGCTGAGCAGGCCGAGCACACGCTGGAAGTTCACCAGGGTGGGTTCGCTGGGCCAGAGGCGGGCGGCCTCAGAGAAGAGGGCGGTGTTGCTGGTCAGTGCCGTTTTTAGAACGATCAAAATT